>NZ_CP108393.1:975000-1300000 GCF_035961655.1 Streptomyces sp. NBC_01317 | reverse complement strand
ATCTCGCCTTCGCCCACGCGCTCGTCGGGTACACGCACCGCAGGCGCGGCCGGCTCGACGAGGCCGAGATGTACCTGCGCGAGAGCCTGCGGCTCGCCGACCGCGTCGGCGACGGCCTGCCGATGCACTGGGACGCGGCCTGCATGCTCATCGACACCCTGCTCGCCCGGGGCCACGTCGAAGCGGCCCGGGAAGCGGCCGAGCGCCACGCCTTCGCACCCCCGTACTCGTCCTCGATCGTCATCCCCGACGCCCAGTCCGTCCGGGGCCGGCTGCTCCTCGCCCAGGGGCGGCACGACGAGGCGGTCGCCGAACTCGAAGCGGCGGGGCGGGCGTTGACGGCCCGGGGCCGGCACAACATCGTCATGGCGCCGTGGGCGTGCGACCTCGCGCGGGCGCTCGCGCACACGGACCCGGTCCGCGCGGCGGAGCTGGCCCGGTACGCCCGCGACCGCGCGGAACGCTTCGGTACGGACACCGCCATCGGTGTCGCCCTGAGCTGCGAGGCCTCGTTGAAGGAGGGACCGGCGGCGGTCGGCCTCCTCGCGCACGCCGTCGACCATCTCGACGCCTCACCCTGCGCGTACGAACGTGCCGTCGCCCGCGTCGAGTACGGCATCGCCGCCCACCTCCCCGTCGAACTCACCCGTGGTCTGGAACTCGCGAGGCGCTGCGGCGCCGACGGACTGGTGGCACGGGCGGAACAGGCCATGGCGGGCATCCGCTGATCCCACGGGCCGACCTCACGGGCCGACGTCACGGGCCGACCTCACGGGCTGACCTCACGTGGGCCGATCCAGGCCGGGGCGGGCGCGCCCCGGGAGGTAGGCTCGGTGCCGACCGTGGAAGTACAGAGCAGGAGATCAGCGACGTTGTCCGAGAAGCCGGGCCCCACCGAACCCGCCCCCCTGCGGGCCGACTGCGGCAACTGCTTCGGGCTGTGCTGCGTCGCCCTGACCTTCTCGGTCTCCGCGGACTTCCCCGTCGAGAAGAAGGCCGGGGACCCCTGCCACCACCTCCGTGACGACTCCCGCTGCGGTATCCACGACCGCCTGCGGACCCAGGGCTACCAGGGCTGCACGGTGTACGACTGTTTCGGCGCCGGACAGCGGGTCTCCCAGGTCACCTTCGCGGGCCGCGACTGGCGGGAGGCACCCGGGACCGCCGGGCAGATGTTCGCCGCGCTGCCCGTGATGCGCCAGCTCCACGAACTCCTCTGGTACTTGACCGAAGCCCTCACGCTCGCACCCGCCAGGACCGTGCACGCCGAGATCCGCCCCGTCCTGGCCGCGACCGAGCGCCTGGCCCGGAGCGACCCCGACGCCCTGCTGGAGATCGACGTCGCGGCGCACCGGGCGCGGGTCAATCCCTTGCTGCTGCGGACGAGTGAGCTGGTACGGGCCCAGGTCCGCGGCAAGAGGAAGAACCGCAGGGGAGCCGACCTGTTCGGGGCGAAACTCAAGGGCGCCGACCTGCGCGGCGCGGACCTGCGGGGCGCGTATCTGATCGCCGCCGACCTGCGCCGCGCCGACCTGCGGCTGGCGGATCTGATCGGCGCGGACCTGCGGGACACCGATCTGCGCGGCGCCGATCTGACCGGCAGCATCTTCCTCACCCAGAGCCAGGTGAACGCCGCGAAGGGCGACTCCGGCACCGCGATCCCGCCGACGCTGGTGCGCCCCGCGCACTGGTAGCGCGCCGGCGACGCTCGCCGGCAGCGCGCTTCAGCGGCGGCGCGGCCGGCGCCGTACCGCGCGGACGGTGAAGAGGGCGAGCGCCGCGAGAACCGCCGCGCCGATGACCACCGTCGGCATGAGGTACGAGGACCCGCCGGACCCGCCCGACCCCGCGGCGGTGTCGGACTCCCGGCCTCCGGGGCCCGACGCCCCCGCGCCGGCCCGCACTTCGGGCCCGTGCGCCCCGCCGA
This sequence comes from Streptomyces sp. NBC_01317, assembly GCF_035961655.1. Taxonomy (NCBI): domain Bacteria; kingdom Bacillati; phylum Actinomycetota; class Actinomycetes; order Kitasatosporales; family Streptomycetaceae; genus Streptomyces; species Streptomyces sp. NBC_01317. Next base: position 1,298,073 of record NZ_CP108393.1, on the reverse strand, counting down.
CCGCTCCGGTCATCGGCTCGCCCACCACTCCGGGCGCGGTCTCGCCTCCTCCGGCCTGCCCGGTGCGCTTCATCTGCTCGGTCCGCTCCGTCCGCTCCCTCCGCAGGATGCGCTCGGTCTCCTCCGAGTCACTCCGCGCCCCGCCCCGTACCGCCTTCCCGGCCTGGCGGCTGGGCGGAGTCACCGGATCGGCCGGCGCGGGACGCAGCGAGCCCACCGGGGTGACCTGGCCCTCGGCGGCGAAGCCCCAGTCCAGCAGCGACCTGGCCTCCTCGTACACCGCCTGCGACGCGCCCGACTGCGGGTTCATCACCGTCACCAGCAGCGTCCGGTCGCCGCGCCGGGCGGCGGCGACGAGCGTGTTGCCCGCCCGCGAGGTGTAGCCGTTCTTGACGCCGATCAGCCCCGGGTAGCGCTCCACCCCGCCCGCCCCGCTGAGCAGCCGGTTGGTGTTCTGGATGCCGTACGTGCCCTTGTCGCCGGGGAACTGCGCCTCGGCGGTCGAGCTGTACCGTACGAACTCCGGTGAGGCCAGGCCCGTACGGCCGAACACGGCCAGGTCGTACGCCGAGGACACCTGGCCCGGCTCGTCGTAGCCGTCCGGGGACACGACATGGGTGTCGAGCGCGCCCAGCATCCGCGCCTTCTCCCGCATCTGGGTCACCGTCGAGTCCCAGCCGCCGTTCATCGCGGCGAGGACCCGCACCGCGTCGTTGCCGGAGCTGAGGAACACACCGCGCCACAGGTCGGCCACCTTGTAGGACTGCCCGGGGATCACCCCGACCAGGCTGCTCCCCTCGCCGATCCCCGCCAGGTCGTCCTCGGTGACCGTGTGCCGGGCGTGTTCGGACAGGTGCGGCAGGGCGGTGACGGCGAAGAGGGTCTTGAGGGTGCTCGCGGGCGGCAGCCGGCGGTGGGCGTTGTGGGCGGCGAGGACATCACCCGTCGCGGCGTCGGCGACCAGCCAGGACAGGGCGGAGACCTCGCTCGGGGGCGAGGGCGCGCCCGGGGCGGGGCGTACCCGCGTCCCCGGTTCGTACAGCAGCGCGCGATCGGCGGTGCCGGAGGAACCGGCGGCCGGCGGGAGGGGTTCGGTCCTTGTGTGGGCGGCGGCCGGTGAGGGCGCGGGCAGGAGGACCAGCAGGCCGGTGGCTAGGGCCACCGTCCCGGAGAGCGCGGAGCGCGTCGCGGATCTGATGATCATTCAGCCACGGTAGGAACGGTGGGCGCTCCCCGCACCGCCACCTGCGCCGTCCGGACGTACGGGCGTCCGCCGCCCGTACATCCGTACACCCTGAGTGAGGGAGGCGACCGCGCACCCGATCGGGTGACGACCGCGGGTCAGCGGTCGGGTCCGGCGGTCAGTGGTCGGCGGGATCGGGGGTCGAGGCGGTGGCCGGTGCGGGGGAGGTCACCGGCGCCGACAGGGTCGGATCCGGGACCAGGGACGGGTCGGCCTCCGCCATCCGCTCGGGCCCGATGACGTCCAGCAGCTTGAGCCGGTCGGCCTCCGGCGTACCGGGCGCGGCCGAGCAGGTGACGATCCGCAGGTCGTTGCCGGGCGCGACGAGCGTGTCGCAGTCGACGTCCACCGGTCCGACATCCGGGTGATGGACGGTCCTGGTGTCGCTCTCGTGGAACCCGTTGATACGGGAGTTCCACAGCTGCCCGAACCGGCCGCTGACGCGGCGCAGGTCGCCGATGAGGAACCGCAGCTTCTCGTCGGTGGGGTAGCGGACGGTCGCGGCCCGCAGGTCGGCGACGACGGCGGCCTCGAAGCGCGCCTCCTGCTCCAGCGTGTGGCTGATCCGGCTGGGCAGTCCGGCGAAGTGCTGCCAGGCGGCGTTGCGGCCGCGGCCCTGCTGCGTCGACGGGTCCCCGAGGAGGGCGGCCCACAGCGGGTTCCAGGTGATCAGGTTCCAGGCGGCGTCGTACACCCCGCACGGCGTGCCGGTCAGCTGGTCGAGCAGGCGCCGCACGCTCGGCGGGACGTGGTCCGAGACATGTCCGGTGGCGGGCGGGGACTGCCCGGCGAGGAGGAACAGGTGCCGGTGCTCACCGTCGGACAGCCGCAGAGCGCGGGCCAGGGTGGTGAGGACCTGGACGGACGGCGAGGTCGCCCGGCCCTGTTCCAGCCGGACGATGTACTCCACGGACAGCCCGGTCAGGTCGGCCAGCTCCTCCCGGCGCAGGCCGGGCGGTCGGCGGGACTGGTCGGCGGGCAGCCCGGCCTCGGCCGGGGTGATCCGGTCACGCCAGCGGTGCAGGGCCGTGCCCAGCTCTCCGTGTCGGCTCATGCGTCCAGTATCGGGTGGTATGGGCAACCCTGCCCGGCGCCGGGGGCCGGGCGCGCCGGGGCACGCACGGACCTGGAGCGGTAATCGCTCACCTGTTCGATGATCGTATCGTCGTGGTCACTCTTCGTGCTGTCGCGGACGCGCAGCGTGCGAAGGCGCGAGTCTATGCCCGCCGGACCGGGTCGTGCAGGAGGTTGAACGATTATGCCGATGCGGTGATTCGGCCGGGCTAGGCTCTCGCGGAGCGCGCCGAGTTGAGATGAAATCAGGCATTTGTTCGCACCTGTCTGAATCATTCGAATGATCCGACTGTTGATCCGACTGAATCGACCGCCAGAGGGCTTACATGGTTCGTGTTGAAGCACCCCCGACTGATCAAGCGCCCCCCGTCGCCCGCACCCTGGCGCTCCCCGCCGCCCTGATGGTCGCGGCGACGACAGCCACCGTGGCCGTCGTCGCCGACGCCGCCCGGATACCGATCGTGCTGTACGGCGCCGTCGCGACCGTCGTGGTCACCTGGTACGCGGCCGAACTGGCCCGGCGCGGCAGGGCGGTCCGTACGCTCCACGAGCGGTACGCCCACCGCGTCGCGCTGTTGGAGCGGTATCTCGCCGAGCACGACGAGGAGACCGTACGGCTCGGCAAGGAGCTGATGCCCGCCGCGATCCACCGGCTGCGCCAGGGCGAATCACCCCTGGAGGTGATCCGCGTGGTGGTGGACGGCGACGAGAACTACCGCGAACTCCCCCCGGCACAGCGCGCCTTGCTGCGCTCGGTGCTGGACATCGTCGACAACGAAGAGGCCATGCGTGAGTCCGCGCAGCGCTCCTTCGTGAACATCGCCCGCCGCGTGCAGGCCATCGTGCACCAACAGGCCAGCGAACTGCGGGAGATGGAGGAGCACCACGGCCGCAACCCCGAGGTCTTCGACGACCTGCTGCGGATCGACCACGGCACCGCGCTGATCGGCCGGCTCGCCGACAGCATCGCGGTGCTCGGCAAGGCCCGCCCCGGCCGCCAATGGCCCAAGCCCGTACCGCTGTTCAGCGTGTTGCGCGGCGCGATGTCCCGGATCCTGGAGTACCAGCGGGTCGACCTGCACTCGATCGCCAAGGTCGCGATCATCGGCACCGCCGTCGAACCGCTCATCCACGCCTGCGCCGAACTCCTCGACAACGCCACCCGCTACTCGCCGCCGCAGACCCGCGTCCACGTCACGGCGGTCGAGGTGCAGACCGGCATCGCGATCGAGATCGAGGACGGCGGCGTCAGCCTCAGCGAGGAGGCCAGGACCAGGGCCGAGCGCATGCTCGCGCAGGCCCAGGCCGGTATCGACCTCAACGACCTCGGCGAGACACCCCGCCTCGGCATGGCCGTCGTCGGCCGGCTCTGTCAGATGTACAACCTCCAGGTGTCGCTGCGGCAGTCCGCGTACGGCGGGGTCCGCGCCGTCCTCGTCGTACCGCGCGATGTCATCACCACCGGTCCCGCGCCCGGTATCGCGCACGGCATCGGCGCCTCGGCGCTGCCCCGGGGCAGCGGTGCGGAGCTGCCGACGGCCGACGCGCTGCGGCCCGGTAACCGGGTGCGCCCCGGGGAGCACGTACGTCCCGGGGAGCAGGCGCGTCCCGGGGCGCAGGTGCCCCGGCCGGTCACAGGACCGCAGCGGCCCGCCCCGGTCGCCGCCGCCCTGGAGGACGACGCGCCCGTCGTCACGGAGTGGACCGAGAACGGGCTGCCGCAACGGCGCAGCCGGGGCCGTGCCCCCCTCGGCTCGCACAACCTCGGCCGCCGCGCCACGGTGGGGGCGCAGGCACCCGAGCACCGGGGCGGCCCTGGCGGCGCGCCGGGCAACGGCGGCCGGAGCAATGGCATCGGTCATGGCAACGGCAACGGCAACGGCAACGGCAACGGCAACGGCAATGGCAACGGTCACAGCACCGCAGCCGGCTCAGGCTCCAGCTCCGGCACCGCGGCCGACAGCGGCCCCGGCGGCGCGCCCGCGCAGAAGCCGGGGCCCGGCATCTGGCTCGAAGCGTTCACCAAGGCGGTCAACGGCACCGCGCAGGAGCCGCCCGCCGACGCGGGGGAGGCGCCGGGCCGGCCCGGCGACCGGGACGAATCAGACGACGCGTGGGGCAAGGGAGACGTGAAGTGATCCAGCAGAGGGCGAACATGGACTGGATGCTCAAGGAACTGGCCGACGGCGTACCGCAGATCCAGCAGATCGTGGTCCTCTCCGCGGACGGTCTCCGCATCGCCCGGCACGGCGGCGACCCCGACGTCGCCGACCGCCTCGCGGCGGCCTGCGCCGGACTCCAGAGCCTGGCCGCCGCCGTCGCGTCGGAGATCCCCCTCAGCGACGGCCGGATGAGACTTGTCGTCATCGAGGTCGGGGGCGGCTTCTTCTACCTGATGGAGGCCGGGACCGGCGCGTACCTCGCCGTCCTCGCCGACGAGACGGTCGACGCCGGCCTGGTCGGCGCCCGGATGCGGGACATGGTCGTCCGTATCGGCGCCCACCTCACCAGCCCGCCGCGCCACGACGGGCTGGCCGGATGACCCCTCCCCAACGAGAACGCCGTCGTCCCGAGGCGGACGTGGGGGATCCGGAACGGCTGTACGTGATCACCGGCGGGCCCGACGGCGCCGAGCGCGCCGAACTCGACCTGGTGACCATGATCGTGGCACGTGACGAACCGTCACCGACGGTTCAGCCGGAGCAGGCGGCCATCCTCCGGCTGTGCCGGGCGCCCCTGTCCGTCGCGGAGTTGTCCGCCTACCTGACTCTCCCGTTCAGCGTGGTGACCGCCCTGCTGACCGAACTCCTCGCGACCCACATGGTCGAGTCGCGGGCGCCCGTCGTCCGCGCGGCACTTCCCGACCGGTCCCTCCTCGAAGCGGTGATGCATGGACTCCAGAAGCTCTGACGCGGTCGCGGGCACGCGCGCGGGCGGCGTCGCGGGGCCGCGTACCGAAGACGTTCTGCCCACCACGGCCACCTCCGCGGTGAAGGTCGTGATCGTGGGCGGATTCGGCGTCGGCAAGACGACGATGGTGGGTTCGGTCAGCGAGATCAGACCCCTCACCACCGAAGAGACCATGACCCAGGCCGGGGTGGGCGTCGACGACAACAAGGGGGTGGAGAGCAAGACCGCCACCACCGTCGCCATGGACTTCGGCCGCATCAGCATCACGGAACACCTGGTGCTGTACCTCTTCGGCACGCCAGGTCAGGAGCGTTTCTGGTTCCTGTGGAACGGCCTCTTCGAAGGGGCCCTCGGGGCGGTCGTCCTCGTCGACACCCGGCGCCTCGAAGTCAGCTTCGACGTGATCGGACGGCTGGAGGAGCGCGGCGTGCCGTTCGTCGTCGCGGTCAACACCTTCCCCGACGCGCCGCACCACCCCGTCGAGGTGCTGCGGACCGCCCTCGACCTGCCCGACGAGGTGCCCATGGTCGACTGCGACGCGCGGCTGCGGGCGTCGAGCCGCGACGTGCTGCTGACGCTGATGCGCTATCTGCACGCGCTGGCGCTCCCGCCCGGCTGACCGGCGCCTTCCTCTTCCCCGTTTCCCCGTTTCCCCGTTTCCCCGTTTCCACATCGCCCCGCACCCCCTTGACCTTCCGGACCTTCCGGCCCGATTCCTGGAGTGACCGTGACCACCCCCTTTTCCGACCGACCCGGGACGGACGACCACGGGGCGCCGCCCCCCGGCTGCCCCGCCCACGGCCTGACCTTCACCCCGGACAGCCTCACCCCCAACGGACTGCGCCGGCTGTACGGCCCCGAGGCCGAGAACGACCCCATGGGCCTGTACGAGAAGCTGCGCGCCGAACACGGCACCGTGGCACCCGTGTTGCTCCAGGGCGACGTGCCCGCCTGGCTGGTCCTCGGCCACAGCGAGAACCTCCACATGACCCGTACCCCCTCGCAGTTCTCCCGGGACGCCCGCCGCTGGCGCGCCCTGCACGACGGTTCCGTGGCCCCCGACCACCCGCTCGCCCCGGTCTTCACCTGGCAGCCCATCTGCGTCTTCGCCGACGGCGCCGACCACGAACGGCTGCGCGGCGCGGTCACCGACTCCCTCGCCCGGATCGACCACCGGGGGGTCAGGCGCTACATCAACCGGTACAGCAACCGCCTGGTGAACGACTTCTGCCAGGAGGGCAGGGCCGACCTCGTCAGCCGGTTCGCCGAGCACCTGCCGATGATGGTGATGGCACAGATCATCGGCATGCCGGAGGAGTACAACGACCGGCTGGTCGAGGCCGCCCGCGACATGATCAAGGGCACCGAGACCGCGATCGAGTCCAACGCGTACGTCATGGCCGCCCTGAACAGGCTGGTGGCACGCCGCCGGATCGCGCCCGAGGAGGACTTCGCGACCTGGCTCACCGAGCACCCGGCGGGCCTCACCGACGACGAGGTCGGCCAGCACCTGCGGCTGGTGCTGATCGCGGCGTACGAGACCACCGCGAACCTCATCGCCAACGTCCTGCGCATGGTGCTCACCGACCCCCGGTTCCGAGCCCAGTTGAGCGGTGGGCACATGACACTGCCCGAGGCGGTCGAGCAGACGCTGTGGGACGAACCGCCGTTCACCACGATCTTCGGCCGCTGGGCCGTCGGTGACACCGAGCTGGGCGGCCAGCGCATCAAGGCGGGCGACGCGCTGGTGGTCGGGATCGCCGCGGCCAACGTCGATCCGGTGGTACGGCCCGACCTCAACGCGTCCATGCAGGGCAACCGTTCGCATCTCGCGTTCAGTGGCGGCCCCCACGAGTGCCCGGGACAGGACATCGGCCGGGCCATCGCCGACACGGGCATCGACGCGCTGCTGCTGCGGCTCCCGGACATTCAACTGGCCGTGGAGGAGCACGAGTTGCGATGGACAGGTGCACTGATGTCCCGTCAGTTGCAGGAGCTGCCGGTGACGTTCGCGCCCCGGCCGCCGCAGGACGTCACCGGGCCGCCGAGCGCGTCGCCGCACGTGACACGCCCGCAGTGGCAGGTGGAGTCGCCGAGGCCGGCCGCCGTACCACGCCAGGTGTCGCCGCCCTTCCCGGCCGGGCGTCCAGAGGCGCCGGTGGGGGCCGCGGCGGCGGCCCCGGCGCACGAGCCGGTCCCGGACGTGGGCGCGGGCGCCGGACCCGCACCGCTGGCGGGGATGATCCCCGCGCAGCGCGAGGGGTCGGCGCCACGGCGGGCATGGCGGGCGGTGGCCCGGTGGTGGCGCGGTTACTGAGCGCTGAGCGCTGACCGTTGAGCACTGAGCACTGAGACCTGAGTACGGCCCGGGCCCGGCGGCCTGTGCCGGTGTCGGTGGGGCGCGTCCGGGCACGGCGCCGGTGTCGGTGGGACCGGGCCCGGGCGTCGCGCCGGTGTGTCAGTGGGACGGCTCCAACTGGTCCCACCACCAGGCGATGGTGGGGAGGGGGAGCGGCTCCGGGCTGTCGTCGGCGGGATGCTGCTTCCACCACCCGCCGGGGGTCGCCCCGGGCCCCGACGGCACCCGGTAGCGCGGGCACGCGGACGCCCAGTCGAGGTGACCGCGCACGAACTGGGCGAGCCCTTCCACGTACCGGCGCAGCGCGGTGTGCGCCTCCTTGGCCACCTGCTCCGACAGCCGTTCGAAGAGCACCATGACGCGGTCCCGCATCGCCACGGCCCGCACCAGCGCACGAGAGGGATCGCAGTCGTGTTCCCGGCACAGGACGTCGATCAGGTTGAGGTTGTCGTCGGCCCGCTGGAGTTCCTTGTTGCGGGAGTACAGGTCGTTGTCCCAGCTCACGAGCGTCCAGGTGATCTCCGTCAGGGCGCGGACGCGCGGATCCTCCATGTCCCGGTCCGGTACGGAGAAGCCGCCGACGATCTCGATCATCGCGGTGGACGGCGCCATGCCGATGGACCGCATCCAGAGCGTGATGTAGTCGTCCAGCGTGGGCAGTCCGGGGCTCCTGCGCCAGGAGGCCTCCCACACCACGCCCGAGGTGTACACCCGCATCGCGTCCGTCCAGCGCCGTAACTGCTTGGGCGACGCGAGGAGTTCCAGATCCGTGCGCAGCGCGCGCAGGGCGGAGGTGTGCGGCGAGTCGCCGGGAGAGTGGGCGGCGGGGGCCTCAAGGGCGCGCATGATGCGCGAGGTCTCCTGGGCGAGCAGATCGGCGGTGGCACCGGACTCGTCGCACACACTGTCGTCGAGTGAGAACAGCACCGCGTGGAACTTGGACATGAGCGTCAGTGGTTCCAGCTGCCCGTACGGCATCGTCGACGCGGTGAGGCCGCCGAAGTCGCAGACGGCCAGCCGTTCGATCTGGTGCTCGTCGGTGTCGAGCCGCTGCTGGAGCATCCACTCCACGGTCACCTGGTTGAAGGTGTCGACAGCCGGGTGCCTGACGGGCGGGAAGGGACAGTAGAACGGCACAGCGGGCAGCTGTTGGGCCGAGGTCTGTTCCGAGACACGGGTCATGATCGGCCTCCTGTATACGACGAGAGGAGCGGTATGTGCCGGTTGTGTGCCGAGGGCGTGCCGGTGGTGCGCCGGAGCGCTGCTCTGCTGTGGGGGTGACTGATGGAGCGTATATGCCCGGGTCGGATCGTCAACTACATATCAATTGGCCACTGCCTGGCTGAAATTGACTGATCGTGAGCCCGTGGGGATCGCTGCGGAAGGCGTGTCGGCCCGGCTTCGGCGGCTTCTCCCGTCCGCCGACCGCCACGTGTGCGAGGGAAGGCGATCGCTTCCGGAGTGTTCATGGCTGACCTGTATCGGTCGGGACAACGTCCGGATCACTATGGAATACGTCTTTGACCGGTCGCGCGGAGAGACGGACGCACGCGGTCCGCCTACCTCTCCGGACGGGCGCGCCGGTAAGTGTCGATGGGGAAGAACCGCAGGCCAACCCGCCTGGCATATGCCACGCTGCCGTCCTTCGTGAGGCCGTTCAAGGGGGTACTCGTGGGCCGTCGTGGGGCCCCTGGTGCGCGTGCTGGTGTGTTCGCGGTGTGTGTTCGGTGTGCGCTCGTGCTCGCCGTGTGTTCGGCCCCGCACGCCGGTGGCCCCTCCCGGGGGAGGGGCCACCGGCCCGAGGCGCGCCGCCCCCGTCCCCACGGTGCGGCGCGGGTGGACCGTTGTCATCCGCTCTTGGACGACGGTCCACCGGTCATGAGGGCCGGGTGACTCCGGCGAGAACGCCCGCGCGGGCAAGTGTCGTGGCGCCGTCGCGGGCGTTTGTCGTCGCGCTCTCGCGGACGGGCGGTGTGACGCTCTCCCGGGCGGCCTTCACGGCGCAGGGCCCCGCCCTCAGTCCGAGCGCCGGGAAGATCGCGGCCTCCAGGAAGCGCGTGAGGTACGTCTCGTCCGCGTGCCGACCCTCCAGCATCGGCCGGGCCCGTACGACACCGATGAGCTGGGCCGCCACGAACTCCGCCGCCGGATTGTCGGCGGCGATCTCGCCGCGCGCCACGGCGCGTCGGATCATCGCGTCGATCGCCGCGATCTCCGGCTCGATCAGCGCCTCACGCAACGCCCGCAGCAGCTCGGGGTTCTGGAGGGCGGCGTGGCTGAGCGCGTGCATCAGCGTCGTGTCACGCCCCGAACCCGCCCCCGCCGTACAGGCCGCCGCGAGCAGGTCGCCCTTCAGGGTGCCGGTGTCGACACTCGCCAGCGCGAGACAGCGGGTGCCGCGCAGCGCGGCTGCCACGAGCTGCGGCTTCGTACGCCACTGGCGGTAGAGCGTGGACTTCCCGCAGCGCGTGCGCGCGGCGACGCCCTCCATGGTCAGCGCGTCGTACCCGCCTTCTCTGAGCAGGTCGAGAGCGGCCTCGTAGAACTCCAGCTCCCGTTCCGGCGTGATCTTGGAGCGGCGCTGCTGCGGCGTCATCGTCTCTCCTTCTGGATGCCGGATCAGGTATCGATCCGGGCGTCGATACGGCAGTGTACCGATACGCCACTGTACCGATACGGATCCGTATCGGTACAGTGGCGTATCGATAGGGCGTGGCACGACCGCGTCACCGCTTCAACGCGCCGTGAGCACCACGCCGTGTCGTCCACGCAAAGGGGTCGGGTGAATGAACGCCCGAATTGGGCCCGCCGAACGGAAGCAGGTACCTTCCGCCCGACCGCCCCTCGTCCGCGAGCTGTTGCTCGTCGTCGGACTCTTCCTCGTCTACAAGCTCGGCAGGCAGGTCGCCGACGGCCGTACGGGGGAAGCGTTCAGCAACGCCCACGATGTCTGGAACTTCGAGCGGGCCGTCCATCTGCCGAGTGAGAGCGCCGTGCAGGGCGCCCTGCTGCACAGCGACACGCTCGTCCATGTCGTGAACACGTACTACGCGACGGTGCACTTCCCGGCCACGGTGCTCTTTCTGGCCTGGCTGTACTGGCGTCGGCCCGTCCACTACGTCTGGTCCCGGCGGGTTCTCACCGCGCTGACGGGAGCCGCGCTCGTCCTGCACCTGCTGGTGCCGCTGGCACCGCCGCGGATGCTGGCCTCGACGGGCCTCATCGACACCGGGCAGGTGTTCGGCCCGACGGTGTACGGGGCGAGCCCGGCGAGCGACCAGCTGTCGAACCAGTTCGCCGCGATGCCGTCGCTGCACGTCGGGTGGGCGCTGATGGTGGCGGTCGGCCTCATCGCGGCGACGCGTTCGCGGTGGCGCTGGCTGTGGCTGCTGCATCCGCTGATGACGCTGTTCGTGGTCGTGTCCACGGCCAACCACTACTGGCTCGACGCGATCGTGGCGGTGGCGCTGCTGGGGGTGGCGCTGGCGTTCATCCGGCTGCCGAGGCGGGGTTCGCTGATCGTGCGGTCGTCCAAGGACGGGGCCGCCGAGCCGGCGGGAACGTCGGCCTCGCCCCCGGAGGGGCAGCGAGCCTCCGATGTACCTGGCACATCCGCCGTACCCGACACCGTTCCACTCGTCTCATCAGGGGGCTCACGATGAATGGCGGAACGCTCGTCGCCGTGGCGCTGTCACTTGTCTCCGCCGTCGCGTACGCCTCCGCGGCCGTGGCCCAGGAGCGGTTGGCCGCGCGTACGGACCCGGGCACCGGACTGCTGACCCTGCTGCGGCGCAGCACGTGGTGGTCGTCGGTCGGACTGAACGCCACCGGCGCGCTGTTGCACGTCGCGGCCCTGACGTACGGGTCGCTCACCGTGGTCCAGCCGCTGGGCGCGCTCACCCTGGTCGCGGCGGTGCCGCTCGGCGCGCGACGCGCGGGCCGGCAGGTCAGCAGGGGCGAGTGGCGCGGTACGGCGTTCACGCTGGTCGGCCTCGCGATCATCCTGACGACGGCGGCGGGGACCACGCCGGACGAGACGCTGACCCTGCCGCAGGCGCTGGCCGTCGCGGCGGTCGCGATGGCGCTGGTGGCGCTGCTGACCAGGCCGGCGGGCGCGCAGCCCGGCCTGCGGAACGCGGCGGCGTCGGGGATCACGTCGGGCGTCGCCTCGGCCCTGACCCAGACGGTGACGGTGGCCGCGGCGGCCCGCAGCTCGGACGCGCTGCCGTTGTGGCAGGTGGCGGGGGTGGCCTTGCTGGTCGCGGCGTTCGCCTCCGGCGGTCTGCTCCTGTCCCAGAAGGCCTACCGGGGCGGCCTGGGCGCCCCCCTCGCGGTCCTCACCCTGGCGAACCCGGTAGCGGCGGCCGCCATAGGCCTGACCCTCCTGGGCGAACGCCTCCAGGGCGGCGCGCTGGGCGTGGTGGCGGCAGCGGTGGGCGCGGTGGTGGCGGCGAGGGGCGTTGTCCTGCTGACCCGCACGGCACCGGGGGCGCCGGTGCCGGCGATTTCCGGTGGGCCGGGCGCGCGGCCGGTCCCGGGCGGGAGTGTCGTCCCGGAGGAGCCGGAGCTTTTGGCCACCCCGGACGCCGTGAGGGGCACCGTGGGCCGCGAGGCCGGGGTGCCCGGTACGCGGGTGGCCCCGGTCGCCGGGGTGCTCCGGGAGACTACGGGCGTTGTGGATGCCTCGGACGGGGTCGGGGTTCCGTTGGTGGGCGGGATGTCCCGCGTGCCGGATGAGCCGGTGGCGCCGGGGGCGCCGGTGGGGCGCGAGGTTCGTGTGCCGGACGCGCGGGTGGCGGCGGATGCGGGTACGGGCGCGGGAGCCCGTGCGATCTTGGAGCCCGCGCGCGCTGCGGATGCCCCGGAAGGGGTCGGGGTGCCGTCGGCGATGGGGATGTCCTACGTGCCGGATGTGCCGGTGGCGCCGGGCCCGCGCGTCGGCTCGGAGATGCTGGAGCCTGGGGGCACCCCGGAGGCCGCGGGGGCGCCGGTGGGGCGCGAGGTTCGTGTGCCGGACGCGCGGGCGGCGGCGGAGACGCGTGCGGTTCGGGAGACTGCGGGCGTTGTGGACACCGGCCCGGACGTGCGGGCGGCCTACGTGCCGGACGCGCGGGCAGGCTCGGAGGACCATGCGGGCTCGGCGACTTCGGGTGTCGCGAATGCCCCGGAGAGGGTCGGAATGTCCCGCGTGCCGGTGGCGCCGGGTGCACCTGGCGTCCCGGAGGCGCCGGAGTCTGTGCGTACCCCGGACTCCCTGGAGGCGCCTGCCGGTCAGGAGAGCCGAGTACCGGATCTGTTCCTGCCCGGCGTACCCGCGCCTGCCGCGCGGAGGGACAGTACGCCGTCCGCCGCGCGAACCACCGGGACGGCGTCGTCGCCGGCGCCCCGGCTCCCGGTCCGAACCACCGTGCGTCGGCCGTCCGCCCCGACGGCCGACGCACGGATGGCCGTACGGCCCGAGACGGCTTCCGAGCCGCCCGGTTCCGCGCCCGCGCCTTCGTCCACGGGGCGGATGTCGGTGGTGCCGTTGAGGCTCCTGCACGCGGGGATCCGGGACGTACCGGCGGCGGCCGGGCGGCGCGCGACGGCGGACACCGGAAGCCGGTCCGCTCCGTCCCCTTCGCCCGTCGCCGCCCCTGCGGGACGGACGTTGTCCGGGCCGTCGCGGAACGCCTCCGACGCGTCGGACCGTACGACCGCCGCGCGGTCCACGGCCACGTCGGGCCAAGCCGGTACGACCCCGCCCGCCAGGTCCGCGCGGATGTCGGTGGTGCCGCTGCGGCGACTCCACGTGGTCGCTCCGGACGGCCCACAGGCGCAGCCTGCGGGGCGGGCATCGCTCGTACCTCTGCGGAGCGTGCGGCCCGCCGACCGCGCAAAGGCGGTGGCGTCGGCTTCCGGCGACCGTGTGTCGGACGCACCGCCGGCTGGGCGGCCGCGCCCTGGGGTATCGGATCCCGCCGCGTCGGGTGTCGTTCCGGTCCGGGCGGGCGAGGCAGTGCCGGCTCCCGCCGACCCGGTGTCCGATGCACCCGGCCCGCAGCCTCGCCCGGTGATTCCGGGGACGGAGGGAGTGTCGGCTCCCGTCGGCGGGGCGTCCGACGCACCGGTCCGGTGCTCGGGCCCTGTGGCGTCGGAGTCCGCCGCGTCGGGCGTCGTTGCGATCCCGGAGACCGAGGGCGTATCGGATCTCGCCGATCGGGCCTCCGACGCAGCGGCCGGACGGCCCCACGCAGGGGCTCCGGACTCCCGTGCGTCGGGGGCCGCGGTTGTCCCGGGGACCGGGGCAGGTTCGGCTCCGGCCGGCGGGGTGTCGGACGTACCGGCCGGATGGTCGCACCCCGTGGCGGCGGATTCCGACGCGTCGGGTGATGTTGCTGCCCGGGAGGCTGAGGCAGCGTCCGCCCCCGGCGGTGGCGCGTCGGGCGCGTCCGGCCGGGAGTCTCGGCCCCTGGTGGTGGATTCCGGCCTCGACGGCGTGCAGAACAGTCCGGTTGTCGAACCGGGCGTGGGCGACCGTCCGCAGGACGGGGCGGCGGCTCGTACCCAAGGCGCCGAGGCGGTCGATCGGGCGGGCGTGGGTGGTCGGCCCCGGGGGCGGAAAGGGGCCTCGGCTCGGCGGAGTGCGGGGAGGCGCGTTGCCCGGTTCGCCGTTGCCGGGCTTGCCGTGTGGGCCGTGCCCATGCCCGTCCCGCTGATGCCCGGTGAGTTCGGTTCCGTCGAGTGGCCCGCGCAGGGGCACACCACCGCCCCAGGCGAAGGCGCGCCAGGGCGGAAGCGGTGTCGCGCCGGGGCGTGAAGGTGCGCTGTTGGGCCGGTTAAGAAATCCTCGATGGACTGGACGACCCGCGCTCGGCAGATTGGGGGCGTGAACGCCGACCAGCGATCACGGATCACCGATCAGCTCAGCACCACCCTCACCCCGGGAGCCACCCCCATGAAGGCACTTGTGAAACAGAAGGCCGAGCCGGGGCTGTGGCTCATGGATGTGCCGGAGCCGGTCACCGGCCCCGGAGACGTACTGATCAAGGTGCTCCGTACCGGCATCTGCGGTACCGACCTGCACATCCGCTCCTGGGACGGCTGGGCCCAGCACGCCGTCACCACCCCCCGCGTCCTCGGCCACGAGTTCGTCGGCGAGGTGGCCGCCGTCGGGGCCGACGTCCAGGACGTCGCGGTCGGCGACCTCGTCAGCGGCGAGGGCCACCTCGTCTGCGGCCGGTGCCGCAACTGTCTCGCCGGCCGCCGCCACCTCTGCCGCAGCACCGTCGGCCTGGGCGTCGGCCGCGACGGCGCGTTCGCCGAGTACGTCGCCCTGCCCGCCTCCAACGTCTGGGTGCACCGCGCCCCCGTGGACCTCGACGTCGCCGCGATCTTCGACCCCTTCGGCAACGCCGTCCACACCGCGCTCTCCTTCCCGCTCGTCGGCGAGGACGTCCTGATCACCGGCGCCGGCCCCATCGGGATCATGGCCGCCGCCGTCGCCCGGCACGCCGGCGCGCGCAACGTCGTGATCACCGACGTCAGCCCGGCCCGCCTCGAACTCGCCCGCAAGGTCGGCGCCACCCTCGCCCTGGACGTCACGCACCACGGCATCGCCGAGGCACAGCGCCAACTCGGCCTCAAGGAGGGCTTCGACATCGGCCTGGAGATGTCGGGCCGCCCCGAGGCCGTGCGGGACATGGTCGACAACATGACCCACGGCGGCCGGATCGCGATGCTCGGCCTGCCCGCCGACGAGTTCGCCGTCGACTGGTCGAAGATCGTCACGTCCATGATCACGATCAAGGGCATCTACGGCCGTGAGATGTACGAGACGTGGTACGCGATGACCGTCCTCCTCGAAGGCGGCCTGGACCTGAGCCCCGTCATCACCGGCAGCTACGGCTACCAGGACTTCGACGCGGCCTTCGACGAGGCCGCGACCGCCCGCAGCGGCAAGATCATTCTCGACTGGACCGTCTGAGACGTCCCCCTTCCGCCGGTCCGCCCCGCCTCCTTGGAGTCAGTTATGTTCACGTCCGTACGGGACGACCTCCGCACCACCCTCGACGAGATCCGCGACGCGGGTCTCTTCAAGCCCGAGCGGGTGATCTCCACCCCGCAGAACGCCTCCGTCGCCGTCACGGCCGGCGGCGCCCCCGCCGGCGGGGACGTCCTCAACTTCTGCGCCAACAACTACCTCGGCCTCGCCGACCACCCCGAGGTCGTCGCCGCCGCCAAGGACGCGCTCGACCGGTGGGGCTACGGGATGGCGTCCGTACGCTTCATCTGCGGCACCCAGGAGATCCACAAGGAGCTGGAACAGCGCCTCTCCGCCTTCCTGGGCCAGGAGGACACGATCCTCTACTCCTCCTGCTTCGACGCCAACGGCGGAGTCTTCGAGACCCTCCTCGGCGCCGAGGACGCGGTCATCTCCGACGCGCTCAACCACGCCAGCATCATCGACGGCATCCGGCTCTCCAAGGCGCGCCGCCTGCGCTACGCCAACCGCGACCTCGCCGAGCTGGAGACCCGGCTCAAGGAGTCGCAGGACGCGCGGCGGCGGCTGATCGTCACGGACGGCGTGTTCTCCATGGACGGGTACGTCGCCCCGCTCGCCGAGATCTGCGACCTGGCCGACCGCTACGACGCGATGGTCATGGTGGACGACTCGCACGCGGTCGGCTTCGTCGGCCCCAACGGGCGCGGCACCCCCGAACTGCACGGCGTGATGGACCGCGTCGACATCCTGACCGGCACGCTGGGCAAGGCGCTCGGCGGTGCGTCCGGCGGGTACGTGGCGGCGCGCGCGGAGATCGTCGCGCTGCTGCGCCAGCGGTCCCGCCCGTACCTCTTCTCCAACTCGCTCGCGCCGGTCATCGCGGCGGCGTCCATCAAGGTCCTCGACCTGCTGGAGAGCGCGGGTGAGCTGCGGGACCGGCTCAACGCGAACACCGCGCTCTTCCGTTCCCGGATGACCGAGGAGGGCTTCGACGTGCTGCCCGGCGACCACGCGATCGCGCCGGTCATGATCGGGGACGCGGCGGAGGCGGGGCGGATGGCGGAGCTGCTGCTGGAGCGGGGGGTGTACGTGATCGGGTTCTCGTACCCGGTGGTGCCGATGGGGGCGGCGCGGATTCGGGTGCAGTTGTCCGCGGCGCATTCGGAGGGAGACGTGCTGGAGGCGGTCTCGGCGTTCGTCGCGGCGAGGGCGTCGCTTTAGCCCGCGACGGGGTCGCGCTTCTTGTCCTCAATCGCCGGACGGGCTTGGTTGTGCCCGCTGCGGGCCGGTTGCGTATGCGCGGGTTGTTGCCGGGGGCCGGGCAGGGGTCGTGTCCTGCACTGCATGTTTTACGTCGCGTTCGGGGACTTGTTCAGTTCACCGGTAGCCACGCGACACAAAACACGCTCTACGTTCCGGACACGACCCCTGCCCGTCCCCCTTCCACGCCCGCGTCCAAGACAACCCCCGGCCCGTCCGGCCTTGGAGACCACCGGGGCCACTTCCAGCCCGTCCGGCGTTTGAGGACATCGGTAAGCCGCGCTTGCGTACCGGGCAGGGGCATACTCCAGCCCGTCCGGCGTTTGAGGACGTTGGTAAGCGGCACTGTCCACCGGGCGGAGGCGGGGCTCCCCGGGCGGGCGGGGTCGTTGAGCTCACCCTCGGCGTGAGGGGGGTGGGGTCGGAGGAGGTGCGTGTGTCCGGACGTAAAGCGTGTTTTGTGGCGCATGGCGAACGTGAATGTTCGGGGTTCCTGAGGCGCCGTAAAACATGCAGTCCGGACATACGTACCTCCGCAGGCCCCGCCCCCCGTCACCACGGCAAACCCAGCCCGTCCGGCGATTGAGGACAATCAGTGACCCGCGCCCACCACCACGCGGCCGTAACCTAGGACCCGTGATCGACCCCCGGCGCCTACGGATACTGCGGGCCGTGGCGGACCACCGCACGGTGACCGCCGCGGGCGCCGCGCTGTACCTCACCCCCTCCGCCGTCTCGCAGCAGCTCGCCGCCCTGGAGCAGGAGACCGGGCACACGCTCCTGACCCGCAGCGGTCGGGGCGTGCGGCTGACCGCTGCCGGGGAGATCCTGCTCGCGCACGCGCACGCCGTCCTCGCCCAGCTGGAGCGCGCCGAGGCCGAGCTCGCGGCGTACGCGGGTGGGGCCGCCGGGGAGGTGACCGTCGCCGCGTTCGCGACCGGGATCGCCGAGGTGCTGGCGCCGGCGCTCCGGGAGCTGGCCGGGCTGCACCCGGACATACGGGTACGGGTACGGGACGCCGAGGGCGACGAGAGCCTGCCGATGGTGCTGGACGGCCAGGCGGATCTCGCGGTCGCCGTCGAGTACCGGGGCGCCCCCCGCGAGGACGACCTGCGGCTGTTCCGCGTGCCGCTGTACGCGGAGCCGTTCGACGCGGTCCTGCCCGCCGCGCATCCGCTCGGCCTGAGCGCGCGCGTGGTCCTCGCCGAGCTGGCCGACAGCGACTGGATCGGCCCGTACCCGGGCAATCCCTGTCACGACGTGATGCAGCTGGCCTGCGAGCTGGCCGGGTTCCAGCCGCGCCTCGTGCACTCCTCGGACGACTTCCACGCCGTCGTCGCGCTGGCGGGCGCGGGCGCCGGGGTCGCGCTGGTGCCGCGGTCCGCGCTGCGCGGCATGGACCTGAAGGGCACGGTCGTCCGCCCGGTGGCGGGTCCCGCCGCCACGCGCCGGGTCTTCGCCGCGGTCCGGCGCGGGGCCGAGGACCATCCCCTGATCCGTCCCGTACTGGATTCCCTGGTCCGGGCGGCCTCCGGTCTCACCACCGGTTGATATGCTTGTGGTGTGAATGTGACTTATGTCACTCGTTAAATGTGACCTATCGGGCGTGTACTCCACGTTTACCTCTATATGGCCAAACCAGTCGTGAGCGACGAGATCCACGGACCGGCGATCTTCGGCCTGCGACCCGCCGATGAGCTGGTACGGAAGTACCGGGCGGACGGCGTCTGGCGTGACGTCGGCCCGCTGGACGACCTGCGCCGCTGGCGGGAGCTGATTCCCGACGCGCCCGCGATGATCGCCTACCGCTCGGGCGTGGGGATGCGCAGGCTCACGTACAGCGAGTACGCGCGGTACGTGGAGCGCTTCGCCGGCGCCCTGCACGAGCTGGGGGTGCGGCCGGGCCACGTGGTCGCGATCCAGCTGCCCAACTGGTGGCAGCTGAGCGCGCTGATGCTGGCCTGCGTCCGGGTGGGCGCGGTGGTGGCGCCGGTCATGCCGACCATCGGCGCGCGCGAGCTGGAGCGGACCCTCGCCCGGGTGGGCGCGAGCGTCTGTGTGACGGCCGACCGCTGGGCGGGGACCGAGCACGCGGAGGCGCTGTCGAAGATGGCCGCCCGCCTGCCGGGCCTGCGGCACCGCGTGGTGCTGGGCGACAGCGCCCCGGGGAGCGAGGTGGACTTCGTCCGCCATTTCGAGGAGACACCGTGGGAGCGCCGCCACCCGATGGTGGTGAGCGAGTCGAACGAGGACCCCGACCGGGGCGCCGTCGTCCTCTTCACCTCTGGCAACTCAGGTGAGCCCAAAGGGGTGCTGCACAGCTTCAACACCCTCCACGCGGGCGCGTTCCCCGTGGTCGAGGCGGAGGGGCTCGACACACACGACCGGATCTTCACCCCACAGGCGCAGCCGCACGTCTTCGGGATGATGTACGGAGTGCTCATCCCGCTGTTGGCGGGCGGCACCGCTGTCGTGTCCGACGTATGGAGGCCGCACGACATCCCGGAGATGCTCGTCGACAGCGAGGCCACGGTCTTCGCCGGTGCGCCCTCCTATCTGGCGGCCCTGGTCACCGCGACCGGGAACGCGCGCGAGAAGGCGCCGCTGCGGCTCGTGTTCAGCGGCGCGACCAGCGTTCCGGGCCAGCTGGTGTCGGCGGTGCCGCGGATCTGGGGCGTGCCGCTGCGGACGCTGTGGGGGATGACGGAAGTACCGGGCCACACCTGGACACGCGGGGACGACCCGCCGCTCTGGGGCGCGCACAGCGACGGCAGCCCGGGGCCGGGCCTCGAAATGGACTTCAGACGGAACGATCCCGAGGAGGGGTCCGGGGCGTCCGGGGGCGCGCATGCGTCGGACGGACCGTGGAGTGCCGAGCAGCCCGCTCGGCTGTTCGTACGGGGCGGTGGGGTCGCGCTCGCCACGCTGGGCCGGGACAGCGGACGGCTCCGGGTCGTGGCCGAGCACGACGACGGCTGGTACGACACCGGGGACCTGGCCATCCCCGACGGGCGGGGCGGGCTGCGCGTCATCAGCCGTGAGGTGGACCGTATCGGCGGTACGTTCATGATTCCGGTGAACGACGTCGAGACCGAGCTGCTGGACCACCCCGAGGTCGCCGAAGTGGCCCTGATCGGCTACCCGGACGGCGAGGGCGGCGAGCTGGCCTGCGCGGTGGTGGTCCCGAAGTCACCGACGCTGACCCTGGGGGAGCTGCGGGAATTCCTCACGGACCGGGGCATGACCGAGTGGTACCAGCCGAGCCGCCTGGAACTCATCAAGGCCCTGCCGCGCAACTCCATCGGCAAGGTGCTCAAGGCCCCGCTGCGCGGCTGGCTGCACAGCGAAGGGCGCGGCGGAGGCCGGCACCCGGAGGCTCCCGGCGCTCAAGAGTGACCGGAGGCCCGCTCAATCCGGCCGTCACCCGCGAAACTGATCTAACCATTCCGCAACGAAGCTCTGCGTGACTGATGCTCCGTCAAGTCGGTGCGCGGGAAGGCTCGTAGGCATTCCGGGAACCGTCGGCAGCCACGCCCCAAAGCGCCGCTGTACTGGGCGGGCATGATCTCGGGCGGGCGGCTCCAGTCATTCCGATTAGCCCCCGGGACCGCCGCCATCCGGGTCTCGGCGACCGGTTTTCGCCGTGCGCGCCACGGGTAGGACACACGTTTTTCGGTCGCGCACGCGTTCGTTGCCACGGGCTACGGCCTAGGATCATGCCGCGCCGCTGGCCCCCTCCGCCTCATCCGTAACGATGGGCCAGCGTCCTCACCGACCCCCCCGCCACCATCCGTTAAACAGGTATCTGCATGTTATTGATACTCAGCACCGGTTCCGGCGACGGAGCCGTCCAGTGAAAATCAACCGTCGTCTCGCCCTGCTCGTCACCGCGCCTCTCACCGTGGCCGTCGCCTTCTCGGGACTGGCCCTCGCGCCCGCCGCCAACCAGGCGCTCCAGGCCGACCGGTTGACCGAGATGGTCGAAGTCGCGGCCGACGCGGGGGACTTGACCCACCAGTTGCAGCGTGAGCGGGCGGCAGCCACCGCTCTGGTCTCCGCACAGGGAGACGCGGAAGCGTTCCAGAAGAGTTCCCAGGCGACCGACAGAAGTGTCGCCGCGTTCCGCGAGCAGACCGACCGCCTGTCCGAGGTGCCGGGCAGCGCACAGGCCGCGCTGGACCGGATCACGCGCTTCGTCGACGACCTTCCCTCGCTGCGCGCCCAGGTGCGCTCCGGCGGCAGCACCATCTCCGCCCTCGCCTTCGGGTACCGGACCGTGATCGCCGACCTCAACAGCTACCGCGACGGCATCGCGCAGGCGGACGGGGTCGACGCCGACATCGCGGACCGGATCCGCGCCGCCGCCGCCCTCTCCGAGGCGGCCGAGTACTCGGCCCAGCGGCAGGTCACGGTGATGAGGGCGCAGGCGGCGGGCGGCTTCACCACCGCCTCGCAGCGGACCTTCGAGGCCGGCGGGCTCGGCTACACCGAGTCGATCGGCGTGCTCTTCGACCTCGGCCCCGGCCAGTGGCGGACCTGGCTGGAGCGCACCCTCTCCGGCGCCAAGGCGTTCGAAGCCCGGCGTCTTGAGGACGAGATCGGCCGTACGGGAACCAGCAAGGCCATCACGGTCACTCCGGCCGAGTGGCAGAAGGCCTCCAACGACCGTCTGACACTGCTGCGTTCGGTGGAGAAGCGGATCGACGGGTCCGTCCTCGCCACGGTCTCCGACGCGCGCACCACGCTCGTCAGGACCGCCGGGGCCGAGATCGCCCTGGTGCTGCTGACCCTGGTCGGAGCCGTCTTCCTGGCCGTCCGCCTGGGCCGCGTCATGATCCGGCGGCTGAGCGATCTGCGGAACGCCGCGCACGAGGTCGCCCACACCGGGCTGCCCGCCGTCATGGCCGAACTGTCCCGGCCCGGCGCGCTGAGCGGCGCGACCCCCGAGGAGGTCGCCCTGCGGAGCGGCAACCCGGTGCGGACCACGGGCGCGGACGAGATCGGCGAGGTCGGTGAGGCGTTCAACGCCGTGCACCACGAAGCCGTCCGGCTGGCGGCCCAACAGGCTCACATCCACGAGCAGTTCGCCGAGACGCTGGTCGGTGTCGCGCGGAGGGGCGCGCAGTTGACCACCGTCATGGTGTCCGAGCTGGACACGGTGCAGCGCGACGAGGCCGATCCCGAGCGGATGAAGGTCCTCTTCGCCCTCGACCACCTCGCCATCCGCATGGAACGCAACACCAACAGCCTTCTGGTGCTGGGTGGTTACGGACATGCCCGGGTGCGCTCGCAGGACATCGACTGCTCCAGTGTCATCATGGCCGCGGCCCAGCAGATCGAGCGCTTCGACCGGGTGTCGCTCGGAGTGGTGGACGCGGAGATCGGCATCGCCGCCCGCGCCGTGCACGACGTGGCGCACATCCTGGCCGAACTCCTCGACAACGCGACCCGGTTCTCGCCGCCCGACAAGCCGGTCGGGGTCGCCGTATGGCGGCTGTGGGACCGGGCCGTCGTCCAGATCGTGGACGAGGGCGTGGGTATCACCGCGGAGCGCCGCGCGCGCTACAACGCCGCGCTGCGCGAGCCGCGGACGGGCATCGGAGACGTACGGTCCATGGGTCTGCACGTGGTGGCACGGCTCGCCGCGCGCCACGGCATCGTCGTGGAGCTGTGCGACTCGTCCGGTCCCGGCACCATCGCCGAGGTCGCCCTCCCCGTCACCGTACTGGCCCCGGCCCCTCGGAAGACCGTCCCGCAGCCGGGGAGCACGCCCGGCGGGGACCGTACCGACGGCAGCCGTACCGACAGCCGTACCAACGGTGTGCGGCACGAGGCGCCCCCGCCGGTCGCCCGGCCCGCGGCCGGAGGCAACGGGGGCCGCGGTGGCCCACCAGGTGTCGGCGTCCGCGAGCCCGTCACCGCACCGCCCCGGTTCTCGGTACGCGACGAGCCGGTGTCGCGCATCGCCGGGGTCAGCCCCTCGGGGCTGCCCCTGCGGCAGCGCAACACCCCGCAGCAGTGGCCCACTCTGGGCAAACGGGACGGCACGGAACAGCGTCCCGGTGCCACGACTTCCCGGCCCGCGCCCCGCCGCCGCGACTCCCGGCAGGTCTCCGACGTGCTGGCGGCCTACGCCCAGGGGATCAACAGGAGCACCAACCAGCGCGGGCGTTCCACCGCCGACGACACCACCGAACGGAGCAAGAAATGACCTCACCGGCCGATCTGAGCTGGATCCTCAGCAGTTTCGCCGGACGGATCCCGGAGGTCACCCAGGTGATAGCCGTGTCCGTGGACGGACTGGCACTGGCCTACACCGGTGTGGACCGGGACGACGCCGACCGGCTGGCCGCCATCGCCTCCGGAGTGGTCAACCTGCTGTCCGCGGCGGCCGAGTTGACGAACACCTATCCCGTCGAGCACAGCCTGACGGCGATGGAGGGCGGCTACATGTTCTCGATGGCCGTCTCCAGCGGCGCCTCGCTGCTGGTCACCACGACCAGGGACGCGGACATCGGCGAGGTCAGCTACATGATGTCCGAGCTGATCAACCAGGTCGGTGACTCGCTGTCCCCCCAGGTCCGCGACGCGAACCCGGAGCTTTCGCGCTGACCGCCGGGCCGTTCCGTCCTTACCGATCCTCCTGACCGTCCTGATCCTCCCAACCCTCCAGATCCTCCTGACCGTCCTGCCCGTTCTAATGAGTGAGAGTCCTTATGTTCTTCGACCTGTCCCCCTCGCGCCGCCGCAGACTCCGGCCGGCGGGTGCCGCCGCCCTCGCCCTCGGCCTGGCGGCCGTCACCGGGTGCAGCAGCGACAGCGGCGCCGGTGACACCACCGTGAAGGTCGGCCTGGTGGCCTCGCTGTCCGGTACGTACAAGGCGGTCGGCACCGACCTGCGGGCCGGCTTCGAGCTGTACCTGAACACCCACGACGGCAAGCTGGGGGGACGGAAGGTCGAGCTCATCGTGGCGGACGAGGGCGACGGCCCGCCGACCGCTGTTCCCGCGGCCACCAAGCTGGTCAAGAAGGACAAGGTCGACGCGCTCACGGGCCTCGTCAGCGGTGGCTCGGTCAACGCGGTGCTGCCGCTGATCGACCAGGCCAAGATCCCGTTCCTCGGGTCGAACGGCCGGCCGCCCGTCAAGGACCTCGAGTACGTGTGGACGACGAGCTTCCTCTCCGACGAGCCGGGCAAGGCCATCGCGCCGTACGTCAAGGAGAAGGTCGACGGCCCGGTCTACGCGATCGGCCCCGACTACCAGGGCGGTTACGACGAACTCCGCGGCTTCACCGAGGAGTTCAAGCGCGTCAAGGGCGTACTCGCCAACCCCGACGGCAAGACGGCCTGGACGCCGTTCCCGAAGACCACCAACTTCATGCCGTACTTCGCGGAGATCGCCAAGACGGACGCCAAGGCGGTCTACTGCTTCTACGCCGGCAAGGCCGCGATCGACTTCGCCAAGCAGTACGCGCAGTCCGACATCGCCGACCTCCCGCTGTACACGGCCTTCGTCACCGAGGGCAGTGTGCTCCAGGCCCAGGGCGACGCGGCGAAGGACATCTACTCCGTCCTGAACTACGCGCCCGACCTCGACAACGCGGCCAACCGGAAGTTCGCCGCCGACTGGACGGCCGAGCACGACACGCAGCCCACCACGTACGCGATGGCGTCCTACGACGCGGCCGCCGTGCTGGACAAGGCGATCGCCGACGCCGCGAAGGCCGGTGACGTGACGCCGGGGACCATCAACAAGGCCATCGCGGACCTGGGCCAGATCGACAGCCCGCGCGGGGCCTGGGAGTTCAGCGACAAGGCGCACGCGCCGGTGCAGACCTGGTACCTGCGCCAGGTACGGCCGGACGGCAACCAGCTGGCGAACGTCATGGTCCAGGACCTGGCCACGCTCGGCGGCTGACATGGAACTGCTCGATGCCCACCTCATACCGGCGGTGGACGGCGTGGCCTACGGGCTGCTGCTGTTCGTGGTCGCCGCCGGCCTGAGCCTCGCCTTCGGCACCGCGGGCGTGCTGAACCTGTCCCACGGCACGCTGTACGCGATCGGCGCCTACACGGGGGCCGAGTTGAGCGACGGGACCTGGAGCGGTCTCGCCCTCGGTCTCGCGGCCGGCACCGCGGCGGCGTCCGCCGCCGGGGCCGGGCTGTCGGCCGCGACGGCCCCGCTCGCCCGGCGTGGGCATCTCGCACAGGCACTGCTGACGTTCGGGCTCGCCCTGATCGGCGGTGATCTGCTCATCCAGCTCTTCGGGGCGGACGAACTCCCGGTACGGGTCCCCGAGGCGCTCGACTCCTCGGTGACCCTGCTGGGCCACCGGTACCCCGCGTACCGGCTCTGCTTCATCGCGATGGCAGTCCTCCTCGCCGCTCTCGGTACGTGGGTGCTGACCCGGACCCGGGTGGGCGCGGCGGTACGGGCCGCCGCCGACGATCCGCAGATGCTCGCGGCCACCGGCCACAACCCCCGGGCGGTGCACACCGGCGTCCTCGCGGCGGCGGGTGCGCTGGCCGGGGCGGCGGGTGTGCTCGGGGCGCCGATCATCGGCCCGGGGCCCGGCACGTCCGAGAACGTGCTGATGCTGTCCCTGGTGGTGGTCGTGCTCGGGGGGCTGCGCTCGCTGTGGGCGACGTTCTTCGCCGCGATCGCGGTGGGGGAGGTGCAGACGCTGGGTGTCTCGGTGGCGCCGGACCTGGCGCCGTACCTGCTCTTCGCCGCGATGGCGGCGGTCCTGGTGCTCCGCTCCCGCTCCCGCTTCACGGAGCCTGCGACCGCGCACGGCCCGCAGGGCCCGTCGGCGGACCCGGTGGCCCGGCTCCGCCGTCACCTCGCCGCGCGGCTGCGCCCGCGCGGGGGGTCGCCGACGGGGGCGGTCGCGGCCCCTGTGGCGGCCGCTCCGGTGGCCCCGCCCGACAGCGGCGGCGGTACGTTCACGGCGATCGGACGGCTCACGCGCGGGCCCGCGTGGCGGCGGGCCGTCCCGCCGCTCGTCCTGCTCGGGGTGCTGTTCGCGCTGCCGGGGATCCTGGACCCGTACAGCATCTCGCTGGCCGGTTCCGCGCTGGCGCTGGGTCTGCTCGCCGTCAGTGTCACCGTCCTCACCGGCTACGCCGGTCTGCCCACCCTTGGGCAGACCGCGCCCTTCGCGGTGGGCGCGTACACCACCGCCAACCTCGCGCTCGCCGGATGGACCGTGGGGCCGGTGCAGATCGTCCTCTCGGCGCTCGCGGCGGCGGTCTTCTCCGCGCTGACGGGGCCCGCCGTGATCCGGGCCCGTGGCACCACCGTGCTGATGATCACGCTGGCCATCGGCGAACTGACCGGCGCGGTCATCAACCAGTTCAAGTCCGTCACCGGCGGCGCCGACGGGCTGGTCGGCTTCCCGGCCACCCAGGCGCTCTGGGGCGGCGAGGGGATGACCGGCGAGAGCGACGTCTACCGCTACGCGCTGGTCGTCGCCGCCGTCGCGGTCGCCGTCACCCTGCTCGTGCTGCGCTCCCCGGCCGGGAAGCTGCTGACCGGCACCCGGGGCGCCGAGGCACGGGTGCGCGCCTCCGGGCACCCGGTGGGGCGCTACCTGCTGGTGGCGTACATCTGCGCCGGGGCACTGGCCGGTGTCGGCGGCTCGCTGATGGTCACCGTGCAGCAGTACCTCTCGCCCGCCGACGCGGGCTTCGAGATCGCCGCGTTCGCCCTGCTGGCGGCCGTCATCGGCGGTGGTACGTCGGTGATCGGCGCTCTGGCGGGCGCCGGGCTCATCGTCCTCACCCGTGACCTGGTGGCCGGTTCGTGGCCCGGGCACGGGCCGCTGCTGCTCGGTGTCCTGTTCGTCGCCGCCGTGTACCTGCTGCCGCGCGGTCTGGCCGGCCTGTTCGGCGGACCCGGTGGCACCTGGCGGAGGCCCGCCGGGCCGGGACCCGACGAGGGGTCGCCTTCCACCGCCACGCCCGCCCCACCCCTCGCCGGGAAGGCCGCCCCATGACGCCCACACCGACCGCCGCACCGGCATCCCCGGTGCTGGACCTCACCGGTCTCACCCGCAGGTACGGCAGCCTCACCGCCGTCGACGACGTCAGCCTGCGGCTGCCCGCCGGCGCCCGGCACGCCGTCATCGGCCCCAACGGCGCGGGCAAGACCACCCTGCTCAACCTCATCGCGGGGACGGACCGGCCGGACCGGGGCACCATCGTCCTGGAAGGGGCGGACATCACCCGTACCGCAACTGCCAGGCGCAGCCGTCTCGGTGTCGCCCGCAGCTTTCAACAGCCCTCGGTGATGGCCGAGTTGACGGTCCTGGACAACGTCGTACTGGCGGGCTGGCCCCACCACCCCGCGCGACGGGGCGCCTGGCGCAGCCCGTCCCGGTACCGGCGGCACACCGAGTCGGCGGGCCGCCATCTGGAGGCCGTGGGGCTCGCGGACCTCGCCCACCGGCCGGCCTCCGTCCTCTCCCACGGACAGCGCCGCATGCTCGACCTCGCGGCCGCGCTGGCGGGTGACCCGCGCCTGCTGCTCCTGGACGAGCCGGCGGCCGGGCTGACGGACGGTGACATCGGGCGGCTGCTCGGCGTCCTCGGGGGACTGCCGGAGAGCGTCGCGATCATCCTGGTCGAGCACCATGTCGAGGTCGTCGCCCAACTCGCCACGACCGTCACCGTCCTGGCGGCCGGGCGGGTGCTCGTCACCGGTCCGGTCCAGGAGGCGCTCGCCCACCCCGAGGTCCGCGAGGCGTACCACAGCACCGGCGCGAAAGGATGACCGACCTCCGATGCTCGAACTCACCGGCCTGACGGCCGGCTACCACGGCGGCACCGTCCTGCACGGTCTCGACCTGTCGGTGCCCGCCGGCACGGTCCACGCCGTCGTCGGCCACAACGGAGCGGGCAAGACGACCCTCGTGCACACCGTCGCCGGACTGATGCGGCCCAGTGCCGGAACCGTACGGCTCGGCGGCCGGGACATGACGGGGCAGCCCGCGCACCGCATGGCCCGCGCCGGGATCGGTCTCGTACCGCAGGGCCGCAGGGTGTTCGCCGGGCTCACCGTCGCCGAGCACCTGCGGCTCTCCTACCGGCCGCCGCGCCGCGGCGACACCACCCGCCCCAGTGTGTGGACGCCCGCGCGTGTCCTGGAACTCCTGCCCCGGCTCGGCGAGCGCCGGGGCAACCGGGGGGCGGACCTGTCCGGCGGCGAGCAGCAGATGCTGGCCCTGGCCCGCGCCCTGCTCGGCTCGCCCGGCGTGCTGCTGCTCGACGAGCCGACGGAGGGGCTCGCGCCCCAACTCGTCGGGCAGGTGCACTCGTTGATCGCCACACTCGCGGACGAGGGCCTCGCCGTCCTGCTGGTGTCCCCCAGCCCGGCGCAGGCGGCCGAGTGCGCCCGTACGCTCACGGTCCTCACCTCGGGACGGACGACGCTGCGGCTGGACGGCGCGGATGCCCGCGCCGACGCCACCGCGCTGCACGCGGCACTCGAACTCGCGCCGACAGCGCGCTGAGCCGCCGGGGGCGGGGGCACCCGCCCCCGGCGCGCTCCGGGCCTGCCCGGCCCCTGCCCTACCGGGGCTTGATGCTGTGGCCGCCGAAGCCACTGCGCCGGTCGGATCCCCTGTTCTGGTCCTGCCACCACGCGTCGAACTCAGTCTGTCCCATGGCGGACCAGTCCGGTGTGTTCTCGACCTGCGCGCCGCCCATCCCGCGGGCGAGGGCGACCATGGCCGACCCGACCGGGCCGCGCTCGGCGTCGTACCTCTCCAGGACCTCTTTCCAACTGCTCCCGGCCGCCCAGGCGGCCTCCAGCGCGTTGGCGTCCTGGAGCGCCTTCACACTGCCGGCGCCGATGTGCGGCCGGGTGACGCTGGCGGCGTCCCCGACGAGCGCCATCCGCCCGGAGGTGTAGTGCGGCACCTCCACGTCGTAGATGGGCTGGATGAAGGTGGACTCGGCGGGGGTACGGAGCAGCTTGTCCGCCCAGTACGGCGGGAAGTGCTCGGTCACCAGGGCGCGCAGGTGCGCGGTGAGTTCCGGGCTCAGGCCGCCCGGCGGTACGGAGCCGGGGGCGTCGCGGTCCGCGGTGCGCGGGTCCGGGGTGAGGCCGTCGGCCGGCGGCGGCGTCGTGTAGAGGATCCAGTTGAGCCGGTGGCCGCCCGCGCCGTCCGGGATGCGGTAGGCCATGCAGTGGCCGCCGGGAAAGACGATGTTGTGCGCGCTGCGCCCGTCCGAGGGGAGACCGGCCACGTCCGGAGACGTACCGCGCCAGCCGATGTAGCCGGCGTACGCCGCGCCGACGCCGGGGAACATGGCCTCGCGGATCACCGAGCGGTACCCGTCGGCCCCGATCACCACGTCGAAGTGCTCCTCGTACCCGTCCGCGAGCCGTAACGTCACCCCGTCCGCGTCCGGCTCGACTCCGGTGACCGTCGCGCCGGTCCGGTAGGACACCTCGGCGGGGACCCGGCGGCGCAACTCGCTCCACAGGGAACCCCAGTTGTACGCGCGGAAGGGGAACGGCTGCTCCCCGACCACCCGGCCGTGGTCCGCCGCGCCGTCGCGTGTGCTCCACACCCGCTTGGTCAGTGGTGCCCAGGGAATCTCGGGGGACAGATAACCGGCGCTGCGCAGTTCCTCGTACCGGTCGTCGTGCAGCCCGATTCCCACGCCCCTGTCGCGGAGCCGGTCGTCGGCCCGCTCGAAGACGGTGATCCTCCCGGCCCCGCCGCGCGACGCGGCCAAGGCCGCGGCACACCCCGCTATGCTGCCGCCGACCACGGCGACGCTGCCTCCACGCATGACTGGCCTTTCCTCACTCGCTCACTCGATCACTCGATGTTCCGGTCACCGTTCCGCGCGCTGCCGCGCCGGTGTGACCGTACGCAACTCCGCCCAGGACAAGGCATGTTGACCGGCCGAACCGCGGCCAGGTCCCGGGCGGAATCCTATCGAGGAGCGACGGAGCGGGGGCGGCGTGATCGACAAGACACCCCCTGGGACAGCAACCCTGGGCTAGGACAGCAGCCCCGGTGCCGCCCGGTCCAGGACCGAGCCCACGCGCTCCCACGTCTCCACGTCCCGCTCCACCGCCTCCAGCTCCGGCCCCGCGCCCGTGCCCCACGACGAGGCGATCGCCACCGGGTCCTGGCCGGTCGCGGCGCTCGCCGCCAGGGCCGCCGCCCCCAGGGCGACCAGTTCGCCGGTCTCGGGGACGATCAGGGCGCGGCCCGACAGGCGCCGTACGGTCTCCACCCAGGTCCGCCCCTGCGCGCCGCCCCCGATCAGCCGCAGCGGGCGCGCGGCCACCTCGGGATCGGCCGGGTCCAGGCCGCCCGCCCGCAGCACCTCGTCCAGCGCCCGCAGCACCGTGACCGCCGCGCCCTCGTAGGCGGCGCCCAGCAGCTGCTGCGGTGTGGTGTCGTGGCGCAGGCCGGTCAGCAGGCCCGAGGCGGCGGGCAGGTCCGGGGTCCGCTCCCCGTCGAGGTACGGCAGGAGGACGGCCTCGCCGCCCGGCGCCGCGTCCTCGCGGTCGAGCCGGAGCAGGTCCGCCACCTTGTCCACGGCGAGCGTGCAGTTGAGCGTGCAGGCGAGCGGGAGGTACGTACCGTCGGCCGCCGCGAACCCGGCGAGCGCGGCGGAGGCCGGACGGGTGCGGGTCGCGGCGAAGACCGTGCCCGAAGTGCCGAGGCTGAGCACCGGGTGGTCGAGGAGCCCGGCGCCGCCGAAGCCCAGGCCCACGGCCGCGCTCATGTTGTCGCCGGTGCCCGCCGCGACGGCGATGCCGGCCGGCAGGCCCAGTTCCGCCGCCGACCCGGCGGTGAGCGAGCCGATCCGGGTGGCCCCGGTCTCGGCGACGGGCGGCAGCAGCGACTCGTCCAGGCCGAGGAGCGCGAGCAGCTCGGGGTCGTACGCGCCGGTGGCGGTCGAGTACCAGCACGTGCCCGACGCGTCCCCCGGATCCGTGGCCGCCGTGCCCGCGAGGCGCTCGGTGAGGAAGTCGTGGGGGAGCCTGATCGCGGCCGTGGCGTCCGCCAGGGCGGGGTCGTTCTCGCGCAGCCACCGCCACTTCGTCGCGGTCATCGACGCCACCGGCACGGACCCGGTGCGCGCGGTCCACGCGGCGGGGCCGCCCAGCTCCTCGGTCAGCGCGACGGCCTGCGGCGCGGACCGCGTGTCGTTCCACAGCAGCGCCGGGCGCAGCGGCCGGCCTCTGCTGTCCAGGACCACCAGCCCGTGCTGCTGGCCCGCGACCGCGATGCCGACGACCGCGGAGGGCTCGACGCCGGACTCCTTGAGGCCCGCGGCGACGGCGTCCCGCAGCGCGTTCCACCACACCTCGGGGTCGCTCTCGCGGGCGCCGCCCTCACCGGTCACCCGGTGCGGGGCGCGGCCCACGGCGAGCAGCCGTCCGGTGGTGGCGTCCGTGAAAGCCGCCTTCGTGGACTGGGTGGAGCTGTCCACGCCGATGACGACCGGGCTCTGCGGCATGCGCGTACCTCTTCCCTGGACCGGTCGGTGCGGCCGTCCGGCGCGGTTTTGAACGTCGGAGGAACAAATTACGCGATCGCGCGGCCCACGGGAACGGCCGGTGGGATCATCCTCTTCGGCACCGCGCGCTCGTGCGTCTTCGAAGCCACGGAAGAAGGCCGACACGGATGAGCGGAGCCAGGGGCTTTTGCGCACCGGCAGCGGCGTGCTTTATTAGTCATGTCAGGAAACAAAAAGGTCGGCACGTGCCGGACCTGAGGTATCGAAGGCGGCCAGAGAATGACGGAACGCTACACGCCCACCCCCGAGGACAAGTTCAGCTTCGGTCTGTGGACGGTGGGCTGGCAGGGCAGGGATCCGTTCGGTGACGCGACCCGCCGGGCCCTGGACCCCGCCGAGTCCGTACAGCGCCTCGCGGAACTGGGCGCGTACGCCGTGACGTTCCACGACGACGACCTCATCCCCTTCGGCTCGTCCGACGCGGAGCGCGAGTCGCACATCAAGCGGTTCCGGCAGGCGCTGGACACCACCGGGCTCGTGGTCGAGATGGCCACCACCAACCTCTTCACCCACCCCGTCTTCAAGGACGGCGGCTTCACCGCGAACGACCGCGACATCCGCCGTTACGCGCTCCGCAAGACGATCCGCAACATCGACCTCGCGGCCGAGCTGGGCGCCAAGGTCTACGTGGCGTGGGGCGGCCGAGAGGGCGCCGAGTCGGGCGCGGCGAAGGACGTGCGGCTCGCGCTGGACCGGATGAAGGAAGCCTTCGACCTGCTCGGCGACTACGTCACCGAGAAGGGCTACGACCTCAAGTTCGCCATCGAGCCCAAGCCGAACGAGCCGCGCGGCGACATCCTGCTGCCCACCGTCGGCCACGCCCTCGCGTTCATCGAGCGCCTGGACCGGCCCGAGCTGTTCGGTGTCAACCCGGAGGTCGGCCACGAGCAGATGGCCGGGCTGAACTTCCCGCACGCCATCGCCCAGGCCCTCTGGTCAGGCAAGCTGTTCCACATCGACCTCAACGGCCAGAACGGCATCAAGTACGACCAGGACCTGCGCTTCGGCGCCGGCGACCTGCGCGCCGCCTTCTGGCTCGTCGACCTGCTGGAGACCGCGGGCTGGGACGGCGCGCGGCACTTCGACTTCAAGCCGCCGCGCACCGAGGACTTCCACGGGGTGTGGGCCTCCGCCGCCGGCTGCATGCGCAACTACCTGATCCTCAAGGAGCGCGCCGCCGCGTTCCGCGCGGACCCGCAGGTCCAGGAGGCGCTGCGGGCCGCGCGCCTGGACGAGCTGGCTCTCCCGACGGCCGCCGACGGCCTGGCCGGGCTGCTCGGTGACGCCGGTGCGTACGAGGAGTTCGACGTCGAGGCGGCCGCCGCGCGCGGCATGGCGTTCGAGCACCTCGACCAGCTGGCCATGGACCACCTCCTCGGCGCCCGCTGACAGCGGGACGCCGAGCCGACCACCCGGGAACCCCGTACGGAGGGACGCCGTACGGAACGCGCGCGGGGCGGGCTGTTGTCAGCCCGCCCCGCGCTGTACGTCCGCCACCTGTCAGTGCGTCGTGTCCATGCGTTGTGTCCTGTACGTATGCCACCCGTCAGTGCGTTGTGCCCTGTACGTATGCCACCCGTCAGTGCCTCGTCCGCTGTACGTACGCCACCGGGTCGGCCAGCACCGCCCGTACCACCAGGGCCGCCGCGCCGCGCGCCGCGTCCCCCGCCGACGAGGACCCCCGCAGCCGTCCGCTGTCCCTCGGCCACAGGCCCGATACGACCCGGGCGGTCAGCTCGCGGTCGGCGGACGGGGACAGCCAGGGCATCAGCTCCCGGTAGATCCCGCCCAGCACCACCGCGTCCGGGTCGAAGAGGTTCACCGCGCCCGACAGCACCCGGCCCAGCATCACCCCGGCCTGCTCGACGGCGGCCACCGCCCGCGCGTCACCGCCGCGCGCCCGGCGCTCCAGCTCCGCGACCCCCGGCACGCCCGCGTTCTCGTCGATCCCGGCCGACCGCAGCAGCGCGGACTGCCCCGCGTACTGCTCCAGGCAGCCCCGGGATCCGCACCGGCACAGCGGACCCTCCGCGTCGACCACCACATGGCCGATCTCGCCGGCGAACCCGTGTGCCCCGCGCAGCAGTTCGCCGTCCAGCACCAGCGCGCCGCCCACCCCGATCTCACCGGTCAGGTAGAGGAACGTACGCAGCGGGCCCAGGCCGCCGAACCACAGCTCGGCCAGCGCCGCGAGGTTGGCCTCGTTCTCCGAACTCACCGGCAGCGCGGGCAGATCGGGTTGCAGCTCGGCCAGGGCCTTGGCGAACAGGTCCTCGGCGGGGACCCGGTTCCAGCCCAGGTTCGGTGCCTGGCGGACCGTACCGCCCGACACCAGTCCCGGCAGGGCGAGTTGCACGCCGACCGGCAGCAGATCCTGCTCGGCCGCCGACTCCAGGGTGCGGGCGGCGATCCGGGCGCCCCGCGCCAGCACCTCGGCGGGCAGCGCGCCCCGGTTGTCGATGTGTTCGGTGAGCCGGACGCGGTCGGTGCCCGACAGGTCCACGACGCACACCGACACGTAGTCGATGTTGATCTCGACACCGATGCCGGCGGGACCCGAACGGGTCACCTTGAGGACCGTGCCGGGGCGTCCGGCCTGTCCGCTGAAGGTCTTGCCGGACTCGGAGAGGAAGCCGCTGTCCAGCAACTGTTCGACCAGCGAGGACACGGCCGCCCGGGTCAGGCCGACCCGCGCCGCCACTCCGGCCCTGGTCGCTTCCCCCTCGTCCCGCACCGCGCGCAGCACCAGGCTCAGGTTGTGCCGGCGCACCGTCTCCTTGTCGGCCTTGGGGCCGAGGGAAGTGTGATTGCTGTTCATCTCGCGGACGAGCCTATGTGATCGGCGGCCTCCCGCCGCTCGCCGACTTGTTTAAGTTAATTAGTAATAAACGTTGACAGCGTTCGGGCGCGCGGCCACAGTCTTCGTCGTGGCGCCGCCGCCGCGATCCCGGGGGAACTCTCCGGTGGGCGGGGCGCCGACGATTCCCCAACTCTCGGGAGACACAGTGACTTCGCATCGTGCAGGGATGGTGCGTGCCCGGCGGGCCGCGGCGGCCCTGGGGGCCGCCACGCTGGTAGGGGTGTCCGTGCCGGGGGCGCGGGCCGCCGACCCGGCCGCGCCCGGCACCACCGACCAGGGCGCGCCGCGCTACTACAACAGCGGTCTGGCCCCGACGCCCTACATGGGCTGGAACACGTACTACGGCCTGGGCGCCCCGACGGAGAGCGCGGTCAAGTCCGTCGCCGACCACCTGGTCAGCAGCGGCCTCAGGGACAGCGGCTACAACATCGTCTGGCTGGACGGCGGCTGGCAGGCCGACAATCCGCGCGACAGCCAGGGACGGCTGACCGCCAACGCCACCCGCTTCCCGTCCGGGCTGCCGTCGCTGGTGACGTACCTCCACCAGCGCGGGCTCAAGGCCGGGATCTACACCGACGCGGGCACCTACGACGGCGGCAAGAGCTGTGGGCTCGGCAGCCGTGGGTACTACGAGCAGGACGCCAAGCAGTTCGCACGGTGGAAGTTCGACGCGGTGAAGATCGACTTCCTCTGCGGGATCTCCGCGAAGCTCGATCCGGGCCCCGCCTTCAAGGAGTTCAGCGACGCCCTCGCCAAGGCGGGGCGGCCCATGCTGCTGAACCTCTGCAACCCGCTCACCGACGACTGGGGCCTGCCGCACACCCCGGCCCAGGACGCCCACAACGCGTACACGTACGGTCCGACGACCGGCGACTCCTGGCGTACGGGCACGGACCTCGCGTTCGGGACGCCGTACCCGGGGAACTGGCCCAACATCCTGCGCAGCGCGGACGCCAACGCGGCGCACCCCGAGGCCCAGGGCCCGGGCCACTACAACGACCCGGACTACCTGCTGCCCATGCGGAAGACCGCGGACGGCTCGTACGAGCTGAACGAGGAGGAGTCGACCTCGCAGCTGGTCCTCTGGTCGGTCATGGGCGCCCCGCTGGTCATCGGCTCCGACCCGCGCACCCTGCCCCAGTCGATGATCGACACCCTGCGCAACCCCGAGATCCTCGCCGTGGACCAGGACCCGCTGGCCATCCAAGGGGTACGGGTCGCCTCCGACGCCACCGGTGATGTCTACAGCAAGGTGCTCCAGGGCACGGGCAAGCGCGCGGTCGCGCTGCTCAACCGCTCGGACCAGCCGGCGCAGCGCACGGTGACCTTCGCCGACGCGGGGCTGACCGGGAACGTCACGGTCCGCGACCTGCGGGCGCGCCAGGACCGGGGGACACACACCGGTTCGTACACCGTCACCGTTCCCGCGCACGGCACGGCCTTCTTCAAGCTGTCGGGCACGGACGCCGCTCCGGGCGCCTCTCTCGGTACGAAGTCCTCGGCCGGCCCCGCGCTGGTGGCGGACGGCGACAAACTGACAGCTTTCACGCGCGCCACCGACGGCGCGCTGGTCCAGCAGACCGGCCGTGACGGGGCGTGGACCGGGCACTCCGTCCGCCTGGGCGGTCCCACCCACGGCCGGATCCTCGGCCAGCCGGCCGCGTACGGCTCGGCGGGGGGCAGGATCGACGTGTTCGTACGGGGCACGGACGACGCCACGTACCGCAGGACCTTCAGCGGCGGCGCCCACGGCACGTGGGGCGCCTGGCGGAGTCTCGGCGGCCGGATCACGGACGCGCCGGGAGTCGCCTTCCGGGGGCCGGACGACTGGACGCTCTTCGCGCGCGGCGCCGACGGCCTCCTCACCTCGCGCGGCCCGTCCGGCGGATGGACCTCGGTGGGCGCGCCGGGTGACGCGCCGACGTACGGGCGGCCCTCGGCCGTCACCGACTCGGCGGGCCGTACCCACGTCGCCGTACGGACGGCCGACGACTCGGTCTGGGAGCGCGTGCGCGCGGCCTCCGGGGCCTGGTCGGAGTGGACCTCACTCGGCGGTACGGTCAGCGGCAGCCCGACGCTGGTGGCCGCGGGCAGCAGTGTCTACCTCTTCGCACGCGCCAGTGACTACACACTCTGGCAGCGGAATTACTCCGCCGGCGGGGAGGGCGGGGACGGCGCCTGGGGCGGCTGGTTCCCCCGGCCGCCGTTCGTGAGCGGCGTCTTCGACGGGTCGCTCGGCGGGGTCGCGGCAGCCGACAACACCGTGCTGATCGCCTATCGCGGGGTGGCCGGAGCCGTTCACCAGAGCCGGCTCTGACCTTGCGGGGCGCGGGCCGGCCGGTCCCTCAGGGGCCTCCTGGGGGATCTGCCGGCCCATCAGGAATAAATTAGTAATTAATCTTGACGCCGGCATCCGCGCCACGTCAATCTGTACCCGCCGAACGAGGGCCCGGCCGTCAGGGGGCCCGGCCCCGTTCCGCGGGCTTAGCCAGGGAGTTCCTCCATGATCAACTCAGTACCCAGCCGCAGGCGGTTCCTCGCGGGCACCGGCGCCGTCGGCGCCGCCGCGCTGATGAGCGGATGCGTCACCTCGGGCCCGAGCACCAAGACCTCCTCCGGCGGCGGGCCCGTCACCCTCCAGTCGAACCTCTCCTCGCCGCAGGCGAAGAAGGCGATGGAAGACCTCGTCGCCGGCTTCAACAAGCGGGGCGGCGCCAAGGCCACGCTCAACACCGTCGCCTCCGAGACGTTCCGCACCCAGCTGCCGACGTACCTGACCTCCGCCCAGCCGCCGGACCTGCTCACCTGGTATCCGGGCTCGGTCGCCGACTCGTACGCGAAGAAGGGCCTCCTGCTCGACGTCAGCGACATCTGGACGAAGCCCGAACTCTCCGGCTACAGCGAGGCGTTGAAGAAGCTCTGCACCTCGTCCGACGGCAAGAAGGTGTTCGTCCCCGCCACCTACTACTGGTGGGGCTGCTTCTACCGGAAGTCGAACTTCGCCAAGTGGGGCGTCCAGGAGCCCACGACCTGGGACGAGTTCCTCGACCTGTGCGACAAGCTCAAGAAGAAGGGAGTCGCCCCCATCGGGATAGGCGCCGGCGGCAACACCGCCTGGGTGGCGTCCTCCTGGTTCGACTACCTCAACATCCGGATCAACGGCGCCCAGTACCACCGCGACCTCCTCGCCGGGAAGCACCGCTTCGACGACCCCGAGGTCCACAAGGTCTTCGACCGGTGGAGCGAGGCCCTGCCGTACTTCGACCCCAACGGCACCGCCCTGGCCTTCCAGGACGCCACCACCTCCCTGCTCCAGGGCCGTACGGGAATGATGCTGATCGGCACCTTCTTCGCCGACTCCGCCCCCAAGGACATGCTCGACGACATCGACTTCTTCCGCTTCCCGGTCATCGACCCGAAGGTCCCGCTCGCCGAAGAGGGCCCCACGGACGGCTACTTCGCCAGCGCCCACACCGGCCGCAAGGACGAGGTCAAGGAACTGATGACCTACATGGCCACCGTCGAGGCCCAGGAGATCTACCTCAAGGGCTCCTCCGGCACCGCGCTGCCCACCAACCCCAAGGCCAAGGACACCGGGACCCCGCTGGTGAAGAAGGGCCGCGCGCTGATCGAAGGCGCGGCGGACGTCACCCAGTTCTTCAACCGCGACTCCAGCGACGCCCTCCAGCCGTCGGCGGACACCGCGCTCACCCGCTTCCTCGCCAAGCCCAAGGAGATCAACTCCATCCTCACCACCTGGCAGCGGGACGCCCAGAAGATCTGGGGCCAGTGACATGGCGGTCCTGACCGCGGCGCGGCGGCGAAGGCGGGGAGCGACGCGGGTCCCGCCCGTGGTCCTCGCCTTCGTCCTCGTCCCACTCCTGGCCGAGGCCTTCTGGGTGTTCTGGCCCGCCGTCCAGGGTTTCTACCTCTCCCTCACGAACTGGGACGGCGTCTCGGCGCCGAAGTTCGTCGGACTGGGCAACTACCGCGAGATGTTCGGCGACAGCGTCTTCCGCACCGCGCTGCTCGACACCGTCCTGTGGCTGCTGCTCTTCGGGGGGCTCTCCGCGCTCCTCGGCCTCGGCGCCGCCCTGCTTCTCCAGCAGGAGCGCCGCGGCGTCGGCTTCTACCGGGCCGCGCTCTTCCTGCCCGTGGTCTTCTCGCTGACCGCCACCGCCCTGGTGTGGCAGGCGATGTACCAGCCCGACGGCCTCATCAACAACACACTGGAGTTCTTCGGGCTCGGCCGCCTCCAGCACGCCTGGCTCGCCGACCAGGACACCGCCCTGTACGCCGTGATCGTGCCCGCGCTGTGGCGCCAGATCGGCTACGTGATGGTGCTCTACCTCGCCGGGCTCAAGGGCATCGACCCGGTGCTGTACGAAGCCGCGAAGGTCGACGGCGCCACCAAGTGGCAGCAGTTCCGGCACATCACGATCCCCCAGCTGCGCAGTGTGAACGCGGTGGTCCTGTCGGTCATCGTCATCGACTCCCTGCGCTCGTTCGACGTCGTCTGGGCGCTCACCCGCGGCGGCCCGTACCACTCCTCCGAACTGCTCTCCACGTACATGTACTCCACCGCCTTCCAGTCCCTGCGGCTGGGATACGGCTCCGCCCTCGCGGTCGTGATCTTCGTGCTGGCCTTCGGGGTCATCGTGTCCTATCTCGTCCGCGCCTTCCGGGAGGCCGACTGATGACCGCCATGAACCGGCAGGCCAGGCGCCGCGCGTGGGCCACCGCCAGCTTCCACGCGGGAGCCGGCGCGCTGTCCCTCCTGTGGCTGGTGCCGATCGCGCTCGTCCTGGTCACCAGCGTCCGCTCCTTCGACGACATCGCCGCCAACGGCCTGGGCAGCCTCCCGCACTCCTTCACCCTCAGTGGTTTCCGCCAGGCCTGGGTGGACGGCGGACAGGGCCGCGCCCTCCTCAACAGCCTGCTGGTGTCGATCCCGACCGTGCTGCTGTCCCTCGCGCTGGCCTCCCTGGCCGCCTTCGGACTGGCCCGCTACG
Organism: Streptomyces sp. NBC_01317; assembly: GCF_035961655.1. Classification (NCBI taxonomy): domain Bacteria; kingdom Bacillati; phylum Actinomycetota; class Actinomycetes; order Kitasatosporales; family Streptomycetaceae; genus Streptomyces; species Streptomyces sp. NBC_01317. The sequence continues at coordinate 1,258,817 of NZ_CP108393.1, read as the reverse complement.
ACCTGCCGTTCCGGCGCACCCTGCTCCTGCTGATGCTCGGCGGCAACCTCCTGCCACCGCAGATCCTGCTCATCCCCGTCTCCAAGATCAGCGAGGCGCTGGGCCTGTACGACTCGCTGTACGCGCTCATCGGCGTCCAGGTCGGCTTCGGTGTCGGCTTCTACGTCTTCGTGCTGCACGGCTTCATGCGGTCCATCCCGCCCGAGATCCAGCAGGCCGCCGTCATCGACGGCGCGGGGCCCTGGCAGATCTACCGGCGCATCATCATGCCGCTGACCACCCCCGCCCTCGCCGCGCTCGGCGCGCTCTCCTTCACCTGGATCTTCAACGACCTGCTGTGGGCGATCACCGTGCTGCGGACCGACACCAAGATGCCCATCACCGCGTCCCTCATCGGCCTCCAGGGCCAGTTCGTGTCCATGTGGAACGTCATCGCGGCCGGCTCGGTCATCGCCGCCGCCCCGACCGTCGTCGTATTCCTGCGGTTCCAGCGCCACTTCGTGGCCGGACTCAATCTGGGAGCAGTCAAGTGACCCCGCACGACACAACTCCGGTGGGTACGGGGCTGCCGGACGACCGGTGGCTGCTGCGCACCGAGAACACCACCTACGCGGTCGCCCTCGCCGGTGACGGCCGGTGGGCCGAGCTGACCGCGTGGGGACCGCACGGCGTGGAGACAGGACCCTCGGCGCTGGACTGGTCGCGCCGTACCCACTTCATCACCCCCGCCGACGCGTCCCCCGCCGAGTACATCCCGTACGGGCTGCGGCCGTTCACCGGCGCGGACCTGGTCGCCCAGCGGCCCGGCGAGGAACGCGGGGTGTGGTGGCGGTTCACCGAGGCCGCCCAGGACGGCGACCGTACGCTGCGGCTGGTCTTCGCCGACGACACCCTCGGCCTGACGGCGGCCCTCCACTACGAGGCCGTCCCCGGCACCGATGTGATCCTCCGCTGGGCCGAACTGACCTGCACCGGTGACACCGAACTGCGCCTGGAGCGCTTCGACTCCGCCGCCGTGAACATCCCCGTCGCGGGCGGCGCCCGGCTCACGTACCTCACCGGCCAGTGGTCGCAGGAGTTCCAGCGCACCCAACTCGACCTCACGCGGGGCCGCTTCGAGCTGGCCTCCACCCAAGGGGTGCCCGGGCACGCGTACGCGCCGTGGCTCGCCGTCCAGGACCTCGCGTCGCCCGCGGAAGGAGCCACCCCCACCTACGGGGTGGCCCTGGAGTGGTCCGGCAACTGGCACCTCACCACCGACGCCGAGCCGGGCGGCGCCGTCCGCGTCCGCGCCGGACGTGTGCCCCACGAGGGCGCCGTACGGCTCGCGCCCGGCGCCACCCTCACCACCCCCCGGCTCGCCTGCGCGTTCAGCCCCGAAGGGCTCGACGGCCTCGCCCGGGTCTGGCACCGCTACGAACGGCACCTGACGGGTGCCCGGATGGACCGCCCCCGCCAGGTCCTCTACAACTCCTGGGAGGCGACCGGCTTCGACGTGGACGCCGACACCCAGCTCGAACTGGCCCGGGTCGCGGCCGAGATGGGCGCCGAACTGTTCGTCGTCGACGACGGATGGTTCCCCGGCCGGGACGACGACACCGGCGGCCTCGGCGACTGGACCCCGGAACCGGCCTCGTTCCCCGACGGGTTCGACCACTTCGTCGGCGAAGTCCGCGCCCTGGGGATGGACTTCGGGCTCTGGGCCGAACCGGAGGCCATCAGCCCCAGGTCCGCGCTGTACGCGGCCCACCCCGAGTGGGTCTACCGGATCGACGGCCGCCCCGCCACCCTCGTACGCAACCAACTCCTCCTCGACCTCGGCCGCGAGGACGTCCAGGACTTCGTCCTCGCCACCTTCGACCGGCTCCTCGGCGACCACGACATCAGCTACCTCAAGTGGGACATGAACCGCCCGCCGACCGAACGCGGCAGGCCGGGCGGCGGCCCCGTCGAGGAACAGGACCTCGACGCCGCGCACGTCGCCGGCTACCTCCGGGTCCTCGACCACCTCCGTGACCGCCACCCGCACGTCACCGTCGAAGGCTGCGCGGGCGGCGGCGCCCGGATCGAGCACGCCACGCTCGCCCGTACCGACGTCGTGTGGCCCAGCGACAACACCGCGCCGCTCGACCGGCTCTCCATCCAGTACGGCTACCTCCACGCCCACGCGCCGCACACCATGAGCTCCTGGGTCACCGACTCACCCGGCGTCTTCGACCCGCGCCCGCGCTCGCTCGGCTTCCGCTTCGTCAACTCCATGGCGGGCGTCCTCGGCATCGGCGCCGACATCCGCACGTGGTCGGCGGAGCGGCGCGCCGAGGCGGCGGGGTGGATCGCCCGTTACAAAGAGGTGCGTGACGTCGTCCATCACGGAGAGGTCCGTCTGCTGAACACCCCGGCCGACGCGACCTGCGGAATCCAGTACGAGGAGCCGGGCGGCGGACGGGTTGTGGTCACCGCGTGGAACACCGGCCGCCTCGACGGCGCGCCGCTGGTCCCGGGGCGCCCGGCCCGGCTGCGGCTGCGCGGCCTCGAACCGACGGCCCGCTACGTCGACACGGCGTCAGGTATCACGTACAGCGGCGCCCATCTGGTCCATTCCGGCGTGCCGTTCGCGTGGACGGAGCGGTACGACGCGGAGCTGGTCGTTCTCACCCGGGAGTGACCGAGTTCGAGTGACCGGTTCCGGGCCCGGCCGGTCACTAAAGTCTTCACATCGCCCCCAGGCCCCCGTAGCTCCGTACAGCCGTACAGCCGTCCCACCGCAGAAGCGCCCCCCCGCACCCCAAGGAGTCGACCCGCCCCATGAACGGAACCGCCCGCTTCACCGACCGCGTCGCCGTGGTCACCGGAGCCGCCTCAGGCATCGGCGCCGCCACCGCGGAACGGCTCGCCGCCGAAGGCGCGGCCGTCGTCCTCGCCGACGTCGCCACCGAGCGCGGCGAGGCCGTCGCGGCCGGCGTCCGTACGGCCGGCGGACGCGCCGCGTTCGTGACGGCCGACGTCTCCGACCAGGGCGACTGGGACCGGATCGTGGCCGCCGCGCACACCTTCGGCCCGGTCGGCGTGCTCGTGAGCAACGCCTACACCGTCGATGTCGCACCCGCCCACACGATGACCCTCGCCTCCTGGGAACGACAGCTCGCCGTCAACCTCACCGGCGGGTTCCTCGGCTTCCGGGCCGTCCTGCCCGACCTGCGCGAGCGGCGCGGCGCGGTGGTCCTGACGTCGTCCGTCCACGCCCACAAGGGCATCCCGGGCCACCCCGCGTACGCCGCCTCCAAGGGCGCGCTGCTCTCGCTGTGCGGACAGCTCGCCGTGGAGTACGGCCCCGAGGTGCGGGTCAACGCGGTCCTCCCGGGACCGATCCTCACCGCCGCCTGGGACCGGGTGCCGGCGGAGGACCGGGAGCGCAGCGTCGCCGAGACCGCCGCCCGCCGCTTCGGCAGACCGGAGGAGGTCGCCGCCGCGATCGCCTTCCTGGCCGCCGACGAAGCCTCGTACATCACCGGATCGAGCCTGCTCGTGGACGGCGGCTGGAGTGTGGTGAAGGCGTCGGCCTGACCGCCGGCGCCCGCCAGCACCACCCCACCGCCGGACCCGACCGACCAGCAGAAAGGCATAACGACATGACGCCATACGCGCGCCGCGGAGTGCACGGCCAGACCGTGGAGACTCTTGCGCGCCGGGTGCTCAGCGGGGAGATTCCCGAGGGGGCGACACTCGATCTCGTGGCGTTGCAGAGCGAGTTGGACGTCAGTCTGACCGCGCTGCGCGAATCGCTGAAGGTGCTCGCCGCCAAGGGGATGGTCGACGCGCGCCAGAAACGGGGGACGTTCGTCCGGGCACGCGCCGACTGGAACCTGCTCGACGCGGACGTGCTGCGCTGGCAGTTCGCGGGCGGCACCAGCTCGGACGCCGACCTCGGCCTGCTGCGCAACCTCGGCGAGGTGCGCGGGATCGTCGAGCCGGCCGCCGTACGGCTGGCGGCCCGGCGCCGTACCGACGCCGACCTCGCGGAGCTGGAGGCGGCGCTGGCCGCGATGGGCGACGGCGGGGGCGAGGCCGCCCACGCGGTCGAGGCCGACCTCGCCTTCCACCGCGCACTGCTCGCCGCCACCCACAACGAGCTGCTCGAACGCATGGAGATGGTCATCGAGTCCGGGCTGGCCCACCGCGACCAGATCGTGCACAGCTCCCCGCACGGCGAGGACCCCGTGCCCAGCCACCGCGCCGTTCTCGACGCCGTACGGGCGGGGGACCAGGACGCGGCGGAGGCAGCCATGCGGGCCCTGCTCGACCAGGCGGTACGCGACCTGGACAAGGTCCATGGGACGCCGGGGGACAGCGGCGCGGGGGACACCGGGGCCCGGGGCGACGACGCGCGGGGCACCACCACCGACACGAAAGGCGCCGAGGCGAAGTGAAGATCGTTCGCGTCGAGACGTTCCTCGTCCCGCCCCGCTGGCTGTTCTGCCGCATCGAGACCGACGAGGGTGTGGTCGGCTGGGGCGAGCCGGTGGTCGAGGGCCGCGCCGAGGTCGTACGGGCCGCCGTCGACGTCCTCGCCGAATACCTGGTCGGCCAGGACCCGTTGCGGATCGAGGACCACTGGCAGGTGCTGAGCAAGGCCGGCTTCTACCGGGGCGGCCCGGTGCTCTCCAGCGCGGTCGCCGGCATCGACCAGGCGCTGTGGGACATCGCGGGCAAGACCTACGGCGCCCCCGTGCACGCCCTGCTCGGCGGTCCGGTACGGGACTCCGTCCGGGTGTACGCGTGGGTCGGCGGCGACGAACCCGCCCGGCTCACCGAGGAGATAACCGCGCAGGTCGAGGCCGGCTTCACCGCCGTGAAGATGAACGCGTCCGGCCGCACCTCCCCTCTCACCACCCCGGCCGAGACCGCGGCGGTGGTGGACCGGGTGGCCGCCGCCCGCGCCGTCCTCGGCCCGCACCGCGATGTGGCCGTGGACTTCCACGGCCGGTTCAGCCCGGCGAGCGCCCGGCGTGTCCTGCGTGAAATAGGCCCGCTGCACCCGCTGTTCGCCGAGGAGCCGCTGCTGCCCGAGCACGGTCATCTGCTGCCCGCGCTGGTGGCCGCGAGCGACGTGCCGATCGCCACCGGTGAACGGCTCTACGGGCGGGCGGAGTTCCTGCCCGCGCTCGCCGCCGGTATCGCCGTGGCCCAGCCGGATCTCTCGCACGCGGGCGGCATCTCGGAGGTGCACCGGATCGCCTCCCTCGCGGACGCGTACGGGGCGCAGCTCGCCCCGCACTGCCCGCTGGGGCCGATCGCGCTCGCCGCCAGCCTCCAAATAGCCTTCTGCACACCGAACTTCCTCATCCAGGAGCAGAGCAGGGGCATCCACTACAACAAGGACGCCGACCTGCTGTCGTACGTGGTCGACCCGGAGCCTTTCCGTTTTGTCGGCGGCCAGGCGCGGCGCACGGAGCTGCCCGGGCTCGGCATCACGGTGGACGAGGCGGCGGTACGGGCCGCCGACCGGACGGGACACGCCTGGCGCAACCCGGTGTGGCGGCACGCGGACGGCTCGTTCGCGGAATGGTGAGCGCCGTGCCTGTGCCCGTACCCGAACCTGGCGATCTGCTCGCGCCCGGTATCGTCACCGACCTTGCCCACGGCGGCCGTTGGACGTCGCTCGCCGCCGGTGGCCGGGAGTGGCTCTGGCATCGCGACGAGCCCCGCAGGGCCGGTGTCGGGCCGGGGGACGCCTTCGCCGACGCCGGGGGCCTGGAGGAGTGTGTCCCCACGGTCCGCGGGACCCCCGACCACGGGGACGCCTGGTCGCGGCCCTGGCGGCGCGACAGGTACGACGAGTCCGAGTCCGTCGACTGCCCCGACTTCCGCTTCACCCGGCGCGTCTCCGCCGGGACGGGCAGGACCGTTGTCGACTACCGGCTGGCCGCCGCGCCCGGCTACCGCTTCCTCTGGGCCGCGCACGCGCTGCTGGAGGTCTCCGGGCAGGCGCGCGCCGTGATGACCGGCGGCGCGGCGGTCCGGCTCTACCCCGACGGGGGCGCCGGGTGGATCCCGGGCAGTTGGCCGGAGACGGCAGGAGTACGGCTCGACCGCCTCGGCCCGGACGACGGCACGGCGCTCGGCGCGGTGGTCGACACGCGCGAGGTGTCCGTACGGGACGGCGACGACGCGCTGCACTTCGCCTTGGAGGCCGGGGACCAACCCGTCTCTGTAGCCCTCTGGCGCAACCTGGGCGGCTTCCCCGAGGACACGCCGTACCGCTCCATCGGTGTCGAGCCGATGCTCGGCCGGGTCTTCGACCTGGCGGAGGCCGGTGAGGCGGACGCGGCCCGGGTCGGGCCGTCCGGCGAGGTCCATTGGCGGCTGACCGTGACGGCGACCCGCCACCGCTGACGGGCACGCGGTCACGGTGATCGCCCACCCACTCCCCACCCGAACGAGAAGAGGAACCACCCCGTGGATCTGCTGAGCGCGCTGCGCGCCCACCGCCTGGTCGCCATCGTGCGCGGCCAGGACCCCGAGGCCGCGCTGCGGACCGTACTGACCCTGGTCGCGGAGGGCGTGCAGCTGGTCGAGGTCTCCCTCTCCGGCCGGGACGCCCTCCACGTCATCGCGGGCGCCCGGGCGGCGCTGGGCCCCGACGCGCCGCTCGGCGCGGGCACGGTTCTCACCCCCGAGGACGCGTGGGCCGCGCACGAGGCGGGAGCGGACTTCGTCGTCACGCCGGCGCTCGGCGACGGCGTCACCGCCGCCAAGGAACTGGGCCTGCCGGTCCTCGCCGGGGTGATGACCCCGACGGACGTCGTGGCCGCCCTGCGCCTCGGCGCGGACGCGCTCAAGATCTTCCCGGCCGCGCAGGCGGGCGGCCCCGACTACGTGAAGGCCCTGCGCGGTCCCTTCCCCCACCTCCCTTTCGTGCCGGTCGGGGGCGTGGACGCGGCGGCGGCCCGCGCCTACCTGGCGCACGGCGCGACGGCGGTGGGTGTCGGCTCACCGCTGATCGGGGACGCGGCGGACGGCGGGAGCCAGGACGCGCTGCGCGAGCGGGCGCGCGGGTTCCTCGCGGTGGTACGGGACGCGGGGGAGGGCCCCCGATGAGCGCGGGCGCGAGCAGCACTCCGGCGTACGCCCCCGTCCCCTGCTGGTCCGACCGCCTCGAACTGGGCGAGGGGATCCGCTGGGTCGACGGGCGGATCGTCCTGACCGACATCCTGACCGGCCGGCTGCTGGCCGCCCCGCCCGGCGACCCCGACCGCACGGGCCCGCTGGACGTCCTGGCCCACCTGCCGGTACCGCTCGGCGCGGTCGCCCCCGTCGAGGGCCGCCCCGGCGGCTGGATCGCGGCGGCCGGCACCGGCGTGTGCCTGCTCGAAGCGGACGGGACGACCCGGTGGCAAGGCAGGCCGGAGGACGGCGTGTCCCCGGCGGCCCGGATGAACGACGGGGTCGCCGATCCGCACGGCCGGTTCTGGGCGGGCAGCATGGCGTACGACGCCGTGGACGGCGCGGGCTCGCTGTACCGCCTCGACCGCGACGGCACGCTCACCCGGGTCCTGACGGGCATCACCGTCCCGAACGGCCCCGCGTTCTCCGCCGACGGGACGCTCCTCTTCCTCGCGGACAGCGCGCGCGGCGTCATCAGCACGTACCCCGTCGACCCGGCCACCGGCGACCTGGGCGAGCCGTCCGTCTTCACGACACTGGACGCGGGCAGCCCCGACGGCCTGGCGGTCGACCGGGAGGGCGGCCTGTGGACCGCGGTCTGGGGCCGGGGCGCGATCCACCACTACCTCCCCGACGGCAGGCTCGACCACGTGGTCCCCGTGCCCGCCGCCCAACCCGCCGGGGTCTGCCTGGGCGGCAACGACGGCCGCACGCTGTACATCACCAGCGCCCGAACGGGCCTCGCCCACCCGGGCCCCCTGGACGGCGCGGTGTTCGCCGCACGGGTCGAAGTCCCGGGACTGCCGACGGCGTACTACCGCCCGGCGAGCGCCTGATGAGCGCGTACCCGGTCAACCCGAGCACTCCCGCCGCCACCCGCCTACCGACTCCCCGCCACCGCACGCCCGTTCCCGGGCCAAGCGGCCCCGTCGCCGACCACGCGCCCGCTTCCGGCGACCCCACGTCGGCTCTCGACCCGAGCGCTTCCGCCCGGGACCACCCGCCCGCTCCCCACGACCACACACCGGCTCCCCGCGACCGCACCCCCGTCCCCCGCGAACGCGCGTCGGCTCCCAGCGGCCGTACGCCGACTCTTGACCCGAGCGTTTCAGTCGCCGACCACGCGCCTGCTTCCGCCGACGCACCGTCAGCTCTCGCCCGGAGCGCTCCGGTCGGCGACGACACACCGGCTTCCGCCGGCCGAACGCCGGCTTGTGGCGGCGGTACGCCCGGCCTCGGGCCGAGCGCTCCCGCCCGTGACCGCGCGCCCGCTTCGGCCAACCCCACACAAGCTTCCCGCGACCGGACATCGACCCTCGCCCCGAGCGCTTCCGGCGGCCACGCGCCCGCCCCCGGCGACCGCACGCCGACTCGCAGCGGCCGTACGTCCGCTCTCGACCCGAGCGCTCCCGCCCGGGACCGCCCACCAGCTCCCCGCGACCGCACCCCCGTCCCCCGCGAACACACGCCCCCTCCCCGCCCGTTCGGGCCGGGCCCGGTCGTGTGTGTCGGGGAGACCATGGCCGCCCTGGCGCCCGAGCCGGTCGCTCGGCTCGACGGTGCCGACCTTCTGCGTCTCGACATCGCGGGTGCCGAGTCGAACGTGGCCATCTACCTGGCCGACCACGGCGTGCCCGCCCGCTGGGTGTCGGCCGTCGGTGACGATCCCTTCGGGCGGCGCGTACGGCGGCGGGTCGCGGCCTTCGGGGTGGACGTCTCCGGGGTGCGGACCGACCCGGTGCGTCCGACGGGTCTTCTGGTCAAGGACCCCGGAGCGGACGGGACCCGCGTCCACTACTACCGGCGCGGCTCCGCCGCCTCCGCGCTCGGCCCCGAGGTGCTGCGTTCAACGGCCCTCCGAGGAGCGGGACTTGTCCATCTCAGCGGCATCACCCCCGCCCTGTCCGCCAGTTGCCTCGCCCTGGTGGACGCGGCGCTCGCGCCGGACCGGCCGTACCCCGTCAGCTTCGACGTCAACCACCGCCCCGCGCTCTGGAACGACCGGTCCGCGCCGGAGACCCTGCTCGCGCTCGCCGACCGCGCCGACCTCGTCCTCGTCGGTCTGGACGAGGCGCAGGCACTGTGGGGTCCCGGCATCACGGACGCGGCGGCCGTACGCGCGCTGCTGCCGGGCCCGTACACCCTGGTGGTCAAGGACGGTTCCCGCGAGGCCACGGCCTTCCTCGGCCCCGTGCCGTACACCGTGCCGGCCCTGAAGGTCGAGGTCGTCGAACCGGTCGGCGCCGGAGACGCCTTCGCGGCGGGCTTCCTGGCGGGGCTGCGGCACTCGGGCGATCCGGTACGGGCCCTGCGCCTGGGCCACCTCACCGCGGCGTCCGCGCTCCAGGTCTCCTCGGACCACGGGCCCCTGCCGTCCGCGGCCCGGACGCGCCACCTGCTGGGGGCGGACGACGGGGTGTGGGCGACGGCGACGCCGTAGACGGGACAGGGCCGCGCGTTCCTACTGCGCCGCCACCGTCCCCGTGTCCTGCGCCCGCGCCTCGCGCCCCCACGCGGGAGTCGTGCCCGCCAGCTGGCACACCATCAGATAGAACGGGATCGGCGGGGTGTACGGCGACGGGGAGTCCGGCCAGTGGATCAGCCGGGGATGCTCCGCCGGTACGTTCGTCCCCACCACGTACCGCGCCGGAGCGGGCCACTTCAGATCGAGGTCGGAGCCGGACGGCACGATCCACCACCACCAGTCGGTGTCGGCGAAGACGCAGCCCGTCCTGGGCAGCCGGGCCAGCAGCCGGAAGCCGTGGCGCGCCGGGACGCCCACCGCGTCACAGCCCAGCGAGGCGGGCAGGGCGGCGGGCAGGGCCAGTTCCACCCGGCCGCCGGTGTGGTCGGGAAGGTCGCCGCGCAGCCCACGGGAGAGCCGGTGCAGCGCCGTCCTCAGCACATCGGCTCCGACGCGCGGCCGGGCCAGGCCGGCCGTACCCGCCGTACAGCTCCGTGCGGGACATCGGAGCGCGACTGGTCGGAGTGCGACAGCTCGGCGGGACGCAGCTCGGCGGAACGCAGGTCCGAAGGCCGCAGCTCCGAAGACCGCAGCTCCGCGGGTCGCAGGTCGGCAGGCGCGGCCCGCACGTCGGTACGTGGCAACGCGTGCGGCGGCGGCGACGCCGAATGCGGCAGCTCCGCCCAGACCACGCGCCCAGGACCGTATCCCGACGTGTCGTGGGCCCCCCAGCCCGTACACAGGGAATCGATCAGGAAGAGTCCGCGGCCGCCCTCGTCGTCCGAGTGCGGGTGCATCTGGGGCCCGGTCGGGCCGTACCCCTGGTCCTCCACCGCTATCCGCAGGTGACCCTCGCCCTCCCGTATCTCACAGACGACGTGGTCCCCGGCCGCGTGCACGACCGCGTTGGTCACCAGCTCGGACACGACGAGGATCGCGGTCTGGCAGGTGTCGTCGTCCATCCCCCAACGGTCGAGCCGCTCCGCGGTCAGTTTCCTGGCCCGGCCGACCGACTCCGCGCGGGCCGGCAATTCGAATCCGTAACGCCGGACAACGTTGCCAGGCCGCTGGGTGATGAGCTGGGGGGTGGGCGCGTTACCAGGTGCCACGACCGATTCCTAACGGTGGGGAGCCGGCAGACGCGCTCAAGACCTCTCCCGTGGCAAGGCGCGGCGACCGTGTGAACTGGTTCACCCCACCACTGTCCACCCGTCGGAGACACTTGGCAAGTAGCACTCTGAATTTTCCAGAGTGCCGTGTTCTTCGTGCTCCGGGCATGGCACACTGCTGGCATCCGTGCATGGGGAGGTCCCAAAAGTGAGTGAACCGCGGTCAGCCCCGACCGTGGGTCAGGTCGTCCTCGGCAGACGTCTCCAGGACCTGCGCGAGCGTTCCGGGCTCAAACGCGAGGAAGCCGCCAAGCTTCTGCGCGTCGCCCCGGCGACGATTCGCAGGATGGAGACCGCCGAGGTCACTCTCAAGATTCCCTACGTACAGGTACTGCTCAAGGCTTACGGAATCAACGACGCGGAGGCCGAGGCCTTCGTCGAGCTCACGGAGGAGGCGAACAAGCCCGGCTGGTGGCAGCGGTTCCACGACATCCTGCCGGACTGGTTCAGCATGTACGTCAGCCTGGAGGGCGCCGCTGCCCTCCTGAGGACGTACGAGCCGCATTTTGTCCCCGGACTGCTCCAGACCGAGGACTACGCACGATCCGTCATGCGGGCCGGCGCCGTGGGGCAGGCCAGGCCCGAGGACATCGAGCGCCACGTCGCGCTCCGTATGGAACGCCAGTCGCTGCTCACCCGTCCCGACGCGCCCAGATTCTGGGTCATCATGGACGAGACGGTGCTGCGGCGCCCGGTGGGCGACAGTCCGGAGATCATGCGGGAGCAGATCGACCGGCTGCTCGACACGTCCGCCCTGCCCAACGTGACCCTCCAGATCGCGGAGTTCTCGAGCGGACACCATCCCGGTACGTACGGGCCGTTCGTGATCTTCCGCTTCGCCGTACCGGAGCTGCCCGACATGGTCTACAGCGAGTACCTGACCGGCGCCGTCTACCTCGACGCGCGACCCGAGGTGGCCACTCACCTGGAGGTCATGGACCGGATGGCGGCCCAGGCCGCCACTGCACCACGCACGAAGGAGATCCTCCGGGATGTCCGCAAGGAGCTGTGAATGGATCCCATATACAACGGCATGCCGGCCGCCGACCTCGGCGCCGAAGGCTGGCACAAGCCGTGGAGCGGCGGCAACGGCGGCAACTGCATCGAGGCCATGAAGCTGGCCGACGGCAGGGTCGCGGTGCGCCAGTCCGCCGACCCTGACGGCCCCGCACTGATCTACACCACCGGAGAGATCGCCGCTTTCATCCAGGGCGCCAAGTCGGGCCAGGCGGACTTCCTGCTCACCTGAACCGCGTCCGTTCACCGTTCCCGCCCGGCCCGCACGTCCCGACCGAAGTCCAGACTCACCGTCCGAAGTCCCCGCTCACAGACCGCAGTTCCCGCTCACAGACCCTGAGACTCATGGAGCGCACATGACCGGGCACGACGCCATCGACACCACCAGGCCCCACCCGGCCCGGGTGTACGACTGGCTTCTCGGCGGCAAGGACAACTATCCGGTCGACGAGCAGATGGCGCAGCAACTGCTCGCCCTGGACGCCAGAGCGCCGGAGATGGCCCGCGTCAACCGGGCCTTCATGCACCGCGCCACACGCTGGCTCGGCATGACGGGCGGGGTGCGGCAGTATCTCGACATCGGTACGGGCATCCCGACCGCGCCCAATCTCCACCAGATCGCCCAGGAGGTCGCCCCCGACTCCCGGATCGTCTACACGGACAACGACCCGATCGTCCTCCGGCACGCGGAAGCCCTGCTCCGCAGCACCCCGGAGGGCGTGACGGAGTATGTCCAGGCCGACGCGCGGGAGCCCAGTGCCATCATCGAGGCGGCCGGCAAGAGCCTTGACCTGAGCAGGCCGGTGGCGCTCTCGCTGATCGCACTGCTCCACTTCATCTCGGACGAGGACGGGGCGCACGATCTGGTGCGCGCCCTCCTCGCCCCTCTCGCACCCGGCAGTTACCTGGTCCTGTCCCATGTCACCGGCGACTTCGCGCCGGAGACGTCGGACCGGGCGCGCGAGCTGTACAAGGAGCGGGGCCTCACGCTGGTCCCGCGCACGCGTGACGAGTTCGCGGCCTTCTTCGACGGGCTCGAACTGGTCGGGCCGGGTGTTTCCCTTGCCACGGACTGGCGTCCCGAGCTGGGTGAGGTCGTCCCTCTCTCCGGCGACGGGCCCATCCCCGGATACGCGGGCGTGGCACGCAAACCGTAAGTGGGTGGGGTACGGGCGGGTGGCGCCGCAGCACTTTTCAGGTGCGCTGCGGCGCCTCGCGCGTCTCCTCCCGTCCGCAGGGGACTGGCGCCGGTCTTGGGGGACCGGCGCCAGTCCCGTCAGTTCTTCTTCCGGTCCCGTTCTCCCGGCCCCGTCAGCCCCGCAGGTACGCCAGCCCGGGATGGACGTCCGTGTAGGCGTCGAGCAGCCGCCGGGCCACGGCGACCGAGTCGACCAGCGGATGCAGCGCGAACGCGCGTACCGCGTCCTCGCGTGATCCGCTCTCCGCCGCCGCCAGCACCGCCCGTTCCACCGCCTTGACCGACGTCACCAGACCCACCGCGTGGTACGGCAGCGGATCGACCGACACCGGATGCGCGCCGTTCGCGTCGACCAGGCAGGGCACTTCGATGACGGCGTCCGCGTCCAGCACCGACAGAGTGGTGCGGTTGCGGACGTTGAGGATCAGGGTCGCGCTCTCGTTCCGCGCCACGGCCCGCATCAGGGCGAGCGCGACCTGTTCGTACCCGCCCGACCCCAGGTCCTCGTCGTCCCGTTCACCGACCCCGGCGGCGTCACGGTTGGCCGCCATGTACGTCGCCTCACGGTCGGCGAGGGTACGGTGCCACGCGCCGAGTGCCGACCCGTCACCGCCGACAGCGCCGCCGGTGCCGCCGTGGTCCGCCAACTCCGCGTAGAACCCGGCCTGCTGGTCCCGCAGATACGCGCCGCGTGTCCGCTCGGCGCCCTGATAGGCGCGTACGGCCTCGCGGTTGAAGTAGTAGTAGTGCAGATACTCGTTCGGGATCGCACCGATCGACCGCAGCCAGTCGGGACCGAAGAGCTTGCCCTCCTCGAAGGAGCCCAGCAGCTCCGGATCGGCGAGCAGCCGGGGCAGGTGGTCGCGGCCCCCCGCCCACAGCCCGCGCAGCCAGCCCAGATGGTTCAGCCCCACGTAGTCGAACCACGCCCGGTCCGGGTCCACCCCGAGCACCCGGGCGACCCGCCGGCCCAGGCCGACGGGGGAGTCGCAGATACCGATGACCCGGTCACCGAGCACCCGGGACATCGCCTCCGTCACCAGCCCGGCCGGATTGGTGAAGTTGATGACCCAGGCGTCCGGGGCCAGCGCCGCCACCCGCCGCGCGATGTCCACCGCGACCGGAACGGTCCGCAGCCCGTACGCGATCCCGCCCGCCCCGACCGTCTCCTGCCCGAGCACCCCCTCCGCCAGCGCCACCCGCTCGTCGGCCGCGCGCCCCTCCAGACCGCCCACCCGGATCGCGGAGAACACGAAGTCCGTGCCGCGCAGGGCGTCGTCCAGGTCGGTGGTGACGGTGACCTCCGGCGCGTCCGCCACCCCGTCGGCCTGCTCGGCCAGCACCCGCGCGACGGCCCCGAGCCGGGCCGCGTCCACGTCGTACAGCGTGACGCGGTCGACCCGGCCCTCCGCGCGGTCGCGGAGCAGCGCCCCGTACACCAGCGGCACCCGGAAACCGCCCCCGCCCAGAATCGTCAGCCTCATACCCGGTCCGCCTCCACCTCGGTCGCCTGCATGGACCGATCATCCACGAAACGGCCCACGCGGTACGCGACCCTCACCCCGCGTAGGGCTCCGGCACCGCCCCCTCCCGGGACAGGAAGTCGAAGTCGCAGCCCGTGTCGGCCTGCGTGATGTGCTCGGTGTAGAGCGCCCCGTACCCCCGGCCGTATCGCGGCGGTGGTGCGACCCACTCCGCGCGCCGCCGCGCCAGCTCCTCGTCGGACACCTCCAGCCGCAGTGAGCGGGCCGCCACGTCGAGTGTGATCAGGTCGCCGGTACGGACGAGGGCGAGCGGGCCCCCGACGTACGACTCGGGCGCGATGTGCAGCACACACGCGCCGTAACTCGTGCCGCTCATGCGGGCGTCGGAGATCCATACCATGTCCCGCACCCCCTGCTTGAGGAGATGGTCCGGGATCGGCAGCATGCCGTACTCGGGCATCCCGGGGCCGCCCTTGGGGCCCGCGCCGCGCAGCACGAGCACATGCCCGGCCGTGATGCCGAGCGCGGGATCGTCGATGGTGCGCTGCATCGTGCGGTAGTCGTCGAAGACCACGGCCGGACCGGTGTGGCGGAGCAGCGCCGGATCGGCGGCGATGTGCTTGATCACCGCACCGTCGGGGCAGAGGTTGCCGCGCAGGACCGCCACCCCGCCCTCGTCCGCGAGGGGACGGTCGCGCGGGCGGATCACCTCCGGGTTGTGGACCACCGCGCCCGCCAACTGGGCCCGCAGGGTGGGGTGTGCCACCGTCGGCCGGTCCAGATGCAGCAGATCCGTCACCTGCCCCAGGAAGGCGGGGAGTCCGCCCGCGAAGTGGAAGTCCTCCATCAAGTACCGCCCGCCGGGCCGCAGATCGGCCAGCACGGGGACCGTACGGGCGATCCGGTCGAAGTCGTCCAGCGTGAGCCGTACCCCGCTGCGCCCCGCCATGGCGATCAGATGGATGACGGCGTTGGTCGAACCACCCAGCGCCAGCACGGTGGTGACGGCATCCTCGTACGCCTCCCGCGTCAGCACCCGCGACAGCGTGAGGTCCCGCCCCACGAGGTCCACGATCAGCCGGCCCGACGCGGCGGCCATCCGCTCGTGGCCGGAGTCCACGGCCGGTACGGACGACGCGCCGGGCACGGTCACGCCCAGCGCCTCGGCCGCCGCCGTCAGGGTGGAGGCGGTGCCCATCGTCATGCAGTGGCCGGGGGAGCGCGCCAAGCCGCTTTCCAGCTCGTCCAGTTCACGGTCCCCGATCAGACCGGCCCGCCGGTCGTCCCAGTACTTCCACATGTCCGTCCCGGAGCCCAGCACCTGGTCGCGCCAGTGGCCCGGCAGCATCGGCCCGGCGGGCACGAACACGGCCGGCAGATCCACACTGGCCGCGCCCATCAGCAGGGCGGGTGTGGTCTTGTCGCAGCCGCCCATCAGGACCGCGCCGTCCACGGGGTACGAGCGCAGCAACTCCTCGGTCTCCAGGGCGAGAAGGTTGCGATAGAGCATGGGGGTCGGCTTCTGGAACGTCTCCGACAGGGTGGAGACGGGGAACTCCAGCGGGAAGCCACCCGCCTGCCACACCCCCCGCTTCACCGCCTGCGCGCGCTCGCGAAGGTGGACATGGCAGGGGTTGATGTCGCTCCAGGTGTTGAGGATCGCGACGACCGGCTTGCCGAGGTGCTCCTCGGGAAGGTAGCCGAGCTGGCGGGTGCGGGCGCGGTGGCTGAACGACCGCAGCCCGTCCGTCCCGTACCACTGATGGCTGCGCAGTTCGTGCGGGGCCTTCACACGCCCCACGCCCTCACGAGCGCCGCGACCTCCGCGCGGGTCCCGGCGGGCAGGGAACTGCTCGGTGGCCGTACGTCACGGCGGCAGAGACCGAGCACGGCGAGGGCCTCCTTGACGACGGACACGTTGTCGGCGGAGTGCCGGGCGGCGCGCAGCTCCTCGAACGGGCGGATCCGCTCGCAGACCTCCCGCGCGGCCCCGGCGTCACCGGCGCGCAGGGCGGCGAGCAGGGCGAGGGACAGGTCCGGCGCCACGTTGACCAGACCGGAGGTGAAGCCGGTGGCGCCGCCGGCCCAGTAGGCGGGGGCGTACAGCTCGGCGAGCCCGGCGACCCATACGAAGCGGTCGGGGCCGGTGCCGCCGGTCCCGCCGGTGGCGTCCCGGCCGGCGTCCTGGGCGAAGGAGGAGAAGCGGGTCGCGTCGGGGACCGCGTACTTCACCCCCACGACGTTGGGACACAGCGCCCCGAGCCGGGCCAGCGCCCCGGCCGTGATCCGCGGATCGCGGATGTACGGGACAACCCCGAGCCCGGGGACGGCATCGGCGACGGTCCGCTGGTACGCGACCCATCCGTCCTGCGAGACGTACGGATGAACGGGCTGATGGACCATGACCATCGACGCCCCGGCGTCCCCGGCGTGCCGGGCGGCGGCCACCGCCGAGGCCAGGTCGAGGCCCACCCCGACGACCACCTCGGCACGGTCACCGACCTCCGCCACGGTCAACTCCACCACCAGCAGGCGCTCTTCGGGGGAGAGGGCGTAGAACTCGCCGGTGTTCCCGTTCGGCGTGACGGTCCGTACCCCCGCGTCCAGCAGCCGGCGCAGCAGCGCGTGGTACGCGCCGGTGTCGAGGCGTCCGTCGGCGGCGAAGGGGGTCACGGGGATGGCCACGACGTCGGCGAGCGCGGCCCGGACGCGGGAGAAGTCCACGGTGGTCACGCTTCCCCCTCCGACCACGAGGCCACATCCCCCGCCCCGGCCGGGAAGGCTCCCCGGACGAAGCGGTCGATGTGGCCGTGGAGCGCCCGCGCCGCGCCGTCCGCGTCGCCCGCGCGCGCCAGGCGCAGGATGTCGCGGTGCTCGGCCGCCTCGCGCTCCCACGTGGCGTCGGCGGACCAGGCGACCGTGGCCACCAGCGCGGCCTGGTCGCTGACCTCGTCCAGCATCCGTACCAGCAGCGGATTGCCGCACGAGACGTGCAGCGCGCGGTGGAAGTCCCGGTTGGCGAGGGACCGTTCGGCCGCGTCGGCGGCGGCCCCCGCCCGTACCAGCGCGTCCGCCGCCGCGTCGAACGGAGCCGCCGCGACGACGGAGCGCCGCAGCGCCTCCGGCTCCAGCAGCAGCCGTACGTCGTACACCTCACGCGCCATCGCCGCGTCGACCGTACGGACAGTGACGCCCTTGTACTGGCTCATCACCACCAGGCCGCTGCCCGCGAGCGTCTTCAGCGCCTCGCGGACGGGGGTCTTGGAGACGCCGAACCGCGCGGCCAGGTCCGCCTCCACGAGCGGCTGCCCCGGTGGCAGCCCGCCGGTCAGGATGTGGTGTCTGACGGCCTCCAGCACAAACTGCGTACGGGAGGGGATCGGGACCGGCGTGAAGACCATGGGCGCTCCTCGCTCAACTCACGGATCGTGACTCATATATGACGTATGAAGTACGACGGAGAGGGAGGCTAGGCCGAGGACGCGACGCCGTCAATGGCGCGCGGGTCGCACGGGTCGCACGGGTCGCACAGGGCGCACGGGGCGTCAGAGGGCGTGCCCCACCGTCACGTCCACCTGGTCCGGGACCTCCTCGTGCTGATCGCCCACCGACAGCGTGCCGGTCGGCTCGAACAGCAGGATCGACGCGCCCCGCTCCGAGGACGGCTTGTGCCAGGTGCCGCGCGGGACGACGAACACCGATCCACGGGCGAGGGCGACGGTCCGCTCGGCGCCGTCCTCGCGCAGGGCGATGAGCAGCTCACCGTCGAGGACCTGGAAGAACTCGTCGGTGTTCTCGTGGACGTGCCACACGTGCTCGCCCGCGACCTTCGCGACACGCACGTCGTAGTCGTTGACGCGCGTGACGATGCGGGGGCTCCAGAGGGCGTCGAAGGAGTCGAGGGCGGTGCTCAGTGCGAGCGGTTCGGTAGTCATGCGTCCATCGTCGTTCTGGTGCCGGAGGAGCGAAAGTGCTAGGAATCGCACATGGCGCAAGATTTCTCGCATCGGGTGGTCATGATCGTCGCGGAGGGCTCGAACCCCTTCGAGATGGGCGTGGCGACGGAGCTGTTCGGCCTGGCCCGGCCGGAGCTGGACACGTCCTGGTACGACTTCGAGCTGTGCGCGGAGAGCCCGTCGGTCACGATGCACTCGGGGTTCTTCCAGCTGTCCGGGGTGTCCGGGCTCGAAGCGGTCGACCGGGCGGACACCGTGATCGTCCCGAACCGCCCGGATCCCGGGAACGACCCCTCGCCTGCGGTCCTGGACGCGGTACGCCGGGCCGCGGCGCGCGGCGCCCGCCTGGCGAGCTTCTGCACGGGCTCTTTCGTCCTGGCGGCGGCGGGGGTGCTGGACGGGCGGCGGGCGACGACCCACTGGCGCTGGGCGGACCTGTTCGCGGAGCGGTTCCCCGCCGTACGGCTCGATCCGGACGTCCTCTTCGTCGACGAGGGGGACGTCGTCACGGCGGCGGGCAGCGCGGCCGCGCTCGACGCGTGCCTCCAGTTGATCAGGAACGACCACGGGGCGCGGACGGCCGTCGCGGTGAGCCGCCGGCTGGTCTTCGCGCTGCACCGCGACGGGGGCCAGCAGCAGTTCGTGGAACAGCCACTCCCCGAGGTCCCCGACACCTCCCTCTCCCCCCTGCTGACCTGGGCGGCGACCCGCCTGGCGGCCCCGCTCACCACGGCGGACCTGGCAGCCCGCGCGACGATCAGCCAGGCCACCCTGCACCGCCGCTTCCGCACCCAGCTGGGCACGACCCCGCTCGCCTGGCTCACCACCCAGCGGGTGGCGCTGGCCTGCCGCCTGATGGAGGAGGGAGAGGTGCGCCTGGACCGGGTGGCCCGCCTGAGCGGCCTGGGCACGGCGGCGAACCTGAGATCCCAACTGAAGCGCCGTACGGGCCTGCCCCCTACGGCGTACCGCCACCGCTTCGCGCCCACGTGAGACGGGACCCGGCGCGCGCGTCCTGGGCGTGCACGTCCTGGGCGTGCACGTCCGCGAGGCAGAATGGGGACATGGCCCGACGCCCCCACCGCCAGGCGCGCCCCGCGCGCACCACGCCCGCCCCCTCCCCGGTCTCGCCCTCGACCGCCTCGCCCTGTCCCTGCGGCCGGCCCGCGTCGTACGGAGAGTGCTGTGGCCGCTACCACGTCGGTCCCGCCACCGCACCAACGGCCGAGGCGCTGATGCGGTCCCGCTACAGCGCGTTTGTCGTGCTGGACGCGTCGTACCTGCTCAGGACCTGGGATCCGGCCACCCGCCCCGACGGCCTCGAACTGGACCCCACCACCCGCTGGACCGGACTGGACATCCTGGAGACCACGGACGGCACCCCGTTCCACACCACGGGCACGGTCACCTTCCGCGCCTCGTACACCCAGCAGGGCCATCCGGGCGCCCTGCACGAACGCAGCCGCTTCACCCGCCACGACGGCGCCTGGGTGTACGCGGACGGCGCGTACCTGGACTAGAGGTCGTTTCCCCCCGGATACTGGCGTATGGAATTCCTTGTCTTCATGACCTTGCCCGGCCTGGTCATCCTGCTGACGGTGACGGCCTTCGCCGACCAACTGCTGCTTCGCGTAGGGCGAGCCGGTCTGCTGCCGTGGCGGAACAGCGTCAGGCAGGGGCAGATATCAGCGACCGGTTTCGAGCAGCTTCACGCGAGCTTCTCGCCGGGTAAGCAGAGCGAGTTGAAGGAGCGTCGGTCGGCGCTCATCCTGCGGGACGACGAGGAGGACGGGGCGCCGCCGAACCGGACCACGGTGGATCTGGACGGACGGACAGCGGTCATCCGCATGCCTCGGACCGGGCGGTAGGTTCTCCGTACGGCCTTGTCCCTGAGACTTCTTGACGCAGCGCCACAAACCGCCGCCCCTCCGCAGTCCACTGCTCGGCCGGGACCCAGCCGGTGGTACGGGCCCGGCGCACCAAGGCCCGCGCCCCGAGCCGGGACCAGTAGAACGCCTCTCCTGGCGCGCCGCTGCCGTTGTCCACCCGCACCCGCACCCGCTCGTCGAGATCCGGGTCGACCCCGGTGGGCGCGGTCTCCACGATCAGCGAGCCGCCCGGTTTCACGATCCCCGCGAGCCGCCGCAGCAGCGCCGACGGATCGCCGTCGATGCCGATGTTGCCGTCGATCAGCAGCGCCGTGTCCCAACCGCCCTCGCGGGGCAGCGGATCGAAGACCGACCTGAGCAGCGCGCTGCCGCCCCCGCGCACGGTGTGCGCCACGGCCGCCGGGCTGATGTCGATGCCGAGCGCGGTACGGCCCCGCGCGGCGAGCGCCGCGACCAGCCGGCCGGGGCCGCAGCCGATGTCGAGGACGGTGCCCCGGCAGCGCTCCAGCACGGTCAGATCGGCGCTGTCGGGTCCGCCGCACCACCGTTCCACCTCCAGCGGCAGCAGCCAGCCGTCGGAGCGGCGCAGGAAGAGCGGACCGCGCCCGGCGCGCAGCGCGTCCGTGTACGGGTCGGCGTGCCAGGGCGTGTCGGGGGTACGGCGCGGGCGGAGCGGAACGGCCGAACGGGGGACCGCGGCGGCGGACGGCGTACGGATCTCGGCAAGGCCCATGGTCAGCGCACCCCGGCCCGGGATGCCGGGGTGCCCGCCCCGGCGTCGGTGGCGGTTCGGGCATCGCCGCGCGCCCCCGTGACCCGCCCCAGCGCCGCCGCGAACCGGCTGGTCGGCGCCTCGGCCGCGACCAGCTCCGCGTCCTGCGCGGTGTCGACGTCCCGCAGGACCGGCAGGTTCCGTACCGCGAGCCCCGCCCCGGTCAGGCGGGCCCGCTGCACCGCCCCCGTCTCCGGTACGGACATCGGTACGCCCAGCAGCAGCGACGGATCCGGTACGGCGAGCCCGAGCGCCCAGAACCCCCCGTCGACCGCCGGTCCGAACCACGCGTCGCACCCCAGCCAGGCGTCCGGAGTGAGTGCCGGTTCCAACAGCTCGGGGGTGACCTGGGGGGTGTCCATCCCGATGAGCACGGCGGGCCCGCTACACCCGGCGAACGCGGCGGCGAGCCGCTCGTCCAGCCCGCCGGCCACCTGCGCGACCACGTCGACCCCGTCCGGCAGCCACGCGCCCGGCGCCCCGTCGAGGACCAGCACCCGGCGCCGCACGGGCGCGGCCAGGACGGCGGCCAGCGTGTCGCACAGCGCGGCCTCGGCCAGCGCGGCGGCCTCCTCGGCCAGGAAGGGCGGAGTGAGCCGCGTCTTGACACGCCCGGGTACGGGGGCCTTGGCCATCACCAGGATCGTGGTCACCGCGCACCCGCCCGCTCGTCACGCACGTCCTCCGAGACAACGGCCACCGCCGCTCCCGCAGCGGCCACCGCCCCCGGCTCCTGCGCCAGCACCGCGCGCATGTCGTGCACCGCCTGCCACGTCCCGCGCCACGTGCCCGTCACCTTCGACCTGCCCGTACGCGGCAGATACGGCACGTCCCGCTCCGTCACCCGCCAGCCCGCGTCCGCCGCGCGGACGACCATCTGGAGCGGATAGCCACTGCGCCGGTCCGTCAGCGACAGGTCCAGCAGCGCCTCCCGGCGCGCCGCCCGCATCGGGCCCAGGTCACGCAGCCGCAGGCCTGTTCTGCGGCGCAGCATCCCGGACAGCGCCATGTTCCCCGCCCTGGCGTGCGCCGGCCACGCCCCGCGGGTCTGCGGCCTGCGGCGCCCCAGCACCAGATCCGCCCGGCCGGCCGCCACCTCCGCCACAAACGCGGGCAGCAGGCCGGGATCGAGCGACGCGTCGCAGTCGCAGAAGCACACGAACTCCGCCTCGGCGGCGAGCAGTCCGGCGTGGCACGCGGCACCGAAGCCGCGCCGGGGTTCGTGCACGACGGTCGCGCCGAGCCCGGCGGCGATCTCCGCCGAGCCGTCGGCCGAGCCGTTGTCCACGACGATCGCCCGCCAGCCCGCGGGCAGCCGGTCCAGCACCCAGGGCAGGGCCCGGGCCTCGTCGAGACAGGGGAGTACGACGTCAACCGTCGTGGGGATCGAGTACGTCACGTCCATCACCGTATGAATTCAGAAACCGACAACTGGGACACGCGGTCTTACGAAACACGGACAGCGCCGAGGGTGCGAGCCGCTCCGCCCGTTCGGCCCAAAAACGGGAAGAAGTGCCACGGAGCGGACTCCTGAGCGAACTCCGGAGCGGACCCCGTCGAAGCGGTGCGAGCCCCCGCTCAAGGCACCGCCACCCCCTCCGCTCAAAGCACCGCCACCCCCCGCTGCCCCGACCGCGCGAACTCCGCCATGCCCGCCGCGAACCCGACCTCCGGCCGCCACCCCAGCTCCGCCCGCAGCCGCTCCGACGACGCGGTGATGTGCCGTACGTCGCCCAGCCGGTACTCCCCGGTGACCACCGGATCAGGACCCCCGTGCGCCGCCGCCAGCGCCCCCGCCATCTCGCCCACGGTGTGCGGTTCGCCGCTGCCGGTGTTGTACGCGCCCAGCGTGCCGGGCTCCCTCGTCCGTACGAACGCCAGCGCCAGGGCGTTCGCCGTCGCCACGTCCCGTACGTGCACGAAGTCCCGCCGCTGCCCGCCGTCCTCGAAGACCTGTGGCGCCTCGCCCCTGGTCAGCGAGGAGCGGAAGAACGACGCGACCCCCGCGTACGGGGTGTCGCGGGGCATCCCAGGGCCGTACACGTTGTGGTAGCGCAACGAGAGCGCCCGGCCGCCCGTGGCCCGCGCCCAGGACGCCGCGAGATGTTCCTGGGCCAGCTTGGTCACCGCGTACACGTTGCGCGGGTCGGTGCGCGCGTCCTCGCCGATCAGACCCGGCGTCAACTCCGCCCCGCACACCGGGCATCCGGGTTCGAAGCGGCCCGCCACCAGATCCGCCTCCGCGCGGGGTCCCGGCGCGACGCGGCCGTGCGCGGGGCAGTCGTACCGGCCCTCCCCGTACACGACCATCGACCCGGCCAGCGTCAGGTCCCGTACCCCCGCACCCGCCATGGCGGCCAGCAGCGTGGCGGTCCCCAGGTCGTTGCAGCTCACGTAGTCCGGCGCGTCCGCGAAGTCCTTGCCGAGGCCGACCATCGCCGCCTGGTGGCAGACCGCCTCCACCCCGCGCAGCGCACGGTCGACCGCCGCCCGGTCCCGTACGTCGGCGTGGATCCACTCCACCTCCGGCGGGCGCGCGGGCGGCACGGGGTGGGCCGACGGCAGCAGGGCGTCCAGGACGACGGCCTCGTGGCCCAGCGCCGTGAGGGCCGTGACGATGTGTGAGCCGATGAAGCCGGCTCCTCCGGTGACAAGTACACGCATGTTGGTGACGCTATGCGCCGGACGGCCCCACCGGGCCGACGCACGCCGGTGCGTCACCGGTCCGTAAGATCGCGGCCCGCGGCATCGGGGGCGTACCGGGCCGGCGCTCGGCACCGGCTACGCGAGCCCGCTCAGCACCGCCGCCAGGTCGTACCCCACCGGCTCCTCCAGCTGCGCGTACGTACAGCTCTCCGGCGTCCTGTCCGGACGCCACCTCCGGAACTGCGCCGTGTGGCGGAAGCGGTCGCCCTCCATGTGGTCGTACGCCACCTCACACACCAGCTCGGGCCGCAGCGCGATCCACGACAGGTCTTTCGTCCCCGACCAGCGGCTCGGACCGCCCGGCAGCCGCGCCCCCTCGTGCGCCGCCTCCTCGGCCCACGCGCCCCACGGATGGCCCTCCGCCGTCTCCATCCGCAGCGGCGCCAGCTCCTCGACCAGCTCCGCCCTGCGCCGCATCGAGAACGCCGCGCACACCCCCACGTGCTGGAGCACGCCCCGCGCGTCGTGCAGGCCGAGCAGCAGCGAGCCCACCACGGGACCGCTCTTGTGCAGGCGGTACCCGGCGACCACCGCGTCCGCCGTCCGCTCGTGCTTGATCTTGTACATCGCCCGGAAGTCCGGCCTGTACGGCAGGTCCAGCGGCTTGGCGATCACCCCGTCGAGCCCGGCGCCCTCGTACTGCTCGAACCACTCGTGCGCCCGCTCGATGTCCGTGGTGGCGGGCGCGAGGTACACCGGCGGCTCTACGCCGATCAGGGCCGCCTCCAGCGCCTCCCTGCGCTGCGCCTGCTCGATGTCGATCAGCGTGCCGTCCCCGAGGGCCAGCAGGTCGAAGGCGACAAAACTCGCCGGGGTGCGCCCGGCCAGCATGTCCACGCGCGACTTCGCGGGGTGGATGCGCTCCGTGAGCTTGTCGAAGTCCAGCCGGCCCTCGTGGACGATCACGATCTCCCCGTCGAACACGCACCGCTCCGGGAGCCGGTCCCGTACCGCCGTCACCAGCTCGGGAAAGTAGCGGGTCAGCGGCTTGCCGGTCCTGCTGCCGATCACCACCTCGTCGCCGTCGCGATGGATGATCGCCCGGAAGCCGTCCCACTTGGCCTCGTACTGCATCCCGGGCGGGATCGCGGCCACGGACTTGGCGAGCATGGGTTTCACGGGAGGCATCACCGGCAGATCCATGTCCCCGATTGTGCGCGGGAACGGTCCGCTCCGCCCGATATGCGCTCCCGGCCCGCCCGGCCTACGGTGGCGCTCATGGGTGCAGCGGGTGCGGCGGTGGAGCTGGAGGCGGGCGGCCGGGCGGTACGGCTGTCCAGCCCGGCCAAGATCTATTTTCCGGAGCGCGGCTTCACGAAGCTCGACGTCGCGCGCTACTACCTGGCCGTGGGCCCGGGAATCCTCCGGGCCCTGCGGGACCGGCCGACGACGCTGGAGCGGTACCCGGAGGGCGTCGAGGGGGAATTCTTCTACCAGAAGCGGGCCCCGAAGAACCTGCCCGACTGGATCCCCACCGCCCGGATCGAGTTCCCCAGCGGGCGTTCGGCCGACGAGATCTGCCCGACCGAGGTGGCGGCGGTCCTCTGGGCGGCGAACCTCGGCGCCCTCACCTTCCACCCGTGGCCGGTACGGCGCGGGCGCACCGATCACCCCGACGAGCTGCGGATCGACCTCGATCCCCAGCCCGGCACGGACTTCAAGGACGCCGTCAGGACCGCGCACGAGCTGCGCAGCTTCCTCGACGAGCTGGGGATGCGCGGCTGGCCCAAGACGTCGGGGGGACGCGGCCTCCACGTGTTCGTCCCGATCGAGCCGCGCTGGACGTTCACCGAGGTACGGCGGGCCGCCATCACCATCGGCCGCCATCTGGAGCGCCGGAACCCGGGCCGGGTGACCACCGCGTGGTGGAAGGAGGAGCGCGGTGAGAAGATCTTCGTCGACTACAACCAGACCGCCCGGGACCGCACGATCGCCTGCGCCTACTCCGTACGGCCCCGTCCGCACGCCCCGGTCTCGGCGCCGCTGCGCTGGGAGGAGCTGGACGACGTGGCCCCGCGGGACTTCGACATCGCGACCATGCCGGTGCGCTACGCCGAACTGGGCGATGTGCACGCGGACATGGAGGAGCACGCGTACAGCCTGGAGGGGCTGCTGGAGCTGGCGGACCGGCACGAGCGGGACCAGGGCCTCGGCGACCTCCCGTACCCGCCGGACTACCCGAAGATGCCGGGGGAGCCGAAGCGGGTCCAGCCGAGCCGGGCGCGGCCGGAGGACGAGGCCGGCTGACCGGGATGCCGGGATGCCGGGACGGCGGCGCGGCGGCGCGGCGAAGGCCCTCACCGCCGGGTGCGGTGAGGGCCTCGGTGTGACACGCCGTGCGGTGTGTCCCGTCGTACAGTGTGTTCGGAGCCGTCGTGTGTCTACAGCTCCTTGATACGGATGTTGCGGTACGAGATCACGTCCGTCGTGCTGTGCACCTGGAGGCCGACGTAACCGGTGGCGTACCGCCGGCCGTCCGTCCCCGGGTCCCCGGCGCGCGGCGGTGTGAAGGCCTGTCCGCCGACGTTGTCGAACTCGTTGATCACCACACCGTTGCGCAGGATCGTGAAGTGCTGGCCCTCCGCGCGGATCTCGTAGTCGTTCCAGCTGCCCTTCGGGGTGACCCCCGCGCCGCCCAGGCCCACCCGGTCGAAGCCGTACACCGAGCCGGTCTTGTACATGTCGCCGACGGGGTTGTCGAGGATCTGCATCTCGTGCCCGTAGTTGATGGCGACCCACTCGGGCCGGGACTCCTCGGGGTGGTTGTGGACGTTCGGGAACCGCACGAACACACCGCCGTTGGCGTTGCCCGTGCCCGGGGCGTCGTCGCGGAACTGGAGCTTGAGCGAGAAGTCGCCGTACTTGCGCTCCGGGAACCACAGCATGCCCATGCCGTTCACCGTCGTGCTGCTGGTGATGGCACCTTCGCCGGACAGCGCGAACTTACCGCCGCCGACCTGCTCCCACTGCGCCAGGGACTCCGCCGTACCGTCGAAGAGGTCGCGGTAGCCCTCGGTCTGGCCGGGCTTGCCGATCTTCGACTGCTTGGCCGCCTTGGTGATCTTGTTGAACTCGCGCTGGTCGATGACGTTGTCGGCCAGCAGCTTGTCGAGCACGCCGTCCACGTGCTTGAGGAACAGCGCCGCCGAGGACCAGTCCTTCTCGTCCTCGATCAGCTCGTTGATCGTGCACCGGCTCCGGGTGAGCCGGTTCGGCACACCGGTGTCGACCGCGCCCACGATGACCGTCAACCGCTCATCGAACTCAGGGCAGTTGGGCGCCGGGACGCCACCGCCCTGCGCGATGGTGAAGGACACCTGCTTGGCCGCCGACGTGTTGCCGGCCTTGTCCGTCGCCCGGTGCGCGAGCGTGTGGTAACCGAGCGCGTCGACGATGACGGGGGTGGTGTACGCGAGGTACGGACCGCCGTCCAGCGAGTACTCGGTCCTGTCCACCCCGGACCCGCCGGCGTCGGTCGCCGACAGGGTGACCTTGGCGCTGGTGACGTAGGCACCGCCGGAGTTCAGGGTGCCGCTGACGGCCGCCGTGGTCACCGGCGCCGTCGTGTCCTGCGCGGGCGGCGCCACGACGGTGAAGGCGACGGACTTCTCGGCCGTCACGTTCCCCGCCTTGTCGGTCGCCCTGTAGCGGACGGTGTGCGCGCCGACCTGATGGACCATCACCGGCCCGGTGTACGGCTGCCACGCCGCGCCCGCCCCGAGGGCGTACTCGATGGTGTTGACGCCCGAACCGGTGTCCGAGGCGGTGACGGTGACCGTGGCCATCGTCAGGTAGTTGCCCGCCGGGTCCTTGTCGCCGCTCACCGTCGCCGAGGTCTCCGGCGCGGTGGAGTCACCGCCGGGCCGCGCCACCACCCAGAAGGACACGCCCGCCTCCGGCGACACGTTTCCCGCCTGGTCGGTGGCGCGGTAGGCGACATCGTGCTGGCCGACCTGGTCGAACACCAGCGGAACGGTGTACGGCTGCCAGGTGCCGCCGACTCCGGTCCGGTACTCGATCGACGCCACGCCGGATCCCTCGTCGGTGGCCGACAGACCCACCACGGCCGAACCCACGTACTCGCCCTGGTCGTTGCCCTCCCCGTCCACGGTGGCCTTGACGACGGGCGGAGTGGTGTCGTCGCCGCCGCCCGCCTCGGTCACGGTCAGGATGCCCTGCATCTGGCCGTGGCCCGGGATGGTGCAGAAGAAGCGGTAGCGGCCCGGGGTGAGATTGACCTCGACGGAGTACTTGCCGCCGTTGTCGTCACTCGGATTGGCCAGGATGTTGAGCGGTACGTCGTTGTTGTACTCGGGGTCCGACACGTCGAAGGTCAGCGTGTGCGGCATCCCGATGTCGTTGCCGGTGGCCACACTGTTCTCGAAGACGATGGTCGTCGCCCCCGCCACCGCGGTGGTCGGGAAGGTGACGTACCGGTCGGTGCGGCCGCTCGTCGTCCAGTTGAGAACCTGGGCGGCCGCCGTGCTGTCGGCCGTACGGTCGCCGGTCCGCCCGTAGGCGGCCGTCGACGTCAGCCCCAGCACCATCAGCAACGCGCCCAGGAGGGCCGTCCACAGGCGTAGAGGTCGGTGTCTCACTGATCGGGGTCTCACTGAGTCGCCTTCCTGGCCAGATCCGCGGCGGCGGGCGTCGCCTCGCCGCCCTTGTACGTCACACGCCACAGCGCGGACTGGGAGTCGGAGGTGAAGAAGCCGCGCCCGTAGTCCAGGACGTAGAGCGAGCCGTCCGGCGCGAACTTCCAGTCCATGAGGTTGCGGATGCCGCCGTTGCCGACCGGGATGATCTTCTTCAACGACTCGGCGGTGACGGGCAGTCCGCCCTTGCCGACCGTCTTGGGATCGGTCAGCACCGCGTGGCGCGGGTTGTCGGCGTCGTAGAAGTCACCGACGAACCACTTGCCGTCCCAGTACTCCGGCCACGCGTCGGCCGTCGCGGTCGCCGCGTTGTAGCGGTACACCGGGCCGTCCATGGTGGCCTGGCCGCCGCCCTTGAGCCACGGCAGCAGGAAGGTGCCTTCCTCGGCCTTGTAGCTGGGTACGCCGTTGGCGTCCCGGGGGAAGTCGGGGCCGCCGCCCTGCGGGGAGTACCAGATGGTGTTGCCCGTGACGGGAGGCAGGTTCACCAGGCCGTCGTTGTTGGGGGACTCGTTCTTCGGGGCGTCGCAGTTGTACCAGCCCAGCGGCTTCGTCGGGTCGGGGAGGTTGCGGTCCCGGTACGGCTGCTTGTTGCCCATGCAGAACGGCCAGCCGTGGTTGCCCGCCTTGGTGATCGCCGCGAACGTGTCGTACTTCGCCGGACCCCAGGTCGTGCTCGGGGCGCCCGCGTCGGGGCCGACCCAGCCCGCGTACAGGATGTCGGTCTTCTGGTCGACCGAGATGCGCGCCGGGTTGCGCACGCCCATCACATAGATCTCGCCGCGGGTCTTGTCGCCGCCCTCGTCCTGCTCCTCACCCGTGAAGAGGTTCCCGGCCGGCAGGGTGTACGTGCCGTCGGGCCGCGGGTGGATGCGCAGGATCTTGCCGTTGAGGTTGTTCGTGTTGCCCGCGGTCCTGCGGGCGTCCGCGAAGGACAGGCCCTTGTAGTTGGGCTGCGGGTTGTTGCCCGAGTAACCGTCGCTGAAACCGGACGAGTTGTTGTCGCCGGTCGCGATGTAGAGGTTGCCCTTCGAGTCCCAGGCCATCCCGCCACCGGCGTGGCAGCAGCTGTTGACCTGTACGGGCCACTTGAGCAGGACCTTCTCGGATGCCAGGTCCAGCTTGTTCGTCACCGGGTCCAGCGTGAAGCGCGAGACGCGCCGTTCGGCGATCCGCTTGTCACGGTCGAGCCCGGAGTGCGGGGTGTAGTGCAGGTACACCCAGCCGTTGGCCGCGAAGGCGGGGTCCAGCTCGATGCCGAGCAACCCCTCCTCGACCTTGGTGAGTTCGTCGCCGCCGCCCTTGTTGCCGAAGACGGTCAGGGCGCCCGCGAGCGTGACCTTCTTGGTCACGGGGTCGTAGATGTGGACCTGGCCGAGGCCCTTGCCCATCTCCGGGTTGTTCCAGTCGGTGACGACGGGAGCACCGTTCGCCCCGCCGCCGCGGCCGATGTACAGCACCCGTCCGTCGGGTGCCACGACCAGGCCGTGCGGCTCGCCGATCTGGTCCTGCTGGCCCGCCTGGTTGGGCTGGGTCACCTTCGCCGCCGTGTAGTTGGCGTCGATGGTCGCCTTGCAGTCGGCGCGCGAGAGGCGCGTGGTCCACTGGAGGGCGCCCCGCAGGTGCTCGCGGAAGTCGGTCTCGGCGTACGACTCCGCCGTACCGCCCATCCCGGTGTAGAAGGACCGGCCGCCGTCGTAGTCACGGCACCAGGAGACCGGGTGGTCGACGCCGTTGGCGCCCGCCCCCGGCCGGTAGCTGCTCTCCCTGACCTTGGCGACGGTGTGCACCTTGCCGGTCGGGTTGGCCGCCCAGTTGATCCACTTGTCGGGCCGCTTCCACTCCACGGGGAGGTTCTTCGTGGCCGGATTCACCCGGTCGGCGACCTCGACGGTCGCGCGCTGGACGGTGGCCGGGCTGGTGGCCGCGGGCCGCGCGCCGATCAGACCGGTGAACCAGTCGGAGTACGGTTCCGTACGGGCCGCGTCATGGATGCCGAGGAAGCCGCCGCCGGCCTCCACGTACGACTCCAGCCCGGCCTCCTGCTCCGGATCGAGCACGTCGCCGCCGCCGGTGAGGAAGACGACGGCGTTGTACTTGCCGAGCTTCTTCTCGTTGGTGAAGACCGAACCGTCGTCCGTGGCCTCGGTCTTGAAGCGCCCGGCCGCCGGTCCCGCGAGGCCGATCGCCTCGATGGCCTCGATCCCGGCGTTGACGAGCGGTGACTCCTCGGTGGCCGAGGCGTGGAACACGAGGACCTTGACGTTCTGGCCGCCCGGCGGCGACGGAAGGGCCAAGGCGGTCGGTGGCGGCTCAGGGAACGGTCTCGCCGTGGCGGCGGTGCCGCCCAGCAGGGATGCCGCCATGGTGCCGGCGACCAGGAACGCGGCCGCCCCGCGCCTGGATCTTGACCGGTGATGTGGTGCGCGCTGCATTGTTCACCCACCCAACTTTGGTCACAGCAACAGCGCTTGAAGCTAGACGTCTTTCGGCGGTCAGCCAATAGCTATGGACGGAATCCCACCAACTTTGTCCTGAGTGTGGATAAACGAAGATCACTGCTCTACCGTGTGGCCGTCCCCGGGGACTCCTGCGCCCCGTCCATCTCCTTACGGCACAGGGGAGTTCGATATGGCCATGGACAGAAGGAGCTTCAGCCGGCGCCTGTTGGCGGGCGGTGCGGTCGCCGCCACCGGAGCGGCCTCGTTGTCGGTGGCGTCCGCGCCCGCCGCGAGTTCGGCGGAGGCTCCACCCCCCACCGCGCCCGCCGGGGGCCAGGTGCGCCATCTCAAGCTGTACGCCGAGAAGCTGGCGGACGGTCAGCTGGGCTACGGTTTCGAGAAGGGCGCGGCGACCGTCCCGGGTCCGCTGATCGAGCTGACCGAGGGCGACACCCTTCACATCGAGTTCGAGAACACGACGGACGTGGCGGCCAGCCTCCATGTGCACGGCGTGGACTACGACATCGCCAGCGACGGCACCCGGATGAACCGGAGCCACGTGGAGCCCGGCGCGACCCGCACGTACACCTGGCGCACCCACGCACCGGGCAAGCGCGCCGACGGCACCTGGCGGCCGGGCAGCGCGGGCTACTGGCACTACCACGACCACGTGGTGGGCACGGACCACGGCACCGGCGGGATCCGCAAGGGGCTCTACGGCCCCGTCGTCGTGCGCCGGAAGGGTGACATCCTGCCCGACAAGCAGTTCACCATCGTCTTCAACGACATGACGATCAACAACAAGACCGGCGCCGCCACGCCCGACTTCGAGGCCACGGTGGGGGACCGGGTCGAGGTCATCATGATCACGCACGGCGAGTACTACCACACGTTCCACATCCACGGTCACCGCTGGGCGGACAACAGGACGGGCCTGCTCACCGGCCCCGACGACCCCAGCCGTGTGATCGACAACAAGATCACAGGGCCGGCGGACTCGTTCGGCTTCCAGATCATCGCGGGCGAACACGTCGGCGCGGGCGCGTGGATGTACCACTGCCACGTCCAGAGCCACTCGGACATGGGCATGGCCGGACTGTTCCTGGTGGCGAAACCGGACGGCACCGTCCCGGGCTACGAGCCCCACCACCCCGGAACCCCGGCGGACGGGGATCACACGGGCCACTGAGGGGCGGGAACCACGGGGGGCCGGCGCGGACCGCGCCGGCCCGGCAGGCCGGCGCGTGTCAGCGGATCCCGGGTTCGGGGCGGGCCCTCTCCGGCGGACGTCCTTCCCCGGCCTCCCCGTCCTCCCCGGCGGTCCCGGCCGCGGGGGCCCGGACGGTCCCAGCCGCCCGGCCGGGCACGGTCGGGTCGGTCGTGACGACCACCACGTGGTCCCCGGTACTCCACTCACGCCGTTCCCCCTTGGGCGGGTTCAGCCGGACCCCGTAGTCGGGCGCCGACATCCGCCGGTCGTGACGGCGGTAGCCGATGGCGCATTCGCCGCGGTCGCGGGCGGCGGCCACGACCGTGGCGAAGGTCGCCTCGCACCCCGCGCGGACGTACGTCCCGGCCGCACGCAGACAGAGCCGGCTGCCCTCCGCGGAGAACAACTCGTCGAACACCGGGGCCAGATGATGGTTCTGCGCGATCTGCGCCATGAGCAGTCCGGTCAGTTCGCCGCTGACGATGACGTCGGAGCCGGGGTTGACGGGTGCGAGGGGGCGGTTGCGGTCGTCGGTGAGCTCGCTGACGACCCGTAACTCCCGGCCTCCGGCGCGTTCCTCCAGCAGCCGCAGCGCCAGCAGGGCGACCAGCGTCCAGTCGTCGGGCCGGTCCGGCCCGTCGCCGGGATCGGGGCCGAGGACCACCAGACCGTCGTACGGGGCGAGGTCGAGCCCGAGCAGGGTCTCGGGCCGCGACAGGGTGGCGGTCCGGGACCGAACGGCCAGCCGGTCCACGTCCTGCGCTGCCTCCGCCTCCGCAGCCGTCGCCGCGACCGCCTCCGGCTCCCGTGGCCCAGGCAGGGACCGGTCCGTCACGATGTCCAGGACGGAACCGGGCCGGGCCGTGCGCCGGAGCTGTTCCACGACCAGGGGAGCCCGGCGGTTCCAGCCGAGCATCAGCAGGTGCGCGGGATGCTCCGGTGGTGGCCGGTCCCCGGCGATCACCGACGTGTCGACGAGGTGCCGGCAGTCCTCCGGGCGTGTGCCGGCCTCGTCGCGGGCCAGGACGATCAGCCGGGTCCCCGGTGTGACCGTGGTGTCGGCGGGCGGGTTCAGCAGGGTCCGGCCCTGCGGGGTCAACAGCCCGATCACGCAGGAGTCGGCATGGCCCAGCAGGGCCGTACCGAAAGGAGCGCCGGAGAACGCGGTGGCGTCGGTGAGGTGGAACTCGTCACCGGCGAAGTCGAGGAGGTCGCGCAGGACGAGGGAGAGGCCGGGGCGGCCGACACACTGCGCGACGAGCCGGGCCGTGACCGCGTCCGTCTCCAGGATCGTGGCACGTGGCCCGGCGGCCAGCCGGGCCGACGCGCGGTAGCGGTCGTCCCGTACCGCCGCCAGCACCGGTGGGCCGCCCGGCCCCTCGCCGGCGACCGCACGCAGCGCGAGCAGGACCCGCAGCACCTCGGGGTCGGACGCCGGCCCGCCCGGGGGCAGCACCAGCACGGTGCTCGCCGTCCGCGGGCTGACCAGCGCCAGTACGGCGGGGTCGCTCGGCGGACCGCTGCGGCAGATGAGCCGGGCGCCGCCGGCCCGGGCGGCCAGTGCCTGCTCCATCCCGGTCTTGTCCCGGTCGGCGAGCAGGACGATGGCCCGGGACCGGCGCGGGGCCTGCGCCGAGACCAACTCCCCTACCACCGTGGTCACCTGGTCGGACCAGCCGAGCACCAGCACATGGCCGTGCTCCAGAACCGTCGACCGCCCGCGGCTCAACTCCGCCATCCGTTCGGCCAGGCTGTTGGTGATCACTCCGATCAGGGTCGACACGCACAGCAGGGCGACCAGTCCGAGCAGCGCCGACAGGACCATGCGCAGCGGCGTTCCGGAGATCGCGCCCAGCCGCAGCGTCTCCGCGCTGGTCCGCCACGCCGCCGTCAGGCGGCCCGACAACGAGTGCGGCGAATCGGGGTCCGTCCACACCAGCAGGACGCTCACCGGCACGACGACGGCCAGGCAGGTGAGTATCAGCCAGCCCATCAGTGTGCCGGTGCTGCGGGCCAGCGTGCGGTCGAACCGGTAGCGCGCCCGGTCCCGCAGCGAGACCGGGAGCCGCCCCTTGGTGTGTGCCACTCCCACCCCTTCCCCTGTGCCGGTGCGGCGGGTGCGGAGCTGGTCGCCCGCCCCTGCACAGTGCTGCCTCCGGCAGCCGAACATGGGGTGTCCGGGGAACGATTCACTCTTTCGTGCGGGGGCGCCGCCCACGTACCGGTCTCGGCACCGGCCGGGTCACGCCGTCTCCGGCACCCTGATCTCGCCGGGCCCCTCCGGCAGTGCCCCGGGGTCGGTCGCCACCGCGCGCAGCCGGTCCAGGATGCCCTTGCCCGCGCGCTCGTATGCGATCGCCTCGCGGAGCAGCACTGACCGCGCGTTGGACGCCTCCATCAACGCCCTGATCTCGAAGCCGAGTTGGGGCACGTCGGTGCCCGCCGCGAGACCGCCCGCCCGCCGCGCGCCGTCCAGGGTGCGTTCGACGTAACTCACCCAGTCCGCACTGGCCTTGGCGATCGCGTCGTGCACCGCGCCGTCGCGCGCGTCGAACTCCGCCGAGACGCCGTAGAAGAAGCAGCCGCCGCGGAAGACGCGGTTCGCGGAGTACATCAGCCAGTTCCGGCACAGTGCCCAGACCCGCTCCGCCCCCGGCGCCACCTCACGCGTGGGCCGTACGACGTGCGCGATGTAGACGTCCACGGCCGCCCGTACCGTCGCCAGCTGGAGCTCCTCCTTGGAGCCGAAGAGGGCGAAGACCCCGCTCTTGCTCAGCGTCAGCTCGCTCGCGATACGGCCCAGGGAGAGGCCTTCGAGACCTTCCACCGACGCCACGTCCATCGTGCGGTCGAGCACCAGCCGCCGTGTCTGGTTCCCGCGCTTGACGCGCCGGTCCGTGGGCCCGGCCCGACCGGGGCGGCTCCCGGCCGCCGCGCTGCCCGTACGTGTGCCGCTCATCCGCCCAGTCTACTGAACGCACGGTCGTGCATTCATCGGGCGCGGTGCGATTGCCCGGCATCGGGAGGAGACTCGGAAGACAGGCCCAGGGGCCGGAGAACAGACCCCAGGAGCCCGAGGGACCCCACGAAGGAGCGCACACCATGCTCACCACCCCGTTTGTCACAGGCTCTCCCAACTGGACCGATCTCGCCACACCCGATCGGGAGGGGGCGGTCGACTTCTACCGGGGCGTTTTCGGCTGGGAGTACGTGTCGGCGGGCCCCGACACCGGCGGCTACGGCATGTTCCAGCTGGGCGGCGGGACCGTCGCCGGGGTGATGCCGATTCCGGAGGGGCAGGCGCCGCCGGCCTGGTCGCTGTACTTCCAGACACCCGACGCCGAGGCCACGGCGAGGGCCGTCGAGGCGGGCGGCGGGTCCGTCGTGTACGGGCCGATGGATGTCATGGACCTCGGCAGGATGGCGGTCTTCGCCGACCGGGCGGGCGCGGGCTTCGCGGTCTGGCAGCCCGGCGGTAACAAGGGCCTCGACCTCGTCAACGTGCCGGGCGCCCTCACGTGGGGCGAGCTGTACACCCCGGACGAGGACGCCGCGTTCAGCTTCTACAGCGCGGTCTTCGGCTGGGAGGCGATCAGCACGCCGATCCCGGGCGGCAACGGGACGTACCGGATGGTCAATCCCGCGGGCCAGGGCTCGGACGCCATGTTCGGGGGCTTCGTACCGCTCGGCTCCGACCCGACCGAGGCGGACAGTGATCCGCACTGGCTGCTTTACTTCGCGGTCACGGACTGCGACGCTACAGTCACGAGGGCTCGGACCCTCGGCGGTACGGTCCGGACGCCACCGGTCGATCTGGAGGGAGTGGGCCGGTTCGCGAAGCTCACGGACCCGTACGGGGCGTCCTTCGCGATCATGCAGGGCGTCACGCCGGCGATCTGACCGAAGCGGCGAAGGCGGCCGTCCCGGTCGTCCTGCCTGCTCGGCGATCTTTCGTCCATCAGATGTTTATCGCCGTACGGCAGCCTGTGGCCCATGTCGATCAACACCACGGGGACCAGTACCACCACGAGCGGCGTCATCAGCCTGGAACGTGAACTCTCCTGGCAGGAGAGCGCGTTGTGCGCCCAGACCGGAGCGGACTTCTTCTTTCCCGCCCCCGGCTCCTCCACCCGGGAGGCCAAACAGCTCTGCGGCGCGTGCGAGGGCCGCGAGGCGTGCCTGTCGTACGCGCTCGACAACGACGAGCGGTTCGGGGTGTGGGGCGGACTCTCCGAGAAGGAGCGCCAGCGCCTGCGCAGGAACCGCGCATGACACCGGACCCGGCCCCCGCCGCCTCACACGGCGCCTTACCCCGCGACCACCCCGTCGGCCGGGCGTGACAGCACGCCCGGCCGGCAGTGGTGACAGGTGAACGGCCCGGATCAGCCGGCGGCGCGCGCCGCCATCCGCGCCTTGCGGGCGGCCAGCTTCTCGTCGAACTTGCGCGCCTCGCTGTCCAGCCCGCCCATGTACAGCCCCAGCTCCTCCTGCGCCTTGAGACCCTCGGCGCCGAGCCCGTCGATGTCCAGGACCTTGAGGTAGCGGAGCACCGGCTGGAGCACGTCGTCGTGGTGGATCCGCATGTTGTAGATCTCACCTATGGCCATCTGCGCGGCCGCGCGCTCGAAACCGGGCATGCCGTGTCCCGGCATGCGGAAGTCCACGACCACGTCACGCACGGCCTGCATGGTCATGTCGGGGGCGATCTCGAAGGCCGCGCCCAGCAGGTTCCGGTAGAACACCATGTGCAGGTTCTCGTCCGTGGCGATGCGGGCCAGCATCCGGTCGCAGACCGGATCGCCCGACTGGTGGCCGGTGTTGCGGTGCGAGACGCGGGTCGCCAGCTCCTGGAACGCCACGTACGCCACCGAGTGCAGCATCGAGTGGCGGTTGTCGGACGTGAAGCCCTCCGACATGTGTGTCATCCGGAACTGCTCCAGCTTGTCCGGGTCGACGGCCCGGGACGTGAGCAGGTAGTCGCGCATCACGATGCCGTGCCGGCCCTCCTCCGCGGTCCAGCGGTGCACCCAGGTGCCCCACGCTCCGTCGCGGCCGAAGAGGGAGGCGATCTCGTGGTGGTAACTGGGGAGGTTGTCCTCGGTGAGGAGGTTCACCACGAGAGCGATCTTGCCGATGTCGGTGACCTTGGACTGAGCGGGGTCCCAGGCCTCACCGTCCTCGAAGATCCCGGTGAAGTTGCGGCCGTCCGAGAAGGGGACGTACTCGTGCGGCATCCAGTCTTTTGCCACCTTGAGATGACGGTTGAGTTCCTTCTCCACGACCTCTTCCAGCGCGTACAGCAGTCGCGCGTCGGTCCACGCGTCCGAACTGCCGAGGTGGGGAGAGGTGATCGTCACGGGTGCTCCTGGGGACGGGAGATATTACCTACGGATTCGTAGGTTACGAGACCGTAGGTTAAAGCCACGGTAAGCCGCAGGCCAAGCCTCGGGAACCACGGACCGTCCCGGAGGTGCTGACCTGCGGGGATGAACTGGCGAACAAATACGGATCTACCGGGTGAAGGTGCCCCTGTTCCGCCGTTCCGGGCCTGTCCGCCGCTCTCAGGGAGTGACCGACGCCGCTTGGGGTGCGGACGCCGATTCAGGTGTCTTCAGGTGTTATCAGGCGCAGAGGTCCCCCAGCTGTCTTCAGGTGTAGAGGTCCCGCAGCCGCACCGAGAGACAGGTCACGCACCCTTCCAGCTTCTCGAACTCGCTGATGTCCACCGGCACCGGCTCGTACCCGAGATCGGTGAACAGCTCCGCCGTCTTGGGCGCGCTCGCCGCCAGCAGCAGCCTCCCGCCGCCGAGCAGCACCACGTGCGCGCCGGCCTCCTCGGGGACGGGCAGGAAGCGCGGATAGACGGAGTGCACGTCCACCAGCGGCTCGTACCCGATGACCGTGGAGTCGGGCAGCGCCGTCACCGCGGACTTGAGGTGCAGCACCTTGCTCACCGGTACGGCCACCACGCGCGCGCCCAGCGGCTCGAACACCGCCCGCAGCTGCTGCACACCGGCCGCGTTCGTCCGGCCGCCCTGCCCCACGTAGATCGTGTCGCCGATCTTGAGGACGTCGCCGCCCTCCAGCGTGCCCGGCTCCCACACCCAGTTCACCGAGCAGCCGAGCCGCCCCAGCTCCTCCTCCACCGCGCTGGTCTCGGGCCTGCGGGAGGCGGCGCCCGGCCGGGTTATCAGCGCCACGTTCCGGAACATCACCACGGTGTCCTCGACGAACACCGCGTCCGGGCAGTCGTCGGCCGGTGCCACCTCGACCGTCTCCCAGTCGTGCTCGCGCAGTGTCCCGACGTACCGTTCCCACTGCCGCAGGGCCAGTTCGGTGTCGACGGGGACGCGTTCGAGATGCGTGACCAGGCCCTCGGTGAGGCGCGGTCCTGGACGGCGGATCAAGGCTTTCCTGCTGGGCACGGGCGATTCTCCAGGTCCGTGAAGGGTCCGGTTCGTGAAGGGCCCGATGCGTGACGGGGCCGGTCGCGCCCATCATGACCCGCCGTACCACCGCGATGGAATGCCCCACGGTGCTACGGATGTGCCAGATCCTGCCGGAGGTGTGCGGCGGTGAACGAGGTGGGATGGCCGAGCAGCCCCTCCGGCGTGCCCGTGAAGACGACCTCGCCGCCGTGTTTGCCGCCGTCCGGGCCCAGGTCGACCACCCAGTCCGCGCGCTTGAGGACCTCCATGTTGTGCTCGACGCAGATCACCGTGTTCCCCGCGTCGACCATCCGCTCCAGCAGTGCCACCAGCGTCTCCACATCGGCCAGGTGCAGTCCCGTGGTGGGTTCGTCCAGGACGTACACACCGCCTGTACGGTGCAGATGGGTGGCGAGCTTGATGCGCTGGCGCTCACCGCCGGAGAGCGTGCTGAGCGCCCGGCCCAGCGGCAGATAGCTCAGGCCCACGTCGTTGAGCGCCCGCAGCGGCCGCCGCAGCCGCTTCTCCTCGAAGAACTCCAGCGCCTCCGCCGCCGTCATCCCCAGCACGTCGACGACAGACCGCCCCCGCAGGCGGTGTTTCCGTACGCCGTCGTGGAAGCGCCGGCCCTCGCAGGCCGGGCAGAGCGTGGTGACCGGATCCATGAAGGCCAGATCGGTGGTGAGGGTCCCGCGCCCCGCGCACTCCGGGCACGCGCCGGTGGAGTTGAAGCTGAACAGCCCAGGGTCCACCCCGTTCTCCTGGGCGAAGAGCGCGCGGATGGTGTCCATGACGCCGAGGTACGAGGCCGGCGTCGACCGGGACGAGGCGGTGATCGGGCCCTGGTCGATGACGATCGCCTCCGGATACGCCGCCGTGAACACCTCGGAGACGAGCGTCGACTTCCCGGACCCCGCGACGCCGGTGACCACCGTGAGCACGCCGGCCGGGAACCGTACGTCGATCCCCTTCAGGTTGTGCAGAGCGGCCCCGGTCACCGGACACCAGCCGGCGGGGGAGCGGAACGACTCCTTCACGGTCGTACGGCGGCGCAGGAAGCGGCCGGTGAGCGTATCGGCCTCCCGCAGCAGCTCCACGGGCCCCTCGAACACCACCCGGCCGCCGTCCGCGCCCGCGCCCGGGCCCATGTCCACGACATGGTCGGCGATGGCCAGCACGTCCGGGTCGTGCTCCACCACCAGCACGGTGTTGCCCTTGTCGCGCAGCCTCACCAGCAGATCGTTGAGCCGGCCGACATCGCGGGGATGCAGGCCCACGCTCGGCTCGTCGAAGATGTACGTGAGTCCTGTCAGCGAACTCCCCAGGTGCCGCACCAGCTTGAGGCGCTGCCCCTCACCGCCGGACAGAGTGGTCGTCCCGCGGTCCAGGCTGAGGTGGCCGAGCCCGATGCCGGTCAGCCGTTCCAGCCGCTCCCGCGCGGCCGCCGCGACCGGGGCCGCCACCGGATCGTCCAGCGCCGCCAGCACCCCGGCCAGATCGGCGACCTCCATCCGTGTGTGGTCGGTGATCGTGAGTCCGCCGATCCGGGTGGCACGCGCGGCCTCGTTGAGCCGGGACCCGTCGCACTCCTCGCACCGCCGCTCGACGGTGAAACGCGCCGCCGCCTCCTTGCGCCTCTCGGAAAGAGTGGCGGTGTCCCGGTTGAGGAAGAGCCGCGTGAAACGGGTGACGAGCCCCTCGAACCGGGTGTCCGCCGAACCGCTCGACAGGTCGACCCGGACCTTGAAGCCGCCCCCGTACAGCAGCAGTTCCCGCTCGGCCTCGCTGAACCCGCCCAGGGGTTTCGCCGGGTCGAGGCGGCCCGAGCGCGCGTACAGCTGCCACTCCCAGCCGCCCACGGAGAGCCCCGGTAGCAGCAGCGCCCCCTCGTCGAGGGACTTGGACCAGTCGATCGCCCGGTCGAGGTCGAGCCGCACCACCCGGCCCACGCCGTCGCAGGCCGTGCACATCCCCGACGGATCGTTGAAGGAGTACGCGCTCGCCGCGCCGGCGCTCGGGGTGCCGTGGCGGGAGAACAGCACCCGGAGGATCGCGTAGATGTCCGTCATCGTGCCGACGGTCGAGCGGACATTGCCGCCCACCGGCTTCTGGTCGACCACGATCGCCACCGAGAGATGGTCGACGGCGTCGGCCCGGGGCCGCTCGTACCGGGGCAGCCGGTTCCTGATGAACGAGGGGAAGGTCTCGTTCAACTGACGCTGCGACTCCACGGCGACGGTACCGAAGACGAGCGACGACTTACCGGATCCCGAGACGCCGGTGAAGACCGTGATCCGGTTCTTGGGGAGGGCGAGGGAGACGTCACGGAGATTGTTCTCACGGGCACCCGTGATGACGATGTGCTGAGGCATGCGGCCGACGCTAGCCAGGCATCCGGACACCTTCTGTCGGGATTCACCGGACTATGACCGGTAGGCGGTCTCACGATGCCGCCGCGCGCTACGGCGCCTCAGCAGGCGTCGCGCAGCAGCACCTTGAGGTCGTGGTCCAGGTCCAGATAGAGGTGTTCGCGGCCGACGGGCACCAGCCCCTGCGTGCGTTCGAGGAAGCGGCGCAGCTCCGACGTCCGCAGGTGGACCATCGCGGTCCCCTCCGGGGCGTGGAACTCCACCACCGTCCTCCCGTACCCGAAGGGGCGTACGCGGACGTCCCCCACCCCGCACGGTTCTGTCATCCCGAGCGCCAGCAGCTCACGGGAGAACTCCCAGGTGACGTCGGTGCCCTCCAGCGTCGCCGGGGGTGGGAACGCCATCCGCACCGCGAAGGGGTCCCCCTGGTCGTAGTGCAGCGTCGCGGGGACGGTCTCCATGCGGGGCACGGACGCGACCAGCCGGGCCTGCACGGCCTGTTCGATGACGGGTGACACGGCGTGCTCCCCTTCGACGGATCTGACATCGACCGCGAACGGTCGCCTGCTACTTGGAAGACGGCCGGGAGACCCGATCCGTGCTCGAAATCGAGAGTGACCTGCGTCACCTCTTCGGCGGCGCGGCTCCCCGGGGCGGGGCCGGCCCGCTCTGGACGGCGCCCGGCGGGTGGGCTAGCTTCCAGCGCCATGAGACCCATGGGGAAGTTGCGGCGAACGGTGCTGGCGGGACTGGCAGTCGGGGTGAGCGGTACGGCACTCGCGGCGGCGCTCGCCGTACCGGCCCAGGCGGACGGGGCGGCACGGCCGGACGGTGCGTCACGCGCGGACCGCGCCGACCGCGCGGGCGGGGTGCCGGAGGGCACGGACCGGACCGGCGGCGGGGCGCTCGACTGGCGGCTGACCGACACCGGCACCGACGCGCGGTTCCGCGGCCTGGCGGCCGTCAGCCGTACGAGCGCCTGGGTCGCCGGCTCGAAGGGCACCGTGCTGCGCACCTCCGACGGAGGCCGTACCTGGCGTGACGTGTCGCCCGCGGGCGCGGCGGAGGCGGAGCTGGAGTTCCGGGACATCGAGGCGTTCGACGGGCGGCGCGCGGTGGCGCTGGCGATCGGGGAGGGCGAGGCGTCCCGCATCTTCCGTACGGAGGACGGCGGCACGAGCTGGACCGAGTCCTTCCGGAACACCGACGCCCGCGCCTTCTACGACTGCGTCACGTTCTTCGACAGCCGGCACGGGCTCGCCATGAGCGACCCGGTCGACGGCAAGTTCCGCATCCTGTCCACCCGGGACGGCGGCGCGTCCTGGAAGGTCCTGCCGGACGCGGGCATGCCGGCCGCCCTGCCGGGCGAGGCCGGGTTCGCGGCGAGCGGGCAGTGCCTGGTCGCGTCGGGGCCGAAGGACGTCTGGCTGGCCACCGGCGGCGCCGCGACGGCGCGTGTGCTGCACTCCGCCGACCGGGGTCTGCACTGGACCGTCACCGACTCCACGATCCCGGCCGGCGATCCGGCGCGGGGTGTGTTCGGCCTCGCCTTCCGTGACCGGAAGCACGGTCTGGCGGTCGGCGGCGACTACCGCGCCGACCAGGCGTCACCGCGCGCCGCGTCGGTCACCGGGGACGGCGGCCGCACCTGGCGGCAGGCCACGACCCCGCCGCCCGCCTACCGTTCGGGCGTGGCGTGGCTCCCGTACAGCCGTTCCGCGGCCCTGGCCGTCGGCCCGACGGGGACGGACCTGACGACGGACGGCGGCCGCACCTGGCGCACGGTCGACACCGGTTCGTACGACACCGTCGACTGCACGGCGGACCTGGGCTGCTGGGCGGCGGGGGAGAAGGGCCGGGTGGCCCGGCTCACGTCCGCGAAGCGCTGAGGGGCCACGCCCGGAAAAGAACCGGGGCCGGTCCGGCGGGGGCGATACGGCCCCCGCCGCACTACCCGGGCAGCTCCTCGCGGTACGGGGCGAGCGCGGGGGCGGTCTTCGTCGCGGCGAACTCCGTGATCCGGTAGGCGCACACCCCGCCGGTCACGAACGGGTCCGTCGCGGCGAGCCGTTCGATCTCCTCGCGGTCGCCGCCCACCGCGAGGATCACGCCGCCGTCGCGGGGGTTCTTGCGGCCGGAGGCGAGGAAGACCCCGGAGTCGTACAACGCGTCGAGCCACGACACATGGGCGGTCAGCAGCGCGTCCACCCGCTCGACGGGCGCCGTGTAGGTCAATTCCAGTACGAACATGATCACCAGACTAACCAACCGCCTCCAGTCCACGCCCTGAAAGGACAATTCCCTAAACTGACGGATCATGACACCGTTCGAGACGCCCGCCGACGAGACGGCGGCCCGCGCCGTCCAGGACGAACTGCGCGGGCTGGTCGTCCTGGACGAGCCGGGACCGGAGCCCGGCACCGGCCTGGTGACCGGCGTCGACGTGGCGTACGACGACGAACGGGACGTCGTCGCGGCGGCGGCCGTGGTGCTGGACGCCGCGACCCTGGCGGTGGTGGACGAGGCCACCGCGGTGGGCCGCGTCACCTTCCCCTACGTGCCAGGGCTGTTGGCGTTCCGCGAGATCCCGACCGTCCTGGCCGCCCTCGCGGCGCTCTCCTCGCCCCCCGGCCTGATCGTCTGCGACGGCTACGGCCGCGCCCACCCCCGCCGCTTCGGCCTCGCCAGTCACCTCGGCGTGGTCACCGGCCTGCCGGTGATCGGCGTAGCGAAGAACCCATTCCTGTTCACGTACGAGGACCCGGGCCCGGAGCGAGGCGACTCCACCCCACTCCTGGCGGACGACGCCGAGGAGGTAGGCCGAGCGCTACGCACCCAGCGGAACGTCAAACCGGTCTTCGTCTCCGTGGGCCACCGAGTCACTCTCTCCACGGCTTGCGCCCACACCCTCCGGCTGTCCCCTGACTACCGCCTCCCGGAAACCACCCGCCGAGCCGACACCCTCTGCCGCCGAGCGCTCCGCGAGGCAACAGCCTGAACACCCGCGCGACGCACGCCGGTTCCGCGTACCTGAGTATCTGTACGGATATCGCACCGCGCCGCCGCTCGGCAGCCTGGGGACATGACTGACGAGCAGATCTGCGCCGGATCGGTGGAACCCAGCAAGGCAGAGCGCGCTCTCACCGTCGTGACGGTCGTCGCGGGCGTCCTGATGCTGGTGGGCACCATTGCGGCGATATCCGTCGTGGCCCTCCTGTCGTACGGCCTGGACTAGCACGGGTCCGGCGGCTCCGCCGACCAGGCTCGATCGAGCAGACGTGTCACGACCCCCGAACCGGCGGCTCGTCCGAGGTGCCGGAAAGCGAAGGACTGGCCGTCCTCCAGGGCAACGGGCCGTTCGAGTCTGATCGTCACGTCGGCCGCGTGGAGCGGACGCAGGACGTCCAGGTCCCGGGCGAGCGTCACCTCACCCGTCACCGCGGCGGTCCGGATGTGGAAGTGGAGTCGCTCGCCAGTACGTACTCCGGCACCGCCGTGCTCCTCGGAGAGCAGGCTGACGGCCGCCGCGAAGCTGGTGTGTGCGCTCATGGACCCCGGTGCCGCGAGCACCTGCCCCCGCTCGACCGCGCCGCCCGCCATCCCACGTATCGACACGCCCACGTTCATGCCTGCCCTCGCCTCGCCGACGTACCGACGGCACGCCTCGATGTCCCCGACGGTGGCGACCGCGTTGCCCCCGACGGTGGCGACCGCGTTGCCGCCGAGGCCGACGATCTCCACCTCGTCGCCCCTGCGAACCCGCCCACGCTCGATCCGGCCGGTCAGGACGACCACCCCGCCCTGGTTCCGGCGGAAGACATCCTCGACATGCATCAGGAACGGCTCGCCCGGTGCGTCCATGAGGGCTCCTCTCTCTTCCCCCCGACCAGCCATCATCGGACGGCCGAGGCGAACAACGATCAGCGGCCGCGGGAGGCCGGACCTCCAGGACGACCGCTGTTCCGGCCACGGTCGGGTTCTTGTGCATCGTGATCACCTGGCCAGGTCGAAGGTGCCGCCGCTGTGGGGGATGGAGAGGCGCGAGCCGGACCGTCCTCCAGCAGGCCGAGGGCCAC
This sequence comes from Streptomyces sp. NBC_01317, assembly GCF_035961655.1. Classification (NCBI taxonomy): domain Bacteria; kingdom Bacillati; phylum Actinomycetota; class Actinomycetes; order Kitasatosporales; family Streptomycetaceae; genus Streptomyces; species Streptomyces sp. NBC_01317. Next base: position 1,213,819 of record NZ_CP108393.1, on the reverse strand, counting down.
GTCCCCTTGGTCCTGGGTGAGGTGGTCCCGGACGTCGTCCACCGTCATGTCATTCGCGGTGGCGGTCTTCCCAGGGACCAACAGGGAAGCGGCTTCCCGCAGTTCGGGGACGCCCATCCCCTGATTCTGGCCCACGCCGTCCTGCCGGAGCAGCCGGCGGGCCGGCTGTCGAGCCGCAGGACGACGGTTCCGCACACCCCCGGCCGGCCGGACCGGGTGCGGCTGCCCGAATCCACCGAGCGGCCGGATCTGTGGCGGCACGCGGGGGACATCATCCGAAACCAGCCGCGCCCCGGCGATCCGAGGCGGCTTCCGAGCCGCGGACCACCGCCGAATCCAGGCCGACCCGGGAGCCGGGGACCGGATCGGCGGCGTATCCCTCGTACTATCGGGAATCAGGGCTGAGCGCTTGCTCTGGCCGGAAGGCTGGTGCGGCGTGGTGTCCGTTCCTGCCCTCACGGCTGTTCCACCGGCTGTGCCCCAGTGTTGAGGAGAGCCCCATGGCCCACGCGGCAGCGACGGGAACCGGTCCGCTGGCGGGTGTACGGGTGGTCGAGCTGGCCGGCATCGGGCCCGGACCCTTCGCCGCCATGACGCTCGCCGACCTCGGCGCCGATGTCGTACGGGTGGACCGCCCCGGCGGCACCGGCCTCGGGATCGACCCCGCGGCCGACCTCACCAACCGCAACAAGCGGTCCGTACTGATCGACCTCAAGTCGCCCGACGGCGCCGCCCGCGTCCTCGACCTGGTCGAGCGGGCGGACCTGCTGATCGAGGGGAACAGGCCCGGTGTCGCCGAACGGCTCGGCATCGGACCCGAGGAGTGTCTCGCCCGCAACCCCCGCCTGGTGTACGGCCGCATGACCGGCTGGGGCCAGGACGGCCCGCTCGCCCAGAGTGCCGGGCACGACATCGGCTACATCGCCCTCTCCGGCGCTCTCTCCATGATCGGCAAGGCCGACGAGCCGCCGGCCCTGCCCGCCAACGTCCTCGGCGACTACGCGGGCGGCGCGCTCTACCTCGTCATCGGACTGCTCGCCGCCCTCCAGCACGCCAGGACCCCGGACGGCACGGGACAGGTGGTCGACGCGGCCGTCGTGGACGGCACCGCCCACCTCACCACCATGATCCACGCCATGATGTCCGCCGGCGGCTGGCAGGACCGGCGCGGCGGCAACCTGCTGGACGGCGGCGCCCCCTTCTACGGCTCGTACGAGACCGCCGACGGCGCGTACATGGCGGTCGGCGCGCTGGAGACCCGGTTCTACGACCAGTTCATCGAGCTGCTCGGCATCAAGGACGACGTCCCGGCCCGCAAGGACTTCGGGCGCTGGGACGAGCTGCGCGCCGCCGTCGCCGCCCGCTTCAAGGAAAGGACCCGCGCCGAGTGGACGGCGGTCTTCGAGGGGACGGACGCCTGTGTCACCCCCGTACTGACCCTGCGTGAGGCCCCCGCGCACCCGCATCTCGCCACCCGCGCCACCTTCACCGAGCACGGGGGCGTCACCCAGCCCGCGCCCGCGCCGCGCTTCTCCGCCACGCCGGGATCCGTACGCAGAGCGCCCGCGCTGCCCGGCGCCGACACCGCCGAGGTGGCACGGGACTGGGACCTGCCCGCCCGCTGAAACGCCCGCTGAACCACCCGCCGGACCGTCTGCCGGACCGTCTGCCCCCGCCCCTGTGACCGTCTCCGGAAAGGCAGTTGCCGTGAGTACCGAAGCGTATGTGTACGACGCGATCCGCACCCCGCGCGGCCGCGGCAAGGCCAACGGCGCCCTGCACGGGACCAAACCGATCGACCTCGTCGTGGGCCTCATCCACGAGATGCGCGCCCGCTTCCCCGGCCTCGACCCGGCCGCCATCGACGACATCGTGCTCGGCGTCGTGAGCCCGCTCGGCGACCAGGGCTCCGACATCGCCCGGATCGCCGCCGTCGCCGCCGGGCTCCCCGACACCGTGGCGGGGGTGCAGGAGAACCGCTTCTGTGCCTCCGGGCTCGAAGCCGTCAACCTCGCCGCCGCGAAGGTCCGTTCGGGCTGGGAGGACCTGATCCTCGCCGGTGGCGTCGAGTCGATGTCCCGCGTCCCGATGGGCTCCGACGGCGGCGCGTGGGCGATGGACCCGATGACCAACCTCGCCACCGGCTTCGCCCCCCAGGGCATCGGCGCCGACCTGATCGCCACTCTCGGCGGCTTCACGCGCCGCGACGTGGACGAGTTCGCCGCGCTGTCCCAGGAACGGGCCGCCACCGCCTGGAAGGAGGGGCGCTTCCAGCGCTCCGTCGTACCGGTCCTCGACCGCAACGGACTCACCGTCCTCGACCACGACGAGCACCTCCGCCCCGGCACCACCGCCGACACCCTGGCCGCGCTCAAGCCGTCGTTCGCCGGGATCGGCGAGGCGGGCGGGTTCGATGCCGTCGTCCTCCAGAAGTACCACTGGGTCGAGGCGATCGACCACGTCCACCACGCGGGCAACTCCTCCGGCATCGTGGACGGCGCCGCCCTGGTCGCCGTCGGCTCCCGGGAGATCGGTGAGCGGTACGGGCTCACGCCCCGCGCCCGGATCGTCTCCGCCGCCGTCTCCGGGTCCGAGCCCACCATCATGCTCACCGGCCCCGCACCCGCCAGCCGCAAGGCCCTCGCCAAGGCCGGGCTGACCATCGACGACATCGACCTGGTGGAGATCAACGAGGCCTTCGCGGCAGTGGTCCTGCGCTTCGTCGGCGAGATGGGGATCTCCCTCGACAAGGTCAACGTCAACGGCGGCGCCATCGCCCTCGGCCACCCCCTCGGCGCGACCGGCGCGATGCTCGTCGGCACGCTCGTGGACGAACTGGAACGCCAGGACAAGCGGTACGGCCTCGCCACCCTCTGCGTCGGCGGCGGCATGGGAGTGGCCACCGTGGTGGAACGCCTCTGACCGGCGGGTCCGCGTGCCACATCCCCGTACGTATGTACCCCGCCCCCACCCCCTACTTTCCGTCCGGCCCGTCCAGACCCCTACGGAGCAACGGAGCAGCAGCATGAACGAGTCCGCGTCCCCCACCATCCGCTGGGAGCAGGACAACACCGGTGTGGTGACCCTCGTCCTGGACGACCCGAGCCAGTCCACCAACACGATGAACGAGGCGTTCCGCCGCTCCCTTCTCGCGACCGCCGACCGCGCCGAGGCCGAGAAGGACAGCATCCGCGGCTTCGTCGTCACCTCCGCCAAGAAGACCTTCTTCGCCGGCGGCGACCTCAAGGACATGATCAAGGCGGGCCCCGGGGACGCCCGGCGGATCTTCGAGGGCGGCCTGGCCATGAAGGGCGCCCTGCGGCGCCTGGAGACCCTCGGCAAGCCCGTCGTCGCCGCCCTCAACGGCGCGGCCCTGGGTGGCGGTTACGAGATCGCCCTCGCCTGCCACCACCGCATCGCCCTCGACGCGCCGGGCTCCCGGATCGGCCTGCCCGAGGTCACGCTCGGGCTGCTGCCGGGAGGCGGTGGGGTCACCCGTACGGTACGGCTCCTGGGCATCGCGGACGCCCTGCTCAAGGTGCTCCTCCAGGGCACGCAGTACTCCCCGCGCCGCGCCCTCGACAACGGTCTCGTCCACGAGGTCGCCGCCACCCGCGAGGAGATGCTCGACCGGGCCCGCGCGTTCATCGACGCCCACCCCGAGTCCCGGCAGCCGTGGGACGAGAAGAGCTACCGCATCCCGGGCGGCACCCCGTCCAGCCCGCGCTTCGCCGCCAACCTCCCCGCGTTCCCCGCCAGTCTGAGCAAGCAGCTCGCCGGGGCCCCCTTCCCGGCCCCGCGCAACATCCTCGCGGCGGCCGTCGAGGGCTCGCAGGTCGACTTCGAGACGGCGCAGACCGTGGAGTCCCGCTACTTCACCGAGCTGGTCACGGGACAGACCGCGAAAAACATGATCCAGGCGTTCTTCTTCGACCTGCGGGCCGTCAACTCCGGCGGCAGCCGCCCGCTCGGGGTCCCGCCGCGCGAGGTCCGCAAGGTCGCGGTCCTGGGCGCCGGGACGATGGGCGCGGGCATCGCGTACGCGTGCGCCCGCGCAGGGCTCGACGTCCTGCTGAAGGACGTCACCCGGGACGCGGCGGAGCGGGGCAAGGCGCACGCGGCGAAGGTCCTCGCGAAGGCGGTCTCGCGGGGCCGTACGACCGAGGCCGAGCGGGACCGGGTGCTCGCCCGCATCACCCCGACCGCCGACCCCGCCGACCTGGCGGACTGCGACACGGTGATCGAGGCGGTCTTTGAGGACCCGGCGCTCAAGCACAAGGTGTTCCAGGAGGTCCAGGAGATCGTCGCGCCCGACGCGCTGCTCTGTTCCAACACCTCCACGCTGCCGATCACGGCGCTCGCCGAAGGGGTGGCGCGCCCGGCCGACTTCATCGGTCTGCACTTCTTCTCGCCCGTCGACAAGATGCCCCTGGTCGAGATCATCAGGGGCGAACGGACCGGCGACGAGGCCCTGGCGCGCGCGTTCGACCTGGTCCGCCGGATCAAGAAGACCCCGATCGTCGTCAACGACGCGCGGGGCTTCTTCACTTCGCGGGTGATCGGGCAGTTCATCAACGAGGGTGTCGCGATGGTCGGTGAGGGCATCGCGCCCGCGTCGGTCGAACAGGCCGCCGCGCAGGCGGGCTACCCGGCCAAGGTGCTCGCCCTGATGGACGAACTGACCCTGACCCTGGCGCGCAAGATCCGCGGGGAGTCGCGGCGAGCGGTCGAGGAGGCCGGCGGTACGTGGACCGGGCACCCCGCGGACGCCGTGATCGACCGGATGGCCGACGAGTTCGGCCGCCCGGGGCGCGGTGGCGGGGCGGGCTTCTACGAGTACGCGGAGGACGGCACCCGTACCCGCCTCTGGCCGGGCCTGCGCGAGCACTTCGCCCCGGCGGCGCCCGCCGACGTGCCCTTCCGGGACCTCCAGGAGCGGATGCTGTTCTCCGAGGCCCTGGACGCCGTCCGCTGCCTGGAGGAGAACGTCCTGACGTCCGTGGCCGACGCCAACATCGGCTCGATCATGGGCATCGGCTTCCCGGCGTGGACGGGCGGGGTGCTCCAGTACATCAACGGTTACGAGGGCGGCCCGGCCGGATTCGCTACCCGGGCCCGGCAGTTGGCGGAGCGCTACGGCGAACGCTTCGCCCCGCCCGCCCTGCTGGTCGACAAGGCGACAAAGGGCGAGAGGTTCACGGACGCGTAGGGGTGCCGGAGGGAGGCCGTCGGGGACGGGATCGGGAGTGGATCGGTCATGACCCACAACTTCCTTGTGTGTCAGCTGTATTGACACTTCCATTTCAAGAGTTTTACGTTCCTTGTACCTGAGAGAGCGCTCTCCGACGACCCTTCCCCCCATGTCTCCGAGGTGCCGTCCATGTCCTTCTCCCGTGCCCGGCCCCTGTCCGCGGCGGTTCTTGTCACCGCGCTCGCCGCCGTCGGCCTGGTCCCCACCGCCACGCCCGCCGCGGCGGCCACCGTGCCGGTGGGCTCCGGCAGTTACACCGACACGCGTCCGGCGGGGACCTCCGGGCCCACCACCGGGACCGGGACCCCGGTCACCCCCAAGGTGACCCCGGCCGCGCGGGCCAAGCCGCTGCCCACCAACGACTGGTGGTCCTCGCTGGCCTTCCAGCGGTACGCCGACAACCCCTGGTCCACCCCGATGTACGGTCATCCGCTCACGTACCAGGCGGTGGCCGGCGGTCTGGAGGTCGGGTATCCGACGGCGCCGACCGTCAGCGGGGACGGCCGGCAGTACGAGTACGCGCACAAGCGCGACCTCACCCTCGGGCTGACCGGGCTCAACTCCGCCGACACCAAGGCCGACGCGTGGTCCGACTGGACCGTCACGCCCTACTGGTCCGACGGCGCCCGCACCCTGCGCGCCACCATCGGCCACGGCCTGCCTTTTGTATACGCCAAGGGCACCGGCGGCGACGCCCGGATCACCACCGCCGCCGCTCCCGCCGTCTTCGCCGACCAGGGCAACGTCCTCGGCATCACCGTCGCGGGCCACCACTACGCGCTGTTCGCGCCGACCGGTGCCGACTGGACGGTCTCCGGCTCCACCGTCACGGCCGGGCTCGGGGCCAAGGACTACTTCTCGGTCGCCGTCCTGCCCTCCACGGACGCCCTGGCCACGTACCGGAAGTACGCGTACAGCTTCGTGACCGGTTCCAAGGTGACCTGGAGCAACACGGGCGGCACGGTCAGGGCCACCTACAGCCTCACCACCGCGCCCCAGGAGGGCACCGAGACGGGCACGCTCCAGGCCCTCTACCGCCACCAATGGCTGTACACCACCGACGCGTTGACGCCGTACACCTACGTCTCGCCGCGCGGCACGATGAAGGTCAGGGAAGCCGCCTCGTTCACCACGAGCCAGCAGGGCTCCGGGGTGCTGCCCACGCTGCCCGCCTCGACCGGCGTCGACCGGGCCCGCCTCAGGGGCTACCTGAACGAGGTGGCGAACGCGGCCGACCCGTTCTCCGGCGCGCGGGACACGTACTGGACGGGCAAGGCCCTCGGCAAGCTCGCCCAACTCGTGCCCATGGCCGACCAGATCGGCGAGACCGCCACCCGCGACAAGCTCCTCGGGCTGCTCAAGGGCAGGCTCCAGGAGTGGTTCACGGCGGGCGGCGCGAGTGAGTTCTCGTACGACCGGACGTGGAAGACGCTGATCGGCTACCCGGCCTCGTACGGCAGCGACACCGAGCTGAACGACCATCACTTCCACTACAGCTACTACGTGTACGCGGCGGCGATCGTCGCGCAGTACGACCAGGCGTGGGCCGCCGACCCGGCCTGGGGCGGCATGGTCAAGACGCTGATACGGGACGCGGCCAACCCGAGCCGTACCGACGCCGACTTCCCGTTCCTGCGCGGCTTCGACGTCTACGCGGGCCACAGCTGGGCCTCCGGGCACCAGGGCTTCGCCGCGGGCAACAACCAGGAGTCGTCGTCGGAGTCCACCAACCTCAGCGCCGCGCTGGTGCTGTGGGGCTCGGCCACCGGCAACAACGAGCTGCGGGACCTGGGCAGTTATCTGCTGACGACGGAGTCCGAGGCGATCGCCCAGTACTGGTTCGACGCCGACCAGCAGGTCTTCCCGGCCTCCTTCGGGCATGACACGGTCGGCATGGTGTGGGGCAGCGGTGGCGCGTACTCCACCTGGTGGACCGCCAACCCGGAGGAGATCCACGGCATCAACGTCCTCCCGGTGACGGGCGGTTCGCTCCACCTCGCCCGCAGGAAGGACGCGATCAACCGCAACCTGGCCGAACTGCAACGGGAGAACGGCGGACCGGCCGTCGAATGGCGGGACATCCTCTGGGAGTTCGAGGCGCTCTCCACCCCCGCCACCGCGAAGACCAAGTGGGACGCGGGCAACGCCGGTTACGGCCCCGAGGCCGGCGAGTCCAAGGCGCACACGTACCACTGGATCAGCACCCTGGCCGCGGTGGGCGCCCCGGACGCCACGGTCACCGGATCGATCCCGACGTCCGCCGTCTTCTCGAAGGGCGGGGTACGGACCTACGCGGCGCACAACTTCGAGTCGGTGGCGAGGACCGTCACTTTCTCGGACGGGGCGACGCTGACGGTCCCGGCCCGCTCGACGGCGAGCAGGTAGCGAGCGGGTAGCGCACCCAGCGGCGGGTCCCGGCCGGGCACAACGCCCAAGGGCGTGTCCGCGAAGTGGCGTCTGGCCCGCGACGCCTTGCACGCGCGCTCGCCGCGTTGTCGGACCCACCCCGTACATCCAGTACGGGGTGGGTCCTCCGCCTTGCGATCGCACGCACCGGACGCCGCGAGTCACGCCCTCCGGGCGAACGACCCCACTTCGCGGACACGCCCTAGGCCGAGGCCCGCCGTACCAGCGTCGTCGGAGTGATCACCGGATCCGGGGCCGGGGCGCCCGCCCGCTCCTGGTCCAGGCCCCGCAGCAGCAGCCGGGCCATCAGCCGGCCCTGGCCCTCGATGTCCTGCTGGACGGTCGTCAGGGGCGGGTCCGTGCCCTCCGCGATCGAGTCCATGTCGTCGAAGCCCACCAGCGCCACCTCCCCGGGCACCGCCCGCCCGCGCTCCTTGAGCACCCGCAGGGCGCCCGACGCCATCAGGTCGTTGGCCGCGAACACCGCGTCCAGGTCGGGGCACCGCTCCAGCAGCTCCGCCATCGCCCGCTCCCCGCTCGCCGCCGTGAACTCCCCCTCGGCGATCAGCGCCGGGTCCCCGGCCGGCAGCACGTCCCGGTAGCCGTCGAGGCGGTCGGTGGCCGACGTCTGGTCCAGCGGCCCCCCGATGTGCGCGATCCGCCGCCGCCCCAGGTCCCACAGATACCGTACGGCGGCCCGCGCGCCCCCGCGGTTGTCCGCGTCGACGTACGGCACGGTCTGGTGCTCGGAGGGCACGCTCCACGCGGGCCGGCCCCCGTACACCGTCGGGATCCCGGCGCGCCGGGTGATCGCGGGGATCGGGTCGTCGGTGTGCAGCGAGAAGGCGAGCGCGCCGTCCACGTGGCCGCCCGCCAGATAGCGCGCGATCCGGTCGTAGTCGCCGGGCCCTTCGAGCAGCAGCAGCACCAACTGCGTGTCGTGCGCGGTCAGTTCCTTGCTGATGCCGCGGATCTGCTGGGAGAAGAACGGGTCGGAGAAGATCCGGATCTCCGGCTCGGCGATGATCACCGCGACCGCGCCGGTCCGCCGGGTGACCAGCGTGCGCGCCGCGTGGTTCGGTACGTACCCCAGCTCCTCGACGGCCCTGGTCACCTTCTCGACCAGCGGTTGCCGCACCCCCGCGCCCCCGTTGACCACCCGCGAGGCCGTGGCTCGCGAGACACCGGCCCGGGCGGCGACGGCTTCCAGGGTGGGCCGGGCCCCTGCGAGCGGCTCGGGCAAGGCGTGCTCCTCGTCGGCGGACATGGCGGATACGACCCACCACAGTACGACGACAGGGTATCCGGCATGCCCGTTCGGGAGAGCGCTTTCTCCCCGCCCCTCCCCCCACTCCCGCAGGTCGCGGGAGCGGGGGCAGGGGGCAGGGGGAAGGGGCAGGGCGGGGGCGGGGAGGAACGCAGGCGTCAGCTGCCGTGGACCGAGTGGGTCGCGGCGATCTGCTTCCAGGACTTGGGCGGGACCGGGACCGCGGCGGTCCCGGCACCCCGCGCGGAGGCGGAGGCCGCAGCGGAAATCGACGACGCCGACCCCGACGCCGGCTTCGACGGCTGGAACAGCCACGTGTCGAACAGGGCGTCGAGCTGCTCGCCGGAGACCCGCTCCGCGTACGCCACGAAGTCGCCCACCGACGCGTTCCCGTACGCGCGCTCCGCCGGCCACCCCTTGAGGATCGCGAAGAAGTCCTCGTCACCGATCCTGTTGCGCAGCGCCTGGAGCGCCAGCGCGCCCCGGTCGTACACCGCGCCCGCGAACTGGTTCTCCGGCCCCGGGTCGGCCGGCTTGACCGTCCAGAACGGGTCGCCGGCCGGGTACAACGCGTAGACGTAGTCGGCCAGTTCCTGAGCCGTGCCCTCGCCCTCCTTCTCCGACCAGAGCCACTGGCTGTAGCTGGCGAAGCCCTCGTTGAGCCAGATGTCCTTCCAGCCCTTCACCGACACGCTGTCGCCGTACCACTGGTGCGCCAGCTCGTGCACGACGACCGAGACGTTCGAGCCGCGCGCGAACTGCCGGGGGCTGTAGAAGACCCGGGTCTGCGTCTCCAGCGCGAACCCGCTCGGCACGTTGGGCACGTACCCGCCCACCGCGTTGAAGGGGTACGGGCCGAAGACACCGCTCAGCCAGTCCACGACCTCGCCGGTGCGCTCCACACTCGCCCGCGCCGCGCCCGCGTTGTCGCCCAGGTCCTTGCTGTACGCGTTGACGATCGGCAGCCCGTTCGCCGTCGTGTCCGTCGTGATGTCGAACCTGCCGACCGCGAGGGTGGTCAGATACGTCGCCTGCGGCTTGTTGGAGCGCCAGCTGTAGCGGGTCCAGCCCAGCTTCGACGTCTGCGACTGGAGCACCCCGTTGCTGATCGCCTGGGTGCCGTCGGGCACCGAGACCGACACGTCGTACGTCGCCTTGTCCAGCGGGTGGTCGTTGGACGGGAACCACCACGCGGCGGAGTCCGGCTCCTGGGCCGCGACCCCGCCGTCCGGGGTGCGCTGCCACGCCGTGTAGCCGTCGACCGAGAACGTGGAGGGCTTGCCCGCGTACCGTACGACCACCGTGGCCGACTGACCCTGCTTCAGCGGGGCCGCCGGGGTGATCTCCAGCTCCTGCTTCCCGCTCTTCGCGAAGGCCGCCTTCTTCCCGTTCACCAGCACCTCGTCGACCGTGAGGCCGAAGTCGAGGTTGAACCGCGAGAGGTTCTGCGTCGCGGTGGTGAGCAGGGTCGCCGTGCCCTGGAGCAGGTCCGTGGTGGGCTGGTAGGTGAGCCGGAGGTCGTAGTGGGACACGTCGTACCCGCCGTTGCCGCTGGCCGGGTAGTAGGGGTCGCCGATGCCCGGTGCGCCCGGCGTGAAGCCCGCGGCCGACGCCGGAACCGCCAGCAGGAGGGAGGCCGAGCCAGGACGCCAGGGACGATGAGTCTGCGGTGCACGAAGAACTCCAAGGTGTGGGGGTCGAAGATCCCTTCGACTGTATGCAGCGCCCCGTGTGTGGTCATGCTCATGGCTCCCTCCGTCACATGATTGCCATCCGGTCGACACGGCCCCTCAATTCACCAGGACGCGACCCCCCGCTTCACGGCGGCCCCGGACGGGAAGATCACTCCGTGCGCCCCCGACTGCCCCCTGTTGCACGGGAGTTGACCGGGGTACCTTTCCGCCCCATGGAGATCCGTACGCGGGGAGCCCGCCGGCCGTACAGAACACTGATCGCGGCTGCCTGCGCCGCGCTGCTGGGGGTCCTGCTCACCCCGGCGGGAGCACAGGGCGCATCACAGGCGCCTCACGGCGCGGTGAAGGTCAGTCAGCCCGTCCACTCGTACACCGACGCCGTCCGCGAGTCCGTCTGGGTCGACACCGGGCTCGACGGTGACGCCGACGGCGTGTCCGACCGTGTGGCGGTCGACATCGTACGGCCGGCCGAACCGGCGCGGCAGGGCCGGAAGATCCCCGTGATCATGGACGCCAGCCCGTACTACTCCTGCTGCGGGCGCGGCAACGAGAGCCAGCGGAAGACGTACGACGCCGACGGCAACCCCCTCTCCTTCCCGCTCCACTACGACAACTACTTCGTCCCGCGCGGGTACGCCTTCGTCGCCGTCGACCTCGCCGGCACCAACCGCTCCGACGGCTGCGCCGACGTCGGCGGGCGCTCCGACGTGCGGTCGGCCAAGGCGGTGGTGGACTGGCTGAACGGCCGCGCCCGCGCGTACGCCACCCCCACCGGCACCACCCGCGTCCGGGCCGGCTGGACCAACGGCAGGACCGGCATGATCGGGAAGAGTTACGACGGCACGATCGCCAACGGGGTCGCCGCCACCGGCGTCCGCGGCCTGGAGACCATCGTCCCGATCAGCGCCATCAGCTCGTGGTACGACTACTACTTCCAGCAGGGCGCGCCCCTCCAGGGCTCAGGACCCGACTGGCTCTCCAACTACGTGGAGAGCCCGGCCGCCCGCGCCCGCTGCCAGGCCGTCCAGCAGCGCCTGGTCGACGAGGCTCCCCGTACGGGCGACGTCACCGCGCTGTGGGACGCGCGCGACTACGTCAAGAACGCCGGCCGCGTCACCGCCAGCGTCTTCGCCGTCCACGGTACCCAGGACCTCAACGTCCGTACGAAACACCTCGGCCAGTGGTGGGACGCGCTCGCCGACGCGGGCGTCGAGCGCAAGATCTGGCTCTCGCAGACCGGCCACGTCGACCCGTTCGACTTCCGCCGCGCCGAGTGGGTCGACACGCTCCACCGGTGGTTCGACCACTACCTGCTCGGCTACGACAACGGCATCGAGCGCGCGCCCATGGCGGACATCGAGCGCGCCCCCGGCCAGTGGAGCACCGACCGGGTGTGGCCGCCGCGCGGCACGGACACCACCACCCTGCGCCCCGCCCAGGGACCGGTCGCCGGGGTCGGCACCCTCGGCCGCACCGCCGCGAGGCCCGGCACGACCGCGACGTTCACCGACAACCCCCGCTTGGACGAGGACGACTGGGCCGAGGCCGCCGACCTGGACACCCCCGACAAGTCCGGCTTCGTGACCCGCGCCCTCAGCCACGACCTGCGGCTCTCCGGCTCGTCCACCGTCACGGTCACCGCCACACCGTCCACCGCGACCGCCCACCTCTCGGCGGTCCTCGTGGACCTCGGCCCCGACACGATCCGCGACTACAACGCGCCGGGCGAAGGCATCACCACGCTCACCGAACGCACCTGCTGGGGCCCGAGCACCGCCACCGACAGCTCCTGCTACCGCGAGACCGCGCCCCGCACCGCCGACGTCACCCACACCGTCCTCAGCCGTGGCTGGGCCGACCTCGGCACCTACGCGTCCGCGTCCCACGGCCGGCCCCTCACCCCCGGCAAGCGCTACACGCTCACCATCGATCTCGCCGCGACCGACCACGTCGTCCCGGCCGGCCACCGGCTCGCCCTGATCGTCGCCGGTACGGACCGGGGCCTCATCGAACCCCCGTCCACCACGCCCACCCTCACCCTCGACCTGGCCCGCACCTCCGCGCACCTCCCGCTCGTCGGCGGCGCGCGGGCCTTCACCCGGGCCACGACCGGCGCCGCCCCCACGGACCCCGCCCCCGGCCGGTCCCGACCCGACGGCGTGGCCGAGCTGCGCCGTACACCCCCGATCCCCGGAAAGAGCGGCTGATGGTCCCCGGCTTCCGCACCCTCGTCCTCGCGGCCACCGCCGCGGCCCTGGTCATGCCCCTGACCGTGACCATCCCGGCCCAGGCCGCCCACACCCCGCCGCGCACCGCGTTCGAGACCGGCGGCGGGGCCCACTGGACCGGCCAGGCCCAGGAGCAGGAGTTCCTCACCGCCGTCGACCGGGGGAGCGCCCGCACCACGCTCACCACGATCGGCACCACCGCACAGGGCCGCCCGCTCCAGCTCGTCCGGGTGGGCGCAGAACGCGCGCCCACCACCGTGCTGTTGGTGTGCAGCCAGCACGGCGACGAACCGTCGGGCCGCGAGGCGTGCCTCACCGAGATCCGCGACCTCGCCTACGCCGAGGACCGGGACACCCGGCGCTTCCTCGACCGTACGACCGTGCTCGTCGTCCCCACCGCCAACCCCGACGGCCGGGCCGCCGACACCCGGGGCAACTCCGCCGGGACCGACATCAACCGCGACCACATCGCGCTCAGGACCGCCGAGGCCCGCGCGCTGGCCGCCGTCGTCCGCGACCGCCGCCCCGACGTGATCTACGACCTGCACGAGTACGGCGCCACCCCGCCGTACTACGACAAGGACCTCTTCGACCTCTGGCCGCGCAACCTCAACACCGACCCCCGCGTCCACGACGAGTCGAAGACCCTCTCGGAGACGTACGTCCGCCCCGCCGCGCGCGCCGGGGGCTTCTCCATCGGTACGTACGGCATCTGGACCGACCCCGTCACCGACGAGCCGATCCGGCAGACGGCGGGCGACGGCCAGGAGCGCATCCTGCGCAACGCGGCCGGCATCAAGCACGCCGTCGGACTGCTCATCGAGAGCCGCACCGACCCGGTCACCGACGCCGAGAAGGCGGACCCCGCGCTGAACAACCGGCGCCGGGTGCGGAGCCAACTCGACGCCCTGACCGGCCTGTTCGAGTTCACCGACCGGCGGCGGGCCCGCGTCGTGGCCGCCACGGCGACGGCCAGGGCCGCCGGCCTCGCCGACCGGGGGCCCGTGTACCTCGGCGGCGCGGACAACGAGCCCGCCGCCCCCGAGGCGATCCTCCAGGACCCGCCCTGCGGCTACCGGCTGGACGCGGCGCAGTACGGCGACGTCAAGGACGAACTGGCCCTGCACGGCGTCCGGGTGGTGCCGGACCGCACGGGGGCGTTCGTCCCGCTGCGCCAGTCCCAGCGCGACTTGGTCCCGCTGCTGCTGGACGGCAGGGCGACGTACCACCTCACGGCGGCGCGACCGGTGGAGGACTGCTGACGGACAGGCCCTGACCGACCGCGAGCCGCGCCGCGTCCTCCGCGCACCCCCACGCCACCGTGACGCCCGCGCCCCCGTGCCCGTAGTTGTGCACCAGCCGTCCGCCGCCCGGCAGCGGGACCGCCTCCAGGCGGACCCGCGGCCGGGCCGGGCGCAGTCCCACCCGGTGCTCCAGCACCCGCGCCCCCGCCAGGGCGGGCCTGATCCGCGCGCAGCGCGCGACGACGGCCGCCGCGTCGGCCGGATCGGGGGCCAGGTCCCAGTCGTTCTCCGTCGACGTACCGCCGAGGAGCACCCCGTACGGCTGCGGCATGATGTACGTCATGTCCGGGGAGCCGGCCACGGCCGACACGAACCACTCGTCGACGCCCGGGTTCTCCACCACCACCAACTGGCCGCGCACCGGCCGCACGGACGCGTCCGCCGCCAGCTCCCGCGCGCCGAGACCGGAGCAGTTGACCACCACCGGTGCCTCGGCGGCCGGTTCGCCGAGCCCCGCCGTCGTCCGCAGTTCGACCACGCCGCCCGCCGCCCTCAACCGCCCCTTCAGATACCGCAGATGGGCCGGCATGTCGATCAGCGGGACAGCGGCCCGCAACCCCTGCCGGAAGCCCTGGGGCAGCTCGTCAGGACGGGCCTCGCGCAGCTCCCCCAGCCGTGCCGTCCAGGCGCCGAGGCCGTCCGGCGAGGTGTCCGTCATCAGCCCCGCGACCACCCGGACCCCCGTCTCGTCCGGCCGCCGCGCCATCTCCTCGTACCGGGTCAGCGAGCGCTCCAGCCACCCGTCCACCAGCTCGGCGGGCTCTATCCGGTACGGCCAGAACAGCGCGCCCGCCACCGCCGACGTGGTCCGCGCGACCGGATCACGGGTCCACAGCCTGACCCGGTGGCCGCTCTCCGCGAGCACCAGCGCGGTGGTCAGTCCGATGACCCCGCCCCCGACCACGATCACATCGCCGCTCATGCCCGGACCGTAGCCGAATTCCGGCCGGGGGTCGCACTCGGCGGCCGTTGTGGACGCCCTCCCGTACCGCCCCGTTAGGATCGACGGTCTGATGACTGCCACGCTCGTAGCCAAGGAACTCGCCGCCGGACACGGCGACCGCTCGCTCTTCTCCGGACTCGACCTCGTGGTCGCCCCCGGAGACGTGATCGGGCTCGTCGGTGCCAACGGCGCCGGGAAGTCGACCCTGCTCCGGCTGCTCGCCGGACTCGACACCCCCGAGGAGGGAGAGCTGCGGCTCTCCCCGCCGACCGCCGCCGTCGGCCACCTCCCGCAGGAGCCGGAACGGCGCGCGGGGGAGACGGTACGGGCCTTCCTGGGCCGCCGCACCGGTGTCGCCGCCGCGCAGACCGCGCTGGACGAAGCCACTCAGGCACTGGTGGACGGCGCCCCCGGCGCGGACGACGCGTACGCCGACGGACTGGACCGCTGGCTCGGCCTGGGCGGCGCCGACCTGGACGAACGCGCGGAGGAAATCGCCGCCTCCCTCGGTCTCACCGTCGATCTCGACCAGCCCATGGCCACCCTGTCCGGCGGCCAGGCGGCCCGGGCCGGCCTCGCGTCCCTGCTGCTCTCCCGCTACGACGTCTTCCTCCTGGACGAGCCCACCAACGACCTAGACCTCGACGGGCTCGAACGCCTCGAATCCTTCGTCTCCGGGCTGCGCGCCGGTGTCGTGGTGGTCAGCCACGACCGAGAGTTCCTCGTCCGTACGGTCACCAAGGTGCTCGAACTCGACCTCGTCCAGCAGAAGATCACCCTCTTCGGCGGCGGGTACGAGGCGTATCTGGAGGAGCGGGAGACCGCGCGGCGCCACGCCCGCGAGGAGTTCGAGGAGTACGCGGACAAGAAGTCGTCCCTGGAGTCGCGCGCCCACACCCAGCGGTCCTGGATGGAGAAGGGCGTCAAGAACGCCCGGCGCAAGGCCACGGACAACGACAAGATCGGCCGTAACCTCCGGACCGAGTCCACCGAGAAGCAGGCCGCGAAAGCCCGCCAGACCCAGCGCATGATCGAGCGTCTCGACGTGGTCGAGGAGCCCCGCAAGGAGTGGGAACTCCGGATGGAGATCGCCTCGGCGGACCGCTCGGGCGCGGTCGTGGCGACCCTCAACGCGGCGGAGGTCGCGCGCGGCGACTTCCGCTTCGGCCCCGTCACGCTCCAGGTCGACCGGGGCGACCGGGTCGCCATCACCGGCGTCAACGGCTCCGGCAAGTCCACGCTCCTGGCCGCGCTGCTGGGCCGGCTGCCCCTGGACGCCGGTCATGCGACGCTCGGCTCCGGGGTGGTGGTCGGCGAGGTCGACCAGGCCCGCGCGCTGTTCCACGGCCCGGACACCCTGCTGGACGCGTTCCGGGCGGCCGTCCCCGACACGGAACCGGCCGAGATCCGCACCCTCCTCGCGAAGTTCGGTCTCAAGTCGCACCACCTGACGCGGCCGGCGACGACGCTCTCGCCGGGTGAGCGGACCCGCTCGGCGCTCGCCCTGCTCCAGGGCAGGGGAGTGAACCTCCTCGTCCTGGACGAACCGACGAACCACCTCGATCTGCCGGCGATCGAACAGCTGGAGTCCGCGATGGACTCCTACGACGGCACGCTCCTCCTCGTCACCCACGACCGCCGCATGCTGAACGCGGTCCGCACGACGCGCCGCCTGAACGTGGCGGCGGGCCGGGTAACAGAATCCTGACCCCCTAACGGAAACAGCCCGAATACGGGCCGAAATGCGGTCCTGACACCCAGCGGATAAGATCATCGGAATGGCATGACACCCGCCACAGCCCTGCCCGGTCGCCGGTTTCCCCCGGCGGCCGGATCGCTGAGGGAGGTCCGATGCTCAGAGCGAGTGTGGTCGTTCCGGTGTACAACGCGGGAGAACACCTTGACCGGTGTGCCGCGTCCCTGACCACCCAGAGCCTGTCCCCCG
This sequence comes from Streptomyces sp. NBC_01317, assembly GCF_035961655.1. Lineage (NCBI taxonomy): Bacteria > Bacillati > Actinomycetota > Actinomycetes > Kitasatosporales > Streptomycetaceae > Streptomyces > Streptomyces sp. NBC_01317. Next base: position 1,196,781 of record NZ_CP108393.1, on the reverse strand, counting down.
ACACCTACGAAATCCTTTTCGTGAATGACGGGTCGACCGACGATTCGGCGGACCGGCTGCACAGGATCGCCTCGATGCACGCGCATGTACGGGTGCACCACCAGGAGAATTCCGGCTGGCCCGGCAAGCCCCGCAACGTGGGCGTGGAGCTGGCCAGGGGTACGTACGTGCAGTTTGTCGACCAGGACGACGAACTCGCCCCGGAATCCCTCGAACGCCTTCTCGCGCTCGCCGAGCGCAATGAGTCGGACATCGTGCTGGGCAAGGTGTTCGGCACCATGGCGGGACCGAGCAATGTGTTCAAGCGGACAGTGGAACGCTGCACCGTCAAGGACGCCCCGCTGATGGAAAGCCTCACCCCGCACAAAATGTTCCGGCGATCCTTTCTGCTGGAACACGGCATCAAATTCCCCGAAGGCCGTGTGCGGCTGGAGGACCAGTTGTTCATGGCGCGTGCTTATGTACGGGCCAGGACGGTGTCCATTCTCGGGGATTACCCGGCCTACCAATGGGTGCGCCGGGAGGACGGCGGGAACAACAGCGGCGGCGCCACGACCGCCACGGACTACTACGGCCACCTGCGCGGTGTCGTGGAGGCGATCCACGAGGGCACGGAGCCGGGTGAGCTGCGCGATCACCTGCTGCGGCGCTCGTACCGGGTGGAGCTGCTGCGGCCGGTGACCGAGCCGCGCGTCCTCCAGCGCAAGGGCAAGCAGCTGGCGGAGTACTTCGACGTCGTCCGCCGCATGGCCCTGGAGTGCTACCCCCCGGGCGTCAGGAACGGCCTGCCGGCCGTCACCGGCCTGCGCGCGGCGCTGCTGGAGGAGGGCCGCCTCGACTCACTGGTCGAGCTGGCCACCAGGACGCGCCGGATCAAGCCCCGGGTCGCGGTCGACCCGCCGGTCTGGCGGGACGGCAAGCTGGCGGTACGGGTCGTCGTCCACCATGTGCGCGGCGACGGCGAACCCCTGTGCCTCGTGCGCCGCGACGGCGACTGGTACCTGGACCCGGAGCTGCTGCGCGGGATCGCGGGCGCGGAGGACTGGAAGGTCGAGGACCCCTTCGCGTACGCGGCCGGTGAACTGCTCCTCCAGGACACCGGGACCGGCCACTGGTGGTTCCCGGACGCCGAACTCACCCCGGAGCTGCGGGGGTTGGGCGACGGGCGGTACCAGGTGGTGATGGCGGGGGAGACGCTGATCGACCCGGCGGTGGTGTCGGGCGGCGAGGCGCTTACGCGTGGCGTGCATGAGGTGTGGCTGAACTCCCAGATGCTCGGCGTGGGCCGCCGGGCCCGGGTGGCGTCTCCCTCGCGCCCCCACGTTTCTCCGGGGGCGGTGGGCCGGCAGGTGATCGCGCCCAGGTGGGCGGGCCCGCACGCGCAACTCCGCCTGGTGGCCGGAGGCCACGGGGGCCGTCCGGTGGCGCGGCTGCGGCGCGTGCTGGTGGCGGCGACGTCGCATCCGGGGGGGCGTCGGTGGGCGCGGCGCTTGCCGCGGGGGGTGCGCCGGAGGGCCCGTTCTGTGGCCGCGCGTACGCATCGCTGGGGCCTGTCGTGACCTTGCGGTCACTGCTTTGTCCTCAATCGCCGGACGGGCTTGGTTGTGCCCGCTGCGGGCCGGGGCTTTGTCCGCGGGTTGTTGCCGGGGGCCGGGCAGGGGTCGTGTCCTGCACTGCATGTTTTACGTCGCGTTCGGCGGGTCGTTTGGTTCACCGGGGCCTTGCGACACAAAACACGCTTTACGTTCCGGACACGACCCCTGCCCGTCCCCCTTCCACGCCCGCGCCAAGGCAAATCAAGCCCGTCCGGCGTTTGAGGACGCGGTAACCGCACCCGTCACCGGGCAGAGGCCAAAATCAAGCCTGTCCGGCGTTTGAGGACATCGGTAAGCCGCACCCGCGCACCGCGGAGGGGCACACTCCAGCCCGTCCGGCGATTGAGGACATCAGTAAGCCGCGCTCGCCCACCGGGCGCCAGGCGCTCCCCGCGGCGGGGGGTCGTTCGGCTCACCCTCGGCGTGAGGGGGGTGGGGTCGGAGGAGGTGCGTGTGTCCGGACGTAAAGCGTGTTTTGTGGCGCATGACTACCGGTGAACTATGCGAGCCCCTGAGGCGCCGTAAAACATGCAGTCCGGACATACGTACCTCCGCAGGCCCCACCCCCCGCCACCACGACAAACCCAGCCCGTCCGGCGATTGAGGACAAGCAGTAAGCGCAACGGACACCGGGCAGACGCTACCCCTCGCCAAGCCCCGCCCTCCGAAGCGCATCGGCCATCGCGCTGTTCGCCGGCCCCGCCGACCGCGCCGGCCCCGCCACCCGCGCCGCAGGCGGAGGCGGAGGCGTGCTGGACCGGCCACCCCGCTGCCGAGGCGCAGACGTCCGCTCCGGCTTCGTCGCCGTAGACGCATCGTCAAGCCGCAACGTCAGAGAGATCCGCTTACGCGGCAGGTCCACCTCCTGGACCTTCACCCGCACCACGTCCCCCGGCTTCACCACGTCCCGCGGGTCCTTCACGAAGGTCCGGGACATCGCGGACACATGCACCAGGCCGTCCTGATGCACCCCCACATCCACAAACGCCCCGAACGCCGCGACGTTCGTCACGACACCCTCCAGGATCATGCCCGGCTCCAGGTCGGCGAGCTTCTCGACGCCGTCCTTGAACGTCGCCGTCTTGAAGGCCGGACGCGGGTCCCGCCCCGGCTTCTCCAGCTCGCGCAGGATGTCCGTCACGGTCGGCAGCCCGAAGGAGTCGTTCACGAAGTCCGCCGGTTTCAGCGACCGCAGCACCGGCGTGTTGCCGATGAGGGACGCGACCTCGCTGCCCGCCGACTTCACCATCGCGCGGACGACCGGGTACGCCTCCGGGTGGACCGACGACGCGTCGAGCGGATCGTCGCCGTCGCGGATCCGCAGGAAGCCCGCGCACTGCTCGTACGCCTTGGGGCCGAGCCTGGCCACGTCCTTGAGGGCCCGCCGGGACCGGAAGGGCCCGTGCGCGTCGCGGTGGGCCACGATGTTCTCCGCGAGGCCCGCGCTGATGCCGGAGACCCGGGCGAGCAGCGGCGTGGACGCGGTGTTGACGTCGACGCCCACCCCGTTCACGCAGTCCTCGACCACGGTGTCCAGCGAGCGGGACAGCTTCACCTCGGACAGGTCGTGCTGGTACTGGCCGACGCCGATGGACTTGGGGTCGATCTTCACCAGCTCGGCGAGCGGGTCCTGGAGCCGCCGCGCGATCGAGACGGCGCCCCGGATCGACACGTCCAGGTCGGGCAGCTCCTGCGAGGCGAACGCCGACGCGGAGTACACGGAGGCGCCCGCCTCCGAGACCATCACCTTCGTGAGCTTCAGCTCCGGATGCGCCGCGCACAGCTCGGCCGCGAGCTTGTCGGTCTCGCGGGACGCCGTGCCGTTGCCGATGGCGATCAGGTCGACCGCGTGGTCCTTCGCGAGCCGCGCGAGCTTCGCCAGGGACTCGTCCCACTTGTTCGCCGGCACGTGCGGGTAGATCGTGTCGATGGCGACGACCTTGCCCGTCGCGTCCACGACGGCGACCTTCACACCCGTACGGAACCCGGGGTCCAGGCCGAGCGTCGCGCGTGTCCCCGCCGGCGCCGCGAGGAGCAGGTCGCGCAGGTTCGACGCAAAGACCCGGACCGCCTCGTCCTCGGCGGCCGTCCGCAGCCGGAGCCGCAGGTCGATCCCGAGGTGCACGAGGATCCGGGTGCGCCAGGCCCACCGCACGGTGTCCGCCAGCCACTTGTCACCGGGGCGGCCCCGGTCGGCGACACCGAAGCGGCGCGCGATCATGTTCTCGTACGTCGTCGGGCCCGGCAGGTCCGAGGGCTCCTCGGGCTCCAGGGACAGGTCGAGGACGTCCTCCTTCTCGCCCCGGAGCATCGCCAGCACGCGGTGCGAGGGCAGCGCGGTGAACGGCTCGGCGAAGTCGAAGTAGTCGGCGAACTTCGCGCCGGCCTCCTCCTTGCCCGCCCGCACCTTCGCGGTCAGCCGCCCCTTGGCCCACATCCGCTCGCGCGCCTCGCCGATCAGGTCGGCGTCCTCGGAGAACCGCTCGGTGAGGATCGAGCGCGCGCCCTCCAGCGCGGCGGCCGGGTCGGCGACGCCCTTGTCCGCGTCCACGAACGCCGCTGCCGCCGCCAGGGGGTCGACCGAAGGGTCCGTCAGCAGCCCCTCGGCGAGCGGTCCGAGACCGGCCTCCCGGGCGATCTGCGCCTTCGTGCGCCGCTTGGGCTTGAACGGCAGGTAGATGTCCTCCAGGCGCGCCTTGGTGTCGGCGCCCCGGATCTGCGCCTCCAGGGCCGCGTCGAGCTTCCCCTGGTCCCGTACGGACTCCAGGATCGCCGTCCGCCGCTCCTCCAGCTCGCGCAGATAGCGCAGCCGCTCCTCCAGGGTGCGCAGCTGCGTGTCGTCGAGCATCTCGGTCGCTTCCTTGCGGTAGCGAGCGATGAACGGCACGGTCGACCCGCCGTCGAGCAGCTCGACGGCCGCCCTCACCTGTCGCTCCCGTACGCCGATTTCCTCGGCGATCCTGCCTTCGATGGACGTCGTCACGATCACGCTCCGCTGTTCTGTGGTCCGCCGTCTGCATTGTGGCAGGTGGCTGTGACAGCGAGGGGCGCGACCGGCGGTCCTGACAGCCGCCGGCCCGGTCCCGAGAGCGGATCGGGACCGGGCCGGCGAGTCCGGGGGCGGGTCAGGCGTGCCCGCGGGAGGCGCCGCCGAAGAGCCGCGCGAGCGCGCGGAAGGGCAGGGTCACCACGGAGGCGATCGTCGATCCGATCGCGCGGAGCACGTCGGCGATGGCACGGAACACGGGGGCCTCCTGCTGTCGGTCGTCGGGCCGCCGACCACGGGGTCTGAGCTGGACGCGGTCGGTCACTGTCTACTCCAGTGTCCTCCTTCGCGCCTCGTAAACGGCCGCTCAGCCGGTCAGTGCTTGCCGATGAGGTCCGCCGGGAACGCGCCGGCCGCGAGGGCGGTGCCGCTGAAGCCGCCGGCCAGCTCGGTCAGGCGGGCCACCCCCGCCGCGCCCAGCCGTTCGTAGGGCGCCACGTCCAAGCGGTTCGTCTCGTCCTCCAGGGCCTTGCGCAGGTCCGCGCCGGCCTCCGTCAGTTCCCCGTCGGCCGCCAGCAGACCGCGCTCGCGCAGCCGCCCCCGGGCCGCCTCCCACTCCCCGGCGGTCCAGCCCCGGCTGGAGATGGCCCACTTCGGCGACATGCCCCGGCCGCTCGCGGTGTGGCTGGCCAGCGCCTCCACGGGGTCCAGGCCCGAGGACAGCAGCGCCGCCAGGTGGCCGTCGCCGCGGTACTCCCGCAGCAGGGTGGTGGCGTGCCAGTACGCCAGGTGCGGTGCTTCCGGTACGGGCAGGTCGGCGTTGGCCGCGTACAGCGGGCGGGCGTGGCGGGTGCACCCCTCGGCGGCCCGCAGTGCCAGTTCCGCCGCCTCGGCCATCTCCTTGGACGCGACGGTCTCCTCGCCGAGGAGCCGGCGCAGCAGCGAGTCGACGGCCCGCAGCCGGGCGTCGAGGGCGGCCCGCGGGGAGAGGGTGTCCCAGACGGCGGGCACATGCCGGGCGATCAGCTCGTGGTTGAAGTTGTAAAAGGTCGCGGCGACCACACCCGCGCCGACCCGGCCGAGGGGCGCCGCGCGGGCGGCGAAGTAGACGGCGTCGGCGTCCCGGACGCCCTCCTGGGTGAACTCGCGCCCGAGGTCGGGAGAGAAGTACAGGGTCGAGTGGATCGGGTTCATGGCGGCGTAACAGCGTCGGGCGGCCCGCTCGGGCAGAGTGGTCATGTCCATATATTACTGACCGGTCGGTACGGAGTGGCGCGTACGGCCAGGATGGCAGGAAAGGAGGGGCGCTCGTCATTGCGGCCATCCTCCGCCCGGCGGAAGGATGACAGCCATGACAGAGCGATCCGTGCTGGTCGTCCTCTTCGACGAGGTGCAGAGCCTCGATGTGACGGGTCCGGTGGAGGTGTTCGCCGGCGCCGCGCGCTTCACCGGTGACCCGGACGCGTACCGCATCCGTACGGCCTCGCTCGACGGCGGTCCGGTCCGCACGTCCAGCGGGCTGACGATGGTCCCCGACACCGCGCTCGACGCGGCCGCCGCGCCGCACACCCTGCTCGTGCCGGGCGGCTCCGGCACCCGCGCGCCCGATCCGCGACTGATCGCGTGGTTACGGGAGAACGCGCCGCACGCCCGGCGGCTGGTGTCCGTCTGCACCGGCGCCCTGCTCCTCGCGGAGGCGGGGCTGCTCGACGGGCGCCGGGCGACCACCCACTGGGTGGCGACCGACCTGCTCTCCCGGAAGTATCCGGCCGTGGACGTGGACCCGGACCCGATCTTCGTACGGGACGGGCGGGTCTCCACCTCCGCAGGAGTGACGTCCGGCATCGATCTGGCCCTGGCCCTGGTCGAGGAGGATCTCGGCCGCGACGCCGCGCTGACCGTCGCCCGTCATCTGGTGGTGTTCCTGCGACGGCCGGGCAATCAGGCCCAGTTCAGCGCCCGGCTCGCGGCCCAGACGGCCCAGCGCGGCCCGCTGCGTGACGTGCAGGCGTGGATCGGGGAGCACCCCGGCGGCGATCTGTCCGTCGAGTCGCTGGCCGGGCGCGCGCGGCTCTCGCCCCGCCACTTCGCCCGCGCCTTCCGCGCGGAGACGGGCACCACGCCGGGCCGGTACGTGGACCGCGTCCGGCTCGAACACGCGCGGATGCTGCTGGAGGACAGCACCGACGGAATCGAGGAGATCTCCCGGGCGAGCGGCTACGGCACCCCGGAGGCGATGCGCCGGGCCTTCGTGAAGTCCCTGGGTACGTCCCCGGCGGAGTACCGCCGCCGCTTCCGGCCGCACCCGGCCCCGGCGCCCGCTGAACCCGGCGCCGACCTGACCCCGCCCCGCACCTGACATCCCTCACCGACGCCCACCACGGCCCACCACCGAAAGGCCCCCATGCAGATCGCGATCCTGCTCTTCGACCGGTTCACCGCCCTCGACGCCGTCGGACCCTACGAGATCCTCGGCCGGACCCCCGGCGCCAGGACCGTGTTCGTCGCCGAGCGCACCGGACCGGTGGCCAACGACCAGGGCAGCCTTTCGCTCGTCGCCGGGCGGACACTCGCCGAGGTGCCCCGCCCCGACGTCGTCGTGGTGCCCGGCGGACCCGGCCAGGGCGCGCAGATGGAGAACGAGGCCGTCCTCGGCTGGCTGCGGGCCGTGGACGCCACGACCACCTGGACCACCTCCGTCTGCACCGGCTCCCTCCTGCTCGCCGCCGCAGGGCTGCTCGCGGGACGGCGCGCCACCACGCACTGGCTCTCGCTCGACCGGCTCGCGGGCCTGGGGGCCGTACCGACCGGTGAGCGCGTTGTCTTCGACGGCAAGTACGTCACCGCCGCCGGCGTCTCGTCCGGCATCGACATGGGCCTCGGCCTGCTCGGGCGGATCGCGGGCGACCGCGTCGCCCAGTCCGTACAACTGATGACGGAGTACGACCCACAGCCGCCGTATGACGCGGGATCGCCCGAGAAGGCGCCCGCCGACCTCGTCGCGGAGTTCCGGGCGAAGTGGCGGCCTCCCGTCACGACGCCGTCCAGCTGAACCGCGGCTCACGGCGCTCCAGGAAGGCGGCGACCCCCTCCGCGGTGTCGCCGCTGCCGCGCGCCTGCTCCGTCCAGTACGTGTCACGTTCCTCCCCGTACGTCTCACGCTCGTCCGGGCCGGCGGCGAACTCCTTCGCCGCCGCCTGGGTCAGCTGCGAGCGCGAGACCAGCACCCGGGCGAACCGCGCCACCCGCGCGTCCAGTTCGCCCGCCGGCAGCACCTCGTCCACGAGGCCGGTGCGCAGCGCCCGTTCCGTGTCGATCAACTCGGCCGAGAACAGCAGGTACTTGGCCGTCGCCGGACCCACCAGGGACGCCAACCGCCGCGTGGAGGAGGCCGCGTACACGATCCCGAGCCGCGCCGGCGTCACCCCGAACCGTGCCCCCTCCTCCGCGAACCGCAGATCGCACGCGGCGGCCAGCTGGCAGCCCCCGCCCACGCACGACCCGCGTACGGCGGCCAGGGTCGGCTTGGGGAAGGCCGCCAGCGCGTCCTCCGCCGCCACCGCGAGCGACCGCGTGTCCTCACCGGGCTCCCCGAGCGTGGAGATGTCCGCGCCCGCGCAGAAGTGCGCGCCCTCGCCGGTCAGCACCAGCGCCCGTACGGCGGGGTCCGGGGCGAGCCTCCCGAGCAGCGGCGGCAGGTCCCGCCACATCCGGGCCGTCATCGCGTTGCGCTTGGCCGGATGGTGGATGACGACGGTCGCGATGCCGTCCGCGACGCCGTGCAGCAGCTGGGGCTCCATGCGCCGGATCGTATCCGGGGCGCGGGACCGGCCTCACGGACAGGTCTCACCGGCTCCGGAGACAGGCTCCACCGACAGCCCTCACCGAACGGACGAAAGACGGCACCGGACGATCGGAGCCGGTCGCATGTCCGACGTGTGCGTAACAAGGTGATCGGACACCATCAATACCGGCTGACTTCTGTTCAGTAGCCCGGGCGGGACCTGCCCGTTCCCAAGACTCGGTGTCCGATGGACGTCGCCGGTGGAAACAGCCGGTCAAGCCGAGGGTGGGTGCCACAGGATGGTGGAGAGCCGCGGGAGCGTTCCGGCCCGGCCGCTGTCGTACGAAGGAGTGTGGCGGTTCACCGCTCCCACCGTCGACGTCTCCGTACCGCAGGCCCGGCATGCCGTACGCGATCTGCTGAAGCGCCAGGGGGTGCCGGTCAGGGACGACGTCGTCCAGGGGGTGCTGCTGATCGTCTCCGAGCTGGTCACCAACGCCGTACGGCACGCGGCCCTGCTCTCGCCCGAGCTGGCCGTCGAGGTGGCGATCGAGGCCGAGTGGATCCGGGTGTCGGTGGAGGACAACCACCCGTACCGCCCCAAGGCGCTGGAGACCGACTACGCGCAGACCGGCGGGCGCGGGCTGCTCCTCGTACGGGAGATCGTCCGGGAGGCGGGCGGCGGCTTCGACATGGAACAGACCGCCGGTGGCGGGAAGATCATCTGGGCGGCGCTTCCCCTCAGGTCACCGCTCGACGATCCCCCGCTCCGGGAAGGTGTCACCAGCCCCCGGCCGGCCCTGTGAGCTCTCTGATCGCCGGGCGGGCCGCGTCCAGCACGCTCATGAACCACGCGGAGAAGCGCGCCTCGTCGTGACGTTTCGTCAGCTCCGCGGGGGTGACGAACACCGTCTCGCCGACCTCTTCCGGGTCGGGCAGCGGCGGCGCCTGCGCCATGCCGACGAAGAGGTGGTTGAACTCCTGCTCCACCAGCCCGGAGTCCGGGTCGGGGTGGTTGTAGCGGACCGTGCCGGCCTCGGCGAGCAGCGACGGCGAGATGCCCAGCTCCTCGTACGTCCGCCGGGCGGCGGCGGCGAACGGCGCCTCGCCCGGGTACGGATGCCCGCAGCAGGTGTTCGACCAGACGCCGGGGGAGTGGTACTTGCCGAGCGCGCGGCGCTGGATGAGCAGCCGGCCCTGCTCGTCGAAGAGGAAGACGGAGAACGCCCGGTGCAGCTTCCCGGGCGGCTGGTGGGCGGAGAGCTTCTCGGCGGTGCCGATGGTGTGGCCGAGTTCGTCGACCAGTTCCAGCAGGATTGGTTCTGGTACCCCGTTCGACGAGTCCGGTACCCCGTTCGGCGAGCTGCTCGCCTCAGTGACTGGTGTGGTCGGCATAACCATCCTTCGCTTCGGGCCTCGAGCCCCAAGTCTGCCGTACAAAAGCCCCGTGTCCGCACTTCGAACGTGTGGGCATGTCTGTTCGGCCGGCCGGTCGGCCGAGCGCCTCAGTGGCAGAGTTTGGCCTCGTGCTCGGCGTGTCCCCGGGGCTCCAGCTGGAACGTGCAGTGCTCCACGTCGAAGTGGGTCCCGAGGCATCCCTGGAGGTCGTGCAGCATCTTCTCGTGCCCCACCGAGTCCAGCGCGTCCTGGTTCACCACCACGTGGGCGGAGAGCACCGGCATGCCCGAGGTGATCGTCCAGACGTGCAGGTCGTGGACGTCGGCCACCCCGGGCAGCGCGAGCATGTGGGCCCGTACCTCCGCCATGTCGACATCCTTGGGCGCCGCCTCCAGCAGCACGTTGAGCGTCTCTCTGAGGAGCTTCACCGTACGCGGGACGATCATCAGACCGATCAGCAGGCCCGCGATCGGGTCGGCCGTCTGCCACCCCGTGGTCAGGATGATCACGGACGACACGAGCACGGTGAACGAGCCGAGCGTGTCGGCGAGCACCTCCAGATAGGCCCCGCGCACGTTGAGGCTCTCCTTCTGCCCGCGCATCAGCAGGAAGAGGGACACCATGTTGGCGGCCATGCCGATCAGCGCGAAGACGATGGCCAGCCCGCCCCGCGTGTCCGGCGGCACGATGAACCGCTCGATCGCCTCGTACAGCAGATAGCCGCCGACCCCCAGCAGCAGGAGGCAGTTGGCCAGCGCGGCGAGGATCTCGGCCCGCGCGTAGCCGAAGGTACGGCTGGTGTCGGCGGGCCGGGCCGCGAAGTGGATCGCCAGCAGCGCCAGGCCGAGGCCGACCGCGTCCGTCGCCATGTGCGCGGCGTCGGCGACCAGGGCGAGCGAGTCGGCCGCGATGCCACCGATGATCTCCACGACCATCACGGACAGCGTGATGCCGAGGGCGATCCGCAGCCTTCCCTGGTACGCGGCCGCGGCCGTCCCGGTCGGCGGTGGCCCTCCGTGTGTGTGGCCGTGGTCGTGCCCTGCCCCCATGGGGACGCCTCCCGGTCGTCTCGGTGAAGTGCCGACCACGTCAGTGAACTACGGACGGGGGGTATCCGACAACACGGGACTGAACACCGTTGTCATATGCTCTGACCTGCGAAAACGGCCTAAGGGGCGGTCCGCCGGGGTGATCCCCTGGAAGGACGGGAAGCCCGCAGGTCAGAGCGCTGGCAACATCATCCGACCGGCGCGGGGCGGCGCTGCGCCTGCCAGCCCTCCCACGCCGACGCGACCATGTCCCGTACGTCACGGGTGGCCGTCCAGCCCAGCTCGCGCGCGATCAGCTCCACCGAGGCCACGGCCTTCGCCGCGTCCCCCGGGCGCCGGGCCTCGACCACCGGCGGCGTCCGGTGACCGGTGACCTCCGCGACCAGGTCGGCGAGTTCCCGGACCGAGACGCCCACCCCGCGTCCGATGTTCAGGGTCAGATCACCCGCGCCCGGCCGCTCCGCCAGGCGCCGGGCCGCCGCGAGATGCGCGTCGGCGAGATCCGCCACATGGATGTAGTCCCGGACGCCGGTGCCGTCCGGCGTCGGGTAGTCGTCGCCGAAGATACGGGGCGCCTCCCCCCGGCTGACCCGGTCGAAGAACATCGGGATGATGTTGAACACCCCGGTGTCCGCCAGCTCGGGCCGCGCGGCGCCCGCCACGTTGAAGTAGCGCAGACAGCCGGTGGCGATCGCGTGCGCCTTCCCGGTCGCCCGCACCAGCCACTCGCCCGCGAGCTTCGTCTCGCCGTACGGATTGATCGGGACGGCCGGCGTCCCCTCCGTGATCAACTCCACATCCGGTACGCCGTACACGGCGGCGGACGAGGAGAAGAGGAAGCGCCCCACCCCGGCCGCGACCACCGCGTCCAGCAGGACGGTCAGCCCGTGCAGGTTCTCCCGGTAGTAGCGCAGCGGCTGCTCGACGGACTCACCGACCTGCTTCTTCGCCGCCAGATGCACCACACCGGTGACCTCGTGCTCCGCCAGGACCCGGTCCACCGCGTCCCGGTCCAGCAGCGAGCCCCGTACCAGCGGGATCTCCGCGGGCAGCCGCCCGGCGACGCCCGTCGACAGATCGTCGAGCACCACCACCCGCTCGCCCGCCCCGCTCATGGCCCGTGCCACGTGCGCCCCGATATAGCCCGCCCCACCTGTGATCAGCCACGTCATGCCGCCACCCTAAGGGCTGCCGCCCGGCCGCCGGGGTCCGTACGGCGGAGGCGGCCGGGGTCCGCACGGCGGCGGTCCCGGCCCGGCGGCGGTTTGTGGGCGGCGCGGTGATCGACAATGATGATCTCCGCCCGGGACCCCGTTCAGACCATGGCGTCCTGTGCGTAAACGCCCGGTGAACTCAGGCTTCCGTTCATCCGATAGCCTCTGCCGACGTGTCGCCGCCCGGAATCCCGGGGCACGGGCCTGTCGCAGGACAGGCCCTGGTCGCCGCGCACCCAACCCTGATCAGTGCCAAGGAGTGAGTTCGTCTGTCGACCGCCATCCTCACCGGTCTCCCGGTACCCGGATCGTCGCTCGCGCACGATCTGCGGTCACTGGGATTCGACGTACGCACCGCCACCAGCACGGCGGAGACGGTCAGCCTGATCGCCGAGGTCCCGCCGGCCGAGCGTGTCGCCCTCGTCGACCCCCGCTTCGTCGGCCATCTCCACGCCTTGCGCCTCGCGCTGACCGACCCCCGCTTCCCGCTCGCCGCCGTGACCGGCGCGCTCACCGCCCAGCCCGAGGCCCGTACCGCGCTGGTACGCGCCGCGGGCGCCGTCGAGCGGAGCGCCGCGCTGTCCCCGGCAGCCGCCGACCACACGGCCGGGACCGCCGGGACCGCCCAGCTCTCCTCCGCCGTCCTGGCGGACGGCGCCTCCCTCGCCGACCGGGTCGCGGAGGCGCTCGACGCCGAGGGCACCCCCGTGCAGCGCCCCGAACTGGGCTCGCTGGTCGCCGCCGTCCCGCTCGACACCGCCTCCCACCGGGAGGCCGCCGCAGCCACCGCGGCCGTCGACGACGAAGCCGTACGCCTGCGCTCCGCCGTGAAGGCCCGCGACGGCTTCTTCACGACGTACTGCGTCAGCCCCTACTCCCGCTACCTCGCCCGCTGGTGCGCCCGCCGGGGCCTGACGCCCAACCAGGTCACCACCGCGTCGCTGGTCACCGCGCTGATCGCGGCGGCCTGCGCGGCCACCGGCACCCGGGGCGGCTACGTCGCCGCCGGAGTGCTGCTGCTCTTCTCCTTCGTGCTGGACTGCACCGACGGGCAGCTCGCCCGCTACTCGCTCCAGTACTCCACGATGGGCGCCTGGCTGGACGCCACCTTCGACCGCGCCAAGGAGTACGCCTACTACGCGGGCCTCGCCCTCGGCGCCGCCAGGAACGGCGACGACGTATGGGCCCTCGCGCTCGGCGCGATGATCCTCCAGACCTGCCGCCACGTGGTGGACTTCTCCTTCAACGAGGCGAATGTCGACGCGACGGCCGCCACCTCCACCGGCAAGGCCGTCGTCGGGACCCCCACCGCCGCGCTCTCCAGCAAGCTCGACAGCGTCGGCTGGACCGTCTGGGTCCGCCGGATGATCGTGCTCCCGATCGGCGAGCGCTGGGCGATGATCGCCGTCCTGACCGCCCTGACCACCCCGCGTGTCGTCTTCTACGCGCTCCTCATCGGCTGCGGATTCGCCGCCTGCTACACCAGCGCCGGCCGCGTACTGCGCTCGGTGACCCGCAAGGCCGTCCGCACCGAACGCGCCGCGCGGGCCCTCGCCGACCTCGCCGACTCCGGCCCGGTGGCCGAGACCGTCTCCCGGCTGCTGGCCCGCCTCAAGGCCTACCCGCCGTTCGGCCTGCGCCCGTTCGTGGCCTTCGCCGGCGGCGCCCTGCTGGTGGCCGCCGCCTGCTTCGAACCGTTCGGCAGCTCCTGGGTGGTCCTGGCCGCCGCGCTGTACGCCGTACTCGCCGGCGCCGCCGTCACCCAGCCCCTCACCGGCGCGCTCGACTGGCTCGTCCCGCCGGTGCTCCGGGCCGCCGAGTACTCCACCGTCCTCGTCCTCGCCGCGCGTTCCGAGGTGAACGGAGCGTTGCCCGCGGCTTTCGGGCTGGTGGCGGCCGTCGCCTACCATCACTACGACACGGTGTACCGCATCCGCGGCGGCACCGGCGCCCCGCCCCGCTGGCTGGTCAGGACCATAGGCGGACACGAGGGCCGCACGCTGGTGGTCACCGCCCTCGCCGCCGTCCTCGGGACGCGCGGCACGGACTTCCCCGTGGCCCTGACGGTGCTCGCGACCGTTGTGGCGCTGGTCGTGCTCCTGGAGTCCATCCGCTTCTGGGTGTCCGCGGGAGCCCCCGCCGTACATGACGAAGGAGAACCCGCATGATCGGCCTCGTACTGGCCGCCGGTGCCGGACGGCGTCTGCGCCCCTACACCGACACGCTCCCGAAGGCCCTCGTGCCCGTGGACCCGGAAGGGGAGGGGACCCTCACGGTCCTCGACCTGACCCTCGCCAACTTCGCCGAGGTCGGCCTGACCGAGGCGGCCGTCGTCGTCGGCTACCGCAAGGAGGCCGTGTACGCCCGCAAGGCCGCCCTGGAGGAGACGTACGGCATCCGGCTCACCCTCATCGACAACGACAAGGCCGAGGAGTGGAACAACGCCTACTCGCTCTGGTGCGCCCGTGACGTCCTGGGGAAGGGCGTGATCCTCGCCAACGGCGACACCGTCCACCCCGTCTCCGTCGAGAAGACCCTGCTCGCCGCGCGCGGCGAGGGCCGGCGGATCATCCTCGCCCTCGACACGGTCAAGCACCTCGCCGACGAGGAGATGAAGGTCATCACGGAGGGCACCAAGGGGGTGCGCCGCATCACCAAGCTGATGGACCCGGCCACCGCCACCGGTGAGTACATCGGCGTCACGCTGATCGAGGCCGACGCCGCGGCCGACCTCGCGGACGCCCTGCGGACCACCTTCGAGCGCGACCCCGACCTCTACTACGAGGACGGCTACCAGGAACTGGTCGACCGCGGCTTCACGCTCGACGTGGCCCCCATCGGCGACGTCCCCTGGGTCGAGATCGACAATCACGCCGACCTCGCGAAGGGCCGTGAGATCGCGTGCCAGTACTGACCCGGCTGATCCCCTCCCCGGTCTCCGTCGACATCCGCCGCGGCGCGATGGACGACCTGGCCGGGCTCCTCGCCGACCAGCGCATCTCCAGCTCGGGACGGCTCGCGTTCGCCATCAGCGGCGGGTCGGGGGCGGCGCTGCGCGACAAGCTGGCGCCGGTCCTGCCCGACGCCGACTGGTTCGCCGTCGCCGACGGCACCATCGACTCCGCCGTCCGGCTCGCCGACGGGATCAAGGGCAAGCGGTACGACGCCGTCGTCGGCCTCGGCGGCGGCAAGATCATCGACGTGACGAAGTACGCGGCGGCCCGCCTCGGCCTGCCGATGGTGGCGGTCGCCACCAACCTGGCGCACGACGGCATCTGTTCACCCGTCGCCACCCTCGACAACGACAACGGCCGCGGCTCCTACGGCGTGCCGACCCCGATCGCCGTGGTCATCGACCTCGACGTCATCCGGGACGCGCCCGTACGCTTCGTCCGCTCCGGCATCGGCGACGCCGTCTCCAACATCTCGGCCATCGCCGACTGGGAGCTGTCGCACCGGACCAACGGCGAACCCGTCGACGGCCTGGCCGCCGCCATGGCGCGCACGGCGGGCGAGGCGGTGCTGCGCCATCCCGGCGGCGTCGGCGACGACGAGTTCCTGACGGTCCTCGCCGAGGCGCTGGTCCTCACCGGCATCGCCATGTCGATCAGCGGGGACACCCGCCCCTCGTCCGGCGCCTGCCACGAGATCAGCCACGCCTTCGACCTGCTCCACCCCAAGCGCTCCGCGCTCCACGGCGAACAGGTCGGCCTCGGCGCCGCGTTCGCCATGCACCTGCGCGGTGCCCACGAGGAGTCGCGGCTGCTCGTCGAGGTCCTGCACCGGCACGGACTGCCCGTCCTGCCCGAGCAGATCGGCTTCACCGTCGACGAGTTCGTACGGGCCGTGGCCTACGCGCCGCAGACCCGCCCCGGCCGCTTCACGATCCTCGAACACCTCGACCTGTCCACCGATCAGATCAGGGACGCGTACGCCGACTATGCCAAGACCATCAGTAGCTGAACTCCGTCCCGTCGTCCACCCCGACGGAGTGAAGGACCGGCGCAGCGGGGAACACTGGGCCGGGCGCATGTACATGCGGGAGATCTCGCTGCACATCGACCCGTACCTGGTGAACACCCGTGTGTCGCCCAACCAGCTCACGTACCTCATGGTGGTCGTGGGTGTCATAGGCGGCGCCACACTGCTCGTGCCCGGGCTCACCGGCGCGATCCTCGCGGTGGTCCTCTTCCAGGTCTACCTGCTCCTCGACTGCGTCGACGGAGAGGTGGCCCGCTGGCGCAAGCAGACCTCGATCACCGGCGTCTACCTCGACCGGGTGGGCCACTACCTGTGCGAGGCGGCCCTGCTGGTCGGCTTCGGGGTGCGCGGCGCGGACGTCTTCCACGACAACGGCGCGTCCACCAACTGGCTGTGGGCCTTCCTCGGCACCCTCGCCGCGCTCGGCGCGATCCTCGTCAAGGCCGAGACGGACCTGGTGGACGTGGCCCGCCAGCGCAGCGGCCTGCCGGCGGTCAAGGACGAGGCGTCCGTGCCCCGTTCGTCCGGTCTGGCGGTGGCGCGCCGCGCGGCGGCCATGCTCAAGTTCCACCGGCTCGTCGGCGGGATCGAGGCGAGCCTCTTCATCCTGGTCGTCGCGATCATCGACCAGGCGCGGGGCGATCTCTTCTTCACCCGCCTCGGCATCGCGGTCCTCGCCGGCATCGCCCTCGTCCAGACCCTGCTCCACCTGGTCTCCATCCTGGCGTCCAGCAGGCTGAAGTGAGCGACATGCGGCTCGGCGCGGTGATCATCACGATGGGTGAGCGCCCCGGCGAACTGCGTGCGCTCCTCGACTCGGTCGCCCGTCAGGAGGGCGATCCGGTCGATGTCGTCGTGGTCGGGAACGGCGCCCCGGTGGGGCCCGTTCCCGACGGGGTACGGACGGTCGAGCTGCCCGAGAACCTGGGCATCCCGGGCGGCCGCAACGTCGGCATCGAGGCCTTCGGCGCGGCCGGCTCGGAGGTCGACGCGCTGCTCTTCCTGGACGACGACGGTTCGCTGCCCCTCACGGACACGGCCCAGCTGGTACGGGAGGCCTTCGCGGCCGATCCCGTCCTCGGCATCGTCAGCTTCCGGATCGCCGACCCGGAGACCGGACTGACGCAGCGTCGGCACGTCCCGCGCCTGCGCGCGTCCGACCCGCTGCGGTCGTCCCGGGTGACGACCTTCCTCGGCGGCGCCAACGCCGTACGGACGAAGGTCCTCGCGGAGGTCGGCCCGCTGCCGGACGACTTCTTCTACGCGCACGAGGAGACCGATCTCGCCTGGCGTGCCCTGGACGCCGGCTGGATGATCGACTACCGCGCGGACCTGGTGCTGCACCATCCGACGATGCCGCCGTCCCGGCACGCGGTCTACCACCGCATGGTGGCCCGCAACCGGGTCTGGCTGGCCCGCCGCAACCTCCCCGCCCCGGTCGTACCGGTCTATCTGGGGGTCTGGCTGCTGCTGACCCTGCTCAGGCGGCCGTCGAAACCGGCTCTCAAGGCGTGGTGGGGCGGCTTCAGGGAAGGCTGGTCCACCCCGTGCGGACCACGGAGGCCGATGAAATGGCGTACGGTCTGGCGACTCACCAGGCTGGGCCGTCCACCGGTCGTCTGAGATGCTCGGACTCTGAGAGCATCTGGGGTCTGAGAACATCTCATGTCCTGTCCCCGCGGCCTGGCCGTCCGTGCCGGTGCCCGATCGTCTGCGCATCTTGAACACGAAAGTTTCAACTTGTGAGTGAGACAACCCATGACGGTGCGATCGCGATGAGCGCCCCGCCGTCTCCCGACGACCGTCTCTCCCCGGCGGAGGTCGCCGCCAAGTACGGTCTGGCGGTGAGCGGGGCGCGCCCCGGACTGGCCGACTACGTACGGCAGTTGTGGGGTCGCCGGCACTTCGTCCTGGCCTTCTCCAGCGCGAAGCTCACGGCCCAGTACAGCCAGGCCAAGCTCGGCCAGCTCTGGCAGGTGGCGACGCCGCTGCTCAACGCGGCCGTCTACTACCTGATCTTCGGCCTGATCCTCCAGAGCAGCCGGGGCATCCCGTCGGAGGTCTTCATCCCGTTCCTGGTGACCGGGGTGTTCGTCTTCACCTTCACCCAGAGTTCGGTGATGGCCGGGGTCCGTGCCATCTCGGGCAATCTGGGGCTGGTCAGGGCCCTGCACTTCCCCCGGGCCGCGCTGCCGGTCTCCTTCGCGCTCCAGCAGCTCCAGCAGCTGATGTACTCCATGATCGTGCTGGTGGTCGTGGCGGTGGCGTTCGGCAGCTATCCGTCGCTGAGCTGGCTGCTGATCCTGCCCGCGCTGGCG
Source organism: Streptomyces sp. NBC_01317 (assembly GCF_035961655.1). Lineage (NCBI taxonomy): Bacteria > Bacillati > Actinomycetota > Actinomycetes > Kitasatosporales > Streptomycetaceae > Streptomyces > Streptomyces sp. NBC_01317. The sequence continues at coordinate 1,178,456 of NZ_CP108393.1, read as the reverse complement.
CTCCAGTTCGTGTTCAACACCGGCCTCGCGCTGATCATGGCGAGGCTGGGCAGCAAGACCCCGGACCTCGCCCAGCTGATGCCGTTCGTGATGCGTACGTGGATGTACGCGTCGGGTGTGATGTTCTCCATTCCCGTGATGCTCAGGGACAAGCCCGCCTGGATCGGGGACGTCCTCCAGTACAACCCGGCCGCGATCTACATGGATCTGGTCAGGTTCGCGCTGATCGACGGCTACGGCTCGGAGAATCTGCCCGCGCACGTCTGGATGGTCGGTCTGCTCTGGGCCGTGGTCCTGGGCGCCGGGGGCTTCGTGTACTTCTGGAAAGCTGAGGAGCGGTACGGCCGTGGCTGACATCGAAAAGGGGCGCACCCCCACCGTCATCGCCGACGACGTGCACATCGTCTACCGGGTCAACGCCGGTGGCGGCGGCCGGGGCAGTGCCACGGCGGCGCTGAGCCGGATCGTCCGCCGGGAGAAGGAGAAGGGGGAGTCCCGCGGGGTCCGCAAGGTCCACGCCGTCCGGGGCGTCACCTTCACCGCCTACCGCGGCGAGGCGATCGGCCTGATCGGCACCAACGGCTCCGGCAAGTCGACCCTGCTGCGGGCCATCGCCGGGCTGCTGCCGACCGAGCGGGGGAAGGTCTACACCGACGGCCAGCCCTCGCTGCTCGGTGTGAACGCGGCGCTGATGAACGACCTGACCGGCGAACGCAACGTGATCCTCGGCGGTCTGGCCATGGGCATGTCGCGCGAGGAGGTCCGTGAGCGCTACCAGCAGATCGTCGACTTCTCCGGCATCAACGAGAAGGGCGACTTCATCACCCTTCCCATGCGGACGTACTCCTCCGGCATGGCGGCCCGGCTGCGGTTCTCCATCGCCGCCGCCAAGAACCACGACGTCCTGATGATCGACGAGGCGCTGGCCACCGGCGACCGCAAGTTCCAGATCCGCTCCGAGCAGCGGATCCGCGAGCTGCGCAAGGAGGCGGGCACGGTCTTCCTGGTGAGCCACAGCAACAAGTCGATCAGGGACACCTGTGACCGGGTGCTGTGGCTGGAGAAGGGCGAGCTGCTCATGGACGGCCCGACCGACGAGGTCATCAAGGCGTACGAGAAGGAGACGGGCAAGTAGTCCGGTCCGTCCCCACCGTGCCCCATCAGCCCGACGCGGCCCCCGCCGGAACACCACGGCGGGGGCCGCGCCATGACGGAGGCCCGGCGCGCCCCCGGAGATCCCCGGCCGGCCGGGAGCATCATGGCGTACGGGGTTTCACCGGGGCGGGACCGGGCAGGCCGGGTGCGGCCACCGGCCGTTTTCGTCAAACGTCGGTCAAGTCGGCCGGGTCGGGGGAAGGTTGACCGGCATTGCGATGTTCTTGTTATGCGCTCAACACCCCCGCGTGTTCCTCTTCGTTGTACAACGTAAGCTGTGCGGGTGCTGATTCGTGGCATGTGGGGCGATTCCCCCGGGGGCGTCCTGTCCGCCGGTGGCCTCCGGACGCGGGAGCGCCCAGGTGCGCGGGAGTGCGGAGGGACTGGGCCGAGCGGGCGGCGTGTCCGAAATGGGATGTATTGGGTCGGCAGTGTAGAACGGGAGATGTGACGGCAGTGACGGAAAATCTCCAGATTCGCGAGGGTTTCGCCGTCCTTGCACCGGGAAGCTCGCAGTGACGGGCACCCCACAGGTGCGCCCCGACGCCACCTCGCGGACGACGCTGGACAAGGCCGCGGACGAGAACTTCCCCGTGGCGCCGTTCTTCCTGCCCCGCGCCTGGCGCGACGACCTGATGGCGGTCTACGGCTTCGCCCGGCTCGTCGACGACATCGGCGACGGGGACCTCGCCCCCGGCGGCGGCGACGCCCGCCACCTCGGTGTCGATCCCGGGCAGGCCGACGACCGGCTCGTCATGCTCGACGCCTTCGAGGCCGACACGCGGCGCGTCTTCGACCCGGCTGGCCCCGCTCCCGGCCATCCGCTGCTGACGGCGCTCGTCCCGACCGTACGGAACGCCGCGCTCACACCCGAGCCGTTCCTCGGCCTGATCGGCGCCAACCGCCAGGACCAGCTGGTACGGCGCTACGAGACGTACGACGACCTCCTCGCGTACTGCGAACTGTCCGCGAACCCGGTCGGCCGGCTCGTCCTGGCGATCAGCGGCACCGCGACCCCGGAGCGTGTCCGCCTCTCCGACGCCGTCTGCACCGCACTCCAGATCATCGAACATCTCCAGGACGTGACCGAGGACCTCGGGCGCGACCGGATCTACCTGCCCGCGGAAGACATGAAACGATTCCGCGTCACCGAGGCGGACCTCGCCGTCCCGAGCGCGGGCGCCGCCGTGCGCCAGCTGGTGGCCTACGAGGCCGAACGGGCGGGCCGGCTCTTGAATGAAGGCACCCTGTTGGTGGGTAGCGTCCACGGCAGACTCCGTCTGCTGCTCGCGGGATTTGTGGCCGGAGGGCGCGCCGCCCTCGCTTCGATCGCGGCCGCCGGGCACGATGTGCTCCCCGGACCGCCCAAACCCACCAAGCCGCGTCTGCTGCGCGAAGTGGGAGCTGTCTTGCGACGAGCGCACAGAGAGGGGTGAACCGGAACGTGGAGGGACAGACGCCGATGTCCGCGCCGGTATTGGCGGCCTACAGCTACTGCGAGGCCGTCACAGGCCAGCAGGCCCGTAATTTCGCCTACGGCATCAGGCTGCTGCCGACCGACAAGCGGCAGGCCATGTCCGCGCTGTACGCCCTCTCCCGGCGGGTGGACGACATCGGCGACGGCACACTGGAACCGGCGGCCAAGCAGGCCAGGCTGGAGGACACCCGTGTGCTCCTGGACCGGATCAGGGAAGGCGCCGTCGACGAGGACGACACCGACCCCGTCGCCGTCGCGCTCGCCGACGCGGCCCGCCGTTTCCCCATCCCCGTCGACGGGCTCGACGAGCTGATCGACGGCGTCCTGATGGACGTCCGCGGCGAGACGTACGAGACCTGGGACCAGCTCAAGGTGTACTGCCGGTGTGTCGCGGGCGCCATCGGCCGGCTCTCGCTCGGCGTCTTCGGTACGTCCCCCGGCGCCCCGGGCGCCGAGCGCGCGTCCGAGTACGCCGACACGCTGGGCCTCGCCCTCCAGCTGACGAACATCCTCAGGGACGTACGCGAGGACGCGGGCAACGGCCGTACGTACCTGCCGTCCGACGACCTCGCCAAGTTCGGCTGCTCCGCGGGATTCCACAGCAACACCCCCGCCCCCGGGGCCGACTTCGCCGGACTGGTGCACTTCGAGGTCCGCCGCGCGCGGGCCCTGTTCGCCGAGGGCTACCGGCTGCTGCCGCTGCTCGACCGGCGCAGCGGCGCCTGTGTCGCCGCCATGGCCGGCATCTACCGCAGGCTCCTCGACCGCATCGAGCGCGACCCCGAGGCCGTGCTGCGCGGGCGTGTCTCCCTGCCGGGACACGAGAAGGCGTACGTGGCGGTCCGCGGCCTCTCGGGTCTCGACGCCAGGAACGTCACCCGGCAGACGGTCAGGAGGCGCGCATGACGTGCGACAACGCCCCGGAGGGCTCCCGGGCCGGTACGAGCGGCGCGCCGGCGCCGTCGGCCGGTCCTGCCGTGTCAACCATCCGCCGGTCTGACGCGTCCCTGACTGCGACACTCCGAGGGGGGCAGGCATGACCACAGCCGACGGCACGCGGTCCCGGCACGCGGTCGTGGTCGGCGCGGGACTCGCCGGGACCACCGCCGCGCTCCAGCTCGCCGACGCCGGACTGGACGTGACCCTGGTGGAAGGCCGGCCCCGGCTCGGCGGCCTCGCCTTCTCCTTCCGCCGCGGCGGACTCGACATCGACAACGGACAGCACGTGTACCTGCGCTGCTGCACCGCGTACCGCTGGTTCCTCGACCGGGTCGACGGCGCCGCGCTCGCCCCCCTCCAGGACCGCCTGGACGTACCCGTCCTGGACGTCGGCACGCCCGGCAGGCCGCGCCTCGGCCGGATCCGCCGCAACGGCCTGCCCGTACCGCTGCACCTCGCCGCCGGACTCGCCGCCTACCCGCACCTCTCCCTCGCCGAGCGCGCCTCCGTAGGACGCGCCGCGCTCGCCCTCAAGCGGCTCGATCCCGCCGACCCGGCGCTGGACGGGGTCGACTTCGGCACCTGGCTCGGCCGCCACGGCCAGTCGGCCCGGACGATCGAGGCGCTCTGGGACCTGGTGGGCGTCGCCACCCTCAACGCCACCGCGCCCAACGCCTCCCTCGGGCTCGCCGCGATGGTCTTCAAGACCGGACTGCTCTCCGAGCCCGGCGCCGCCGACATCGGCTGGGCGCACGTCCCCCTCGGCGAGCTGCACGACACGCTGGCCCGCAAGGCCCTGGACTCCGCCGGCGTACGGACACAGCTGCGCACCCGCGTCCACTCCGTCACCCGGGCGGAGAACGGCGGCTGGCACGTCGAGGTGGACGGCGAGCGGCTCGACGCGGACGCCGTCGTCCTCGCCGTACCCCAGCGCGAGGCCCACGCGCTGCTGCCCGAGGGCGCCCTCGACGACCCCGACCGGCTGCTCGACATCGGCACCGCGCCGATCCTGAACATCCACGTCGTCTACGACCGTAAGGTCCTGCGCCGGCCGTTCTTCGCCGCCCTCGGCAGCCCGGTCCAGTGGGTCTTCGACCGTACGGCCGCCTCCGGACTCCAGGAGGGCCAGTACCTGGCCCTCTCCCAGTCCGCGGCCGAGGACGAGATCGACACCCCCGTCTCCGCCCTGCGCACGCGCTATCTGCCCGAGCTGGAACGACTGCTTCCGGCGACCAGGGGCGCGGAGGTACGGGACTTCTTCGTCACCCGCGAGCGGACCGCCACCTTCGCCCCCACCCCGGGCGTGGGCCGGCTGCGGCCGGGGGCCCGTACCCACGCACCCGGCCTGTACCTGGCCGGCGCGTGGACCGCCACCGGCTGGCCCGCGACCATGGAGAGCGCGGTCAGGAGCGGCTTCAGCGCCGCCGGCGCGGCCCTGGCCGAGCTGGGCGCCCGCCACGCACACCCGCTGGAGGAGGCGGCATGAGCCCGAGCACCGCCCCCACGAGTACTGGAACAAGAGGAGAGACCGTGCCGACCGTGCCCCCGGCGAACCCGGCTGTCGACACCGCCGACGTCTACGCACTGCTGGAGCGCGGACGGAGCATGTCGACCCCCGTGCTGCGCGCCGCGGTCGACCGGCTCGCCCCGCCCATGGACACCGTCGCCGCCTACCACTTCGGCTGGATCGACGCCGAGGGCAGGCCCGCCGACGGCGACGGCGGCAAGGCCGTGCGCCCGGCGCTCGCGCTGCTCTCCGCCGAGGCCGCCGGCGCCCACCCCCGCACGGGCATCCCCGGCGCGGTCGCCGTGGAACTGGTCCACAACTTCTCGCTCCTTCACGACGACCTGATGGACGGCGACGAGCAGCGCCGCCACCGCGACACCGTCTGGAAGATGCACGGCCCCGCCCAGGCGATCCTCGTCGGCGACGCGCTCTTCGCGCTCGCCAACGAGGTGTTGCTGGAGCTGGGCACGGTGGAGGCGGGCCGCGCGACCCGCCGGCTGACCACCGCCAGCCGCAAACTGATCGACGGCCAGGCCCAGGACATCTCCTTCGAGCACCGCGAACGGGTCACCGTCGAGGAGTGCCTGGAGATGGAGGGCAACAAGACCGGCGCCCTGCTCGCCTGCGCCGCCTCCATCGGCGCGGTCCTCGGCGGCGCCGACGACCGGACGGCCGACACGCTGGAGGCGTACGGCCATCACCTCGGGCTCGCCTTCCAGGCCGTGGACGACCTGCTGGGCATCTGGGGCGACCCGGGGGCCACCGGCAAGCAGACCTGGAGCGACCTGCGCCAGCGCAAGAAGTCCCTGCCGGTCGTCGCCGCGCTCGCGGCGGGCGGTCCGGCGTCGGAACGGCTCGGCGAACTGCTCGCCGCCGACGCCAAGAGCAACGACTTCGAGCGTTTCTCGGAGGAGGAGTTCGCCACCAGGGCGGCACTGATCGAGGAGGCGGGCGGCCGGGAGTGGACCTCGCAGGAGGCCCGCAGGCAGCACACCGTCGCCATCGAGGCCCTGGACGGCGTGGACATGCCGCAACAGGTCAGGGCGCAGCTCACCGCACTCGCCGACTTCGTCGTCGTACGAAAGAGATGATCATTATTCCCATATGCCTCGCAGTCGCCGTCCACGGCCCCTAGGGCGCAGCCCTCGCGGCAGCCCGACCGGGCATGGACGACGGAGACCCCAGCACAGCAGAAGCACACTGCACGAAGGGGAAGCCATGACAGCGACGACCGACGGAAGCACCGGGGCCGTGGGACCCCGCGCAGCCGCGGCCAGTGAACCGACCGACACGACTACCGCCGCGGCGGGCGACCTCCTGGTGGCCGCCCGGCGGGCCACCGCACGATCCGTCGAGCACCTGCTCGGCCAACAGGACGCCCAGGGGTGGTGGAAGGGCGACCTGGAGACGAACGTCACCATGGACGCCGAGGATCTGCTGCTCCGTCAATTCCTCGGGGTCCAGGACCCGCGCACCACCGAGGCCGCGGGCCTGTTCATCCGAGGCCAGCAACGCGCGGACGGCACGTGGGCCACCTTCTACGGCGGCCCTCCCGAACTCTCCGCCACCATCGAGGCGTACGTGGCCCTGCGGCTCGCCGGGGACAGCCCGGACGACCCGCACATGAAACGCGCCGCCACCTGGGTACGGGAACAGGGCGGCATCGCCGCCGCCCGCGTCTTCACCCGGATCTGGCTGGCCCTCTTCGGCTGGTGGAAGTGGGACGACCTCCCCCAACTGCCCCCCGAACTGATCTTCTTCCCCAAGTGGTTCCCGCTCAACATCTACGACTTCGGCTGCTGGGCCCGGCAGACCATCGTGCCGCTCACCATCGTCTCGGCGAAGCGGCCCGTGCGGCCCGCTCCCTTCCCGCTCGACGAACTGCACACCGACGCCGGCGCCCCCAACCCCGTCAAACCGCTGGCATCGGTCGCCAGTTGGGACGGCATGTTCCAGCGGCTCGACAAGCTCCTGCACGCCTACCACAAGGTGGCGCCACGCCGCGTACGCAGGACCGCGATGAACGCGGCCGCCCGCTGGATCATCGAGCGGCAGGAGAACGACGGTGCCTGGGGCGGGATCCAGCCGCCCGCCGTCTACTCCGTGATCGCCCTGCACCTCCTCGGCTACGACCTGGACCACCCGATCATGCGCGCGGGCCTGGAATCGCTCGACCGGTTCGCCGTGTGGCGCGAGGACGGCGCGCGGATGATCGAGGCCTGTCAGTCCCCGGTCTGGGACACCTGCCTGGCCACCATCGCCCTCGCCGACGCGGGCCTGAGCCCCGACCACCCGGCGCTGGTCAAGGCCGCCGACTGGATGATCGCCGAGGAGATCTCCCGGCCGGGGGACTGGGCCGTACGCAGACCCGAACTCGCCCCCGGCGGCTGGGCCTTCGAGTTCCACAACGACAACTACCCGGACATCGACGACACCGCCGAGGTGATCCTGGCGCTGCGCCGGGTCAGACACCCGGCGCCCGCGCGGCTCGACGCGGCCGTCGAGCGCGGTACCCGGTGGACGCTCGGCATGCAGTCCAGGAACGGGGCGTGGGCGGCGTTCGACGCCGACAACACCAGCCCGTTCCCCAACCGGATGCCGTTCTGCGACTTCGGTGAGGTCATCGACCCGCCGTCCGCCGACGTCACCGCGCACGTCGTGGAGATGCTGGCGTACGAGGGCATGGCCCAACACCCCGACACCCGCAGGGGCATCGAGTGGCTCCTCGCGGAACAGGAAGCCTCCGGCGCCTGGTTCGGCCGCTGGGGCGTCAACTACGTCTACGGCACCGGCTCGGTGGTGCCCGCCCTGACCGCCGCCGGGCTGCCGGTCACCCACCCCGCGATCCGCCGGGCCGTCCGCTGGCTCGAATCCGTGCAGAACGACGACGGAGGCTGGGGCGAGGACCTGCGCTCGTACCGCGAGGAGAAGTGGATCGGGCACGGTGCCTCCACCGCCTCCCAGACCGCGTGGGCGCTGCTGGCGCTCCTCGCGGCCGGCGGGCGGGAGAGCGCGGCCGTCGAGCGGGGTGTCGCCTGGCTCGCCGAGACCCAGCGCGAGGACGGTTCGTGGGACGAGCCGTACTTCACCGGTACCGGCTTCCCGTGGGACTTCTCCATCAACTACCACCTCTACCGGCAGGTCTTCCCGCTCACGGCTCTCGGCCGGTACGTCAACGGGGAGCCCCTGGCCAGCGGCGCGATCAGCCGCAAGGGGAGCTGATGGAAGAGCCCTTCGGTCTGCTGATCGCCTGCGCCCTGGGCATCGAGCGGTTCGCGCTGCGCAGCGCGGGACGCGCCGACGCGGCCGGTCCTGTGACCGTCCTGCGGACGGGCATGGGACCCAAGAACGCCGAGCACGCGGTGGCGCGCGCGCTCGGCGAGGCCAGGCACAGGGACGCGGCCGTCATCGCGTCCGGCTTCTGTGCCGGCCTCGCCCCGGGGATGAACCCCGGGGACCTGATCGTCGCCGACGAGACCCGGGGAGCCGGTGGCTCCACGCCCTGTACGGCCACCGAGCTGCTCGTCGAGGCGCTGACACGCGCAGTACCGGGACACGCGGTCCACACCGGACCGCTGACCGGCTCCGATCATGTGGTGCGCGGCGAGGAGCGGGTCGCGCTGCGCGCCACCGGGGCGGTCGCGGTGGACATGGAGTCCGCCACGACACTCCGTACCGCTCTGCGTGCCGGGCCCCGGCCGGTTGCGGCCGTCCGGGTGGTCGTGGACGCCCCGGAGCACGAGCTCGTCCGTATCGGCACGGTGCGCGGTGGAATATCAGCTTTCCGTGTTCTTCGTGCCGTCCTTCCAGCTTTTTATGAATGGCACCGTTCTTTGCTGCTCCCCAGGAGGTGAGCTAGATGGCCATGCCGCTTCGCCAGACCATCAGGGTCGGGACTTATCTGGCTGAACAGAAGCTCAGAAAGCGGGAGAAGTTCCCGCTCATCGTCGAGCTCGAACCACTGTTCGCCTGCAATCTGGCCTGTGAGGGCTGCGGCAAGATCCAGCACCCGGCCGGCGTGCTGAAGCAGCGGATGCCCGTTGCCCAGGCGGTCGGCGCGGTGCTGGAGTCAGGGGCGCCGATGGTCTCCATCGCCGGCGGCGAGCCGCTGATGCACCCACAGATCGACGAGATCGTCCGGCAGCTGGTGGCCAAGAAGAAGTACGTCTTCCTGTGCACCAACGCGATGCTGATGCGCAAGAAGCTCGACAAGTTCACCCCGTCGCCGTACTTCGCGTTCGCCGTGCACATCGACGGGCTGCGGGAGCGGCACGACGAGTCCGTCGCGAAGGAGGGGGTGTTCGACGAGGCGGTGGCGGCCATCAAGGCGGCCAAGGCGGCCGGTTTCCGGGTGACCACCAACTCGACCTTCTTCAACACCGACACCCCGCAGACCATCATCGAGGTGCTCAACTACCTCAATGACGACCTGAAGGTGGACGAGATGATGATCTCGCCCGCCTACGCCTACGAGAAGGCCCCCGACCAGGAGCACTTCCTGGGTGTCGAACAGACGCGGGAGCTGTTCAAGAAGGCGTTCTCCGGCGGCAACCGCAGGCGCTGGCGCCTCAACCACTCGCCGCTCTTCCTGGACTTCCTCGAAGGCAAGGCCGACTTCCCCTGCACGGCCTGGGCCATCCCGAACTACTCGCTCTTCGGCTGGCAGCGCCCCTGCTACCTGATGAGCGACGGGTACGTGCCGACGTACCGGCAGCTGATCGAGGAGACCGACTGGGACAAGTACGGGCGCGGCAAGGACCCCCGGTGCGCCAACTGCATGGCGCACTGCGGCTACGAGCCGACGGCCGTCCTCGCCACCATGGGATCCCTCAAGGAATCCCTGCGGGCGGTCCGCGAGACGGTCGGCGGCACCCGCTGACGGTCACGGGAGCGCACTGACGGAACGCCCCGCCCACCGCCGCCGGCCCGTCCGGCGGCGGTGGGCGGGGCACCGCGCCGTGGTGGGCCGAGAAGCAGGGGAGAGGGGGCTCGATCGTGTCGATCTTGGAAGGGATCCGGGGGCCGCACGACCTCAAGGCACTGACAGCGGGACAGCTCGGCGAAAAACTCCTGACCGGCCGGCAGGACTTCTCCGAACTGCGCGGCAAGGGCGGGCTGTCCGGCTACCCCTCCCGCGCGGAGTCCGACCACGACGTCATCGAGAACTCGCACGCCTCCACCGTGCTCGGCTGGGCGGACGGCCCGGCCCAGGCACGGGACGTCCTGCGGCACGACCACCATGTCGTGGGGATGGACGTCCTGCCCCGCGCGCACGACGCCGAGGTGCTGGTCGTCTCCGTCGGGGCGCTCGCCCCGTGCCTCGCGGCGGCCGACCTCCTCGCGGAACGCGGTATCCCCTGCACCGTGGTCGACCCCCGGTGGGTCAAGCCCGTCGACGTACCCCTGCGGGGGATCGGCATCCCGGAACAGTTCCTCCCCCACGCCAAGCGCAGTGAGGTGCTGGCCGACCTCGGCCGCACACCGGTGGAGATCGCAGGACGGATCAGCGCCGCCCTGGCACACAAGGAGAACAGCGAATGACCAAGGGCTTCGACCTGACACGGCTGCTCGCGGAGCGCGGCGCCGAGCGGTACGACCTGCACACGAAGCACCTCAACCACCAACTCCCGCGCATGCTCCACACCATCGGCTTCGACCGCGTCTACGAACGGGCCGAGGGCGCCTATTTCTGGGACGCGGACGGCAACGACTACCTGGACATGCTCGCCGGGTTCGGTGTGATGGGGCTCGGGCGCCACCACCCCGTCGTACGGAAGGCGCTGCACGACGTCCTCGACGCCTCGCTCGCCGACCTCACCCGCTTCGACTGCCAGCCGCTGCCCGGCCTGCTCGCCGAGAAGCTGCTGGCCCACAGCCCGCACCTGGACCGGGTGTTCTTCGGCAACAGCGGTACGGAAGCGGTCGAGACGGCGCTCAAGTTCGCGCGGTACGCCACCGGCCGCCCCAGGATCCTGTACTGCTCCCACGCCTTCCACGGGCTGACCACCGGCTCGCTGTCCGTCAACGGCGAGGACGGCTTCCGGGACGGCTTCGCGCCGCTGCTGCCCGACACGGCGATCGAGATGGGCGACCTCGACGCGCTGGAGCGCGAGCTGAAGCGCGGCGACGTCGCCGGGTTCGTGATCGAACCGATCCAGGGCAAGGGGGTGTACGCGGCGCCGCCCGGCTTCCTGCGCGGCGCGCAGGAGCTGCTGCGCCGCCACAAGAGCCTGCTCATCGTGGACGAGGTGCAGACCGGCCTCGGCAGGACCGGTGACTTCTACGCGTACCAGCACGAGGACGGGGTCGAGCCCGACCTCATCTGTGTGGCCAAGGCCCTGTCCGGCGGCTATGTGCCCGTCGGCGCGACCCTCGGCCGGGACTGGATCTTCAAGAAGGTCTACTCGTCGATGGACCGGGTGCTGGTCCACTCGGCGAGCTTCGGCTCCAACGCGCAGGCGATGGCGGCGGGCCTGGCCGTCCTGTCGGTGATCGAGGACGAGCAGATCGTCGCCAACGCGCGGGTCACCGGCGATCTCCTCAGGACGCGGCTGGCGGCGCTCGTGGACCGCTACGAACTGCTGCACGACGTGCGCGGGCGCGGGCTGATGATCGGGATCGAGTTCGGCCGGCCGAACTCGATCAAGCTGCGGGGGCGCTGGACCATGCTCCAGGCCGCCCGCAAGGGGCTCTTCGCCCAGATGGTGGTCGTACCGCTGCTCCAGAAGCACCGGATCCTCACGCAGGTCTCCGGTGACCACCTGGAAGTGATCAAGCTGATTCCGCCGCTGACGATCGGCGAGCGGGAGGTCGAGCGCTTCGTGGACGCCTTCACGGCCGTGATGGACGACGCGCACGGTGGCGGCGGGCTCATGTGGGACTTCGGCAGGACGCTCGTGAAGCAGGCCGTCGCGAACCGGTAGTCATCGGCGGTGGCTGTGCTTTTGCCTCGGAGGCAAAAAAGTTGCCTCCGAGGCACGTCCCTGGCGCAATAGAGGCATGAACACGCCTGAGGACGCGGTTCCGGGCCGGTCCGGCGCGCTGCCGGACATCATGCCGGACACCCTGCCGGAAACGCTCCCCGATGTCGCGCCGCGCCTGCGCGAGCTGCGCCGCGACCGCCGGCTCACGCTGGAGACCGTCGCCGCGCGGGCGGGTCTGTCACCCGCCCACCTCTCCCGGCTGGAGACCGGCCGGCGCCAGCCCTCGCTGCCGATGCTGCTGGCCCTGGCCCGCATCTACGGCACGACGGTCGCCGACCTGCTCGGCGAGGCGCCCGCCGAACGTGATCCCGTCATCCGCGCGGGGCGCCAGGAGCCGGTCGAGGCCGACGGCTGGACGTACCACCGCGCGGGCGGCTCCGGCCGGGCCATGCAGCCGCTGCGGGTCGTGGTGCCGTACGGGGCGCAGGGCGATCTCGTACGCGTGCACCCCGGGGAGGAGTGGCTCTACGTCCTCGGCGGGCGGCTGCGGCTGGGCCTCGGGGACGCGGTGCACCTCCTCGGGCCCGGGGACAGCGCGCACTTCGACTCGCTCACCCCGCACCGGCTCGCCGCCGCGGACGCCGGCGGGACCGAGCTGCTGTTCGTCCACACCCTGCTCCAGAGCCCCGCCGCCGATCTCCACTGACAGCCTCGCCGATCTCCACCGACAGCCTTCGAGAAAGGTTCGACGCCATGCCGGAGAACAAGAAGAACCGCACCCTGCCCCGGGGGCTGGTCATCCGCCTCTTCGCCTACCTGATCGCGGGACACCTCTTCGCAGGCTTCCTCTACCTGCTGTTCAGCGTCGGCTCCTAGGGCGCGTCCAGCAGGCCCTCGCGCAGCCTTTCGCGGGTCTCCGGGGAGAGCCCGAGGCCCTCGGAGAGGTAGCGGTCGGTGGAGCCCCAGGTGGTCGTGATCGTGTCGAAGGCCGCTTCGAGGTACGCGGCGCGCGCGTCGAAGAGCGGACCGAGCAGCTCCATCACCTCCGCGGACATCCCGGCGGGCGAGGTGTCGCTGCGGCGGACCTTGTAGCGGCGGCTCGGCTCGTTCGACTTGAGGTAGTCCTCCTCGATCGCGTCCCGCTCCACACCGACCGCGAGCAGCGACACCGCGACGGACAGGCCGGCGCGGTCCTTGCCGGCCGCGCAGTGCATCAGCGCGGGGACGTTGTTGTCGGCGAGCGCGTGCAGGACCCTGCTGTGCTCGGCGGTACGGTCCCTGATGATCGTGCGGTACGAATCGATCATGCGGGCCACCGCCTTCCCGTCCGCGAGAAGCGAGCGCAGCTGGCCGAGGTCGCCGTCGCGGACCATCCGCCAGAACTCGGCGCCGTCCGCCGGGTCCGTGAGCGGGATGTTCACGTTCCGTACGCCGGGCAGCTCGATGTCCTCCCCGTCCAGGCGTACGTCGGCCGCGTTGCGGAAGTCGAAGACCGTGTGCAGGCCCAGCGACGCGAGGTGGGCGGCGTCCGCCGGGGTGGCCCCCGCGAGGTGCCCGCTGCGGTAGAGCCGCCCGTACCGGACCTTCCTGCCGTCCGTGGTCGGCAGCCCGCCCACGTCGCGGAAGTTGCGTACCCCGGTCAGCTCCGGCTCGACCGGTGGCACGTGCGGCAGATTCTGGGTCACGGGCTGCTCCTCCGTGTCTGCCGTCGGCGCGGCTCGCCGACGATGTCGACTGCGACCCTACGACATGGGCCCTTGGGCAATTGGTGAGATCTGTCCGTATTGAGGCATTGCGCCTAACCTGCCCCGATCGAGGGGGAGATGGTCCTCGGCTCGTGAGCAGGATCATATCCGTGACGGTGCGTGGCGGTGACGGAAAACGGAATTGCGTTGTCAGAAGGAAAGCGAAGATCGCATATCCACGCAGGGTGACCGGAAAGGCCGGAAGATATCGGAGCGTGCACGAATGCGAGGTACCGGTGGCTTGTACCGGCCGTCCGCGTCGGCTTACGTTCACCCTCAATCCGAGCGGAACGCCTAATCCTGCCGCCGCCCGGAATTCGTACCCACCCACCATCCACGCGTGGCAGGAGCGGGGGACCCAGGTAGTACGCCGTTCCGTTTCCGCGGACGGCTCGGGGTGAAGTCGCGCGGCAACCGCGACCGGGCATCTCCAGCCCGAACCCGACAGCTCACCTCGTAGGCGCCGGAGAGGAATTCGCCATGCCCGCCAAGGGTAAGCACCGCCGTCCCAAGAGCAACCCGATCACCCGCGGATTTGTCCTGGCCGGAACGGGCGGAGCCGCAGTCGTGCTTCCGCTCATCGGCGCCACCGGGGCGCACGCCGCACCGGCCGCCGCCGCCGGATCCGTCACCGCGTCCGCCACGTCCGCCGTCCACGCCGCTCCCGCGTCCGTGACGCGGGCCGCCGCCGCCAGGACCGCCGCGACCTACCGCGTGGTCTCCGGCGACTCCCTGTCGAAGATCGCCAAGAAGAAGAAGGTCGCGGGCGGCTGGAAGAAGCTTTACGCGGACAACAAGCGCGTCATCGGCTCCGACCCGTCGCTGATCCACCCCGGCCAGACGCTGACCCTCGGCGCCAAGGCCCCCGCGGCCGACCGCGCCAAGGCCCCCACCACGGCATCCCGCTCCGCCGAGCGCACCGCGCCCAAGAAGGCCGCGCCGGTGAAGAAGGCCGCGCCCGTGAAGAAGGCGGCCCCGGCCGTGAAGGCGTCCGCCTTCACGCTGCCGGTCTCCGGCATCGCCATCGGCACGCCGTACCACGCCTCGGGCAGCAACTGGTCGAGCGGCTACCACACCGGCGTGGACTTCCTGGCGCCCTCGGGCACCGTGGTGAAGGCCGTCGGCGCGGGCACCGTCGTGAGCGCCGGTGACGGCGGCTCGTACGGCAACCAGGTCGTCATCCGGCACGCGGACGGGATGTACTCGCAGTACGCGCACCTGTCCTCGATCGCCGTCTCCGCCGGACAGACCGTCAGCGAGGGCCAGCAGCTGGGCCTCTCCGGCGCCACCGGCAACGTGACAGGCCCGCACCTGCACTTCGAGATCCGTACCGGTCCCGACTACGGCTCGGACGTCGACCCGCTGGCCTTCCTGCGCCAGCAGGGCGTCGTCATCTGATCCCTTCCGGGCTCTCTTCGGCCCCGCTCCGGTGATTCCTTTTCGCCGGGCGGGGCTATTCCCGTTTGGGCCAAACTTGACCGATGGCATATCTCACCCTGCGTCAATCTCTCCTTACGGTCGCGTAGGTCACATCCCCGGGTGAATGATGTGCTGCTGTGGCTGACGATTCGAGAACGAGAAGACGTGGCACATTCGGGTCGTACGCAGCGCTCGGTGACAGTTTCACGGAGGGCGTGGGGGATCCGGGGCCTGACGGGACGTATGTGGGCTGGGCGGACCGGCTCGCCGTTCTGCTCGCGGACCAACTCCCGGTGCCCGGCGAGGGGGAAAAGAACGAGCAGGGAAAGGCCGCCGACACCGTTCACGGCGATTTCCGGTACGCGAATCTCGCGATACGGGGCCGGCTGCTCGACCACATCGTCGAGGAACAGATTCCGCGGGCCCGTGAACTCGCCCCGGACCTGGTGACCTTCTGCGCGGGCGGCAACGACATCATCCGGCCCGGCTCCGACACGGCAGCCGTAGTTCCGGCGTCTGGGCTGGTCAGCGCGCTGAGGGGCTGGGTGCGGGCATGGGTGCGGCCACCGCGATCATGAACGTTTGTGACGACGTATCAAGAGACGGTGGCCGCGGAGGCCACGATAGCCGAGCAGGCGTGGGCCGAGACGTTCGGGAGGGCGATGGCTGCGGTCGCGGGCTGTTTCGCGCGGCGCGAGACGCGAGCGACTATGGCGGAGCTGGTCGCGGGGCTGCTGATGGAGGTGGACACGCGCAACTGCTGGACGCTCGGGCAGGCGCTGGGGCACCCGGGTCCGCACCGGCTGCAGCACCTGCTCTCCCGGGCCCGGTTCGACCACGAACGGGCACGGGAGGAGATCGCCCGCCTGGTGGCCGGTGAACTCGCGGGCCAGGAAGTGGTGTTGGTGGCCGACGAGACAGGGGATGCGAAGTCCTCCACAGACTGCGTGGGGGCCGGCCCGCAGTACTCCGGTGCGCTCGGCGGCGTCGGCCTGTGCCAGGTGGCGGTGCATCTGGCGGCGGTCACCGCAACCATGAAGGTGATCGTGGACCGGGCCCTGTACCTCCCGGCGGACTGGGCCGCGGACGAGGAGCGCCGCGAGGTGGCCGGGGTCCCGGAGGAGGTCGTGTTCGCGACGAAACCACAGCAGGCGCTGTCCATGGTGACCGGCGTGCTCGCGTCCGGTCTCGATGCCCGATGGTTCGCAGGCGACGAGGTGTACTGCGGTCGTGAACTGCGCCGGGGAATAAGGGCGTTGGGCCTGGGCTACACAGTCGGTATCGCCGCGACCTACCAGGTCACCGACGGGGCCGGCCACCGGTGGGAGGCCCGCAAGCTGATCAACAAGGTGCGGCCCGAGCAATGGCTGCGCCGGCGGACAGGGCACGGCGCGAAGGGCACCCGCGAGTACGACTGGGCCTGGCTCGAGGTCCGCCCCGACGACACTCCCGGCGGGAACGGGAACGGGAACGGAAACGGGAACGCGGCTGGGGCTGGGGCTGGGGCTGGCACGAGTGTGCTGGTCGCACGGCGGCACCGCTACACCGGCGAGGTGTCCTACTTCCGCTGCTGGGCACCCGGCGACGTCCCGCTCGGCACGCTGGTGGAAGTGATCTGCCGGAGGTGGCGGATCGAGGAGACCTTCCAACTCGCCAAGGGCTTCACCGGACTCGACCAGGGCCAGGTGACCTGCTGGAACTCCTGGATGCGCTGGTCACTGTTCTCCCTGATCGCCGCCGCCGTCCTCGCCCTCACGGCCGCAGCTGTCCATGATGGCTCCGAGCGGCAGCCCAGACTCGTCCCGCTGACCTGTCCCGAGCTCATCCGTCTCCTGCGGGCCATCGTGCTGTCACCACCCGCCCGCGACCGTGACCACGTCCTGCACTGGACCGCCTGGAGACGCCATCACCAAGCCGTCGCAACCGCCTGCCACCAGCAACGACACCGCCGCCACGACCAGCCGTGATCAAGAACTACAGCTGCCGTGTCCGACCCCGACGACGTCGCCGAGCGCTTCGAGCGGGCCGTCGCCGACCTGTCCTGCGCGGTCGGCACGGTCATGGTGACCACCGGCTTCGACCCCAGGAACGTCCCGGTGCTGCGGCATCTGCGCGGAAAGATCGCCACGTACACCGCGCATGTCCGGTCCATCGCCGACCGGTACGACTGCCCGGTCCTCGACCTGTGGTCGCTCAGGTCCGTCCAGGACCGGCGGGCCTGGGACAGCGACCGCCTCCATCTGTCACCCGAGGGTCACACCCGGGTCGCGCTGCGCGCGGGGCAGGTGCTCGGCCTCGACGTGCCCGCCGACCCGGACCAGCCGTGGCCGCCGCAGGCGCCGCGCGGCACGTTCGAGGTGCGGCGCGACGACATCCACTGGGCCAGGGAGCATCTGGTGCCCTGGATCGGGCGGCGGCTGCGCGGCGAGTCCTCCGGTGATCACGTGGCGGCCAAGCGTCCTGATCTGCTGCCGCTCAAGTGCTGATTCACCTTGAGGGGGAGGGGGAGGGGGAGGGGGACGGGGATATGGACAGGGACACCGGTACGGGGGCGGCCTGTGCGGTGCGGTCGGCCGGGACGCGCTCCAGGACCCCGCCCGCGAACACGTCGTACAACGGCAGTGTCTCCAGGTGCACATAGCCGATGTGGCAGTCGCACACGGCGAGCGGACAGCCCCGGGGGCCGAGGGCCGCCCGGTACGAACCGTCGTACAGGTTGCCCAGCTCGGCGCGGACGAAGTGGCAGCGCCGTACCGTACCGTCGCCGTCCACGGAGATCACCGACTCGCCCGTGCGGCAGGGCAGTCCGGCCGAGCGGTGCGGATGGCGGCTGTACGGGAACAGCGGGTCGAGGTCCGTCCATAGGGCGGCCTCCTCGTCGCCGTACGTGTGCCCCTCGGCCGCGTTGATCCAGAGATAGACGTGCTCCGGCAGCTCCGCGCGGAGCCGGCGCGCGTGCTCCAGGTGTTCGGGCAGGCCGACCACGCCGACGCTGAACCGCACGCCACGGGCGGCCAGATCACGGCACTTGGCGAGGAAACGGTCGTACGGCGTCTGTCCCGGGTGGTAGGTGCACCAGAGGGCGAGCGTCTCCGGATCGGCGTCCGCCAGCCAGTCGGTGCGGCAGCTCAGGTTCGTCTGGACGGCCACCCGGCGGATGTGCGGCAGATGGGACAGCTCGGTGAGCGTGCGCCGGTACCAGGACCGGACCAGGCTCTCGCCCCAGGGGGTGAAGAGCACCGACAGCCGGTCGTCCGTGGGCTCCGAGGCCCAGGCGGCGAACCGGGCGAGGGCGGTCCGGTCGGCGCGCAGTTGCTCCCGGCTGTCCCGCCGCTTGGCGAACGGGCAGTAGGGGCAGTCGTAGTCGCAGGACGCGAGGGGGCCGCGGTAGAGGATCGTCAGGTCCATCGCGGGCCTCATTTCACCGCGTACGCGGCCATGGCGGCCCGTACGGCGGGGGAGAAGAGCGCGGGGCCCAGGGCGTCGGAGTGCGCGAGCCCTTCGGGGGAGAGCCGCAGCAGGCCGGGGCCCGTACGGGCGTCGAGCCAGCCGTACGCCTCGAACCGGGCCAGTTCTGCGGGGAAGTCGTCGGCGGGGCAGCTGCCGAACCGCGCGCGGTAGTCGGCCGTCTCCATGCCCTGGGCCTGGAGGAGCGACTGGAGCAGGTGGCGGCGGCGGGCCTCGTCGCCGTCGCCGTCCATGCGGTGGCCCACCAGGGCGCGGGAGAAGTCCTGGGTCTCCGTGTAGGTGTCGATGATGGTCCGGATCTCGCGCATCTCGACCGCGTAGTCGAAGGAGTAGTGCAGCCGCGAGGTGTACGAACGGGCGCCGCAGCCCAGGCCGATCATGCCGTCCGTCTGGCAGGCGTGGTCGTCCGGCCCCTGCGCGGGGGACCCCGGCCGGCGGAACATCCGCATCGACACCTGCTCGTACCCCTCGGCGAGGAGATGGTCACGGCCCTGCCGGTAGAGGCGCAGCCGCCGCTCGTCCCATGCGCTGTCGGTCTCCCGGTGGCCACCGTCCCCGCCCGTCCTGCCGAGGCCGGTGAGCGGGCGCACGTACAGCGGATAGAGATACAGCTCCTCGGGGAGCCAGGCGAGCGCGGCGTCCAGGGAATGGCGCCAGGACCGCTCGGTCTGGCCGTCGATGCCGTAGATCAGGTCGATGTTGAGGACCGGGATCCGGGCGTCCCTGATCCGGCCGAGCGCCGCCTCGACCTCGGCGCGGCGCTGCGGTCGCACCGCCGCTCGCGCCTCCGCGTCGACGAAGCTCTGCACGCCGATGCTCAGCCGGGTGGCGCCCCGGTCGGCGAGGACGGCCAGCCGGTCGGCGGTGGCCGTCGACGGGGACGTCTCGACCGAGAGCGGAACAGCCCGCAGATCGGCGCCCGTCCGCTTCTCCGCGATGTCGCACAGCCGCTCCAGCTCACCCGCGTCGAGGAAGGTGGGGGTGCCGCCGCCGAACGCGGCGGCGGCGAACCGCAGCGGCTCGCTGTCGCCCAGCGCGTCCCGTACGGCGACCGCCTGCCGGTCCAGCGCGTCGAGGTAACGGGTGGTCAGTTCGCCGGGTGCGCCGATCCGCGTGAAGAGATTGCAGAAGCCGCACCGCACCTCGCAGAACGGGATGTGGAGATAGAGGGAGAGCGCGTCCTTGCGCTCGCCCGCCCATTCGTCGGCCAGTGCGGGGCGGTCGGGAAGCTCGCGGTACGCCGTCTTGTGCGGGTAGGCGTAGACGTAACTCTCGTACGGACGAGGGCGGTGCCGGTCGGTCGGTGGGTACTGGTCGGGTAGTCGGTGCTGATCGGTCATGAGAGGGCCCCCGGTTCCAGGAAGAAATGGGCGTACGGCACGGTCCAGACGCTGTCGTGGCCCAGCCGGTGTCCGGTCCAGCCGTCGTCGCCGTACGCCGTGCCGTGGTCGGAACAGACGATCGTGAAGCACCGGCGGCGGCTGCTCGCGGCGGCGAAGAGCCGCCCGATGTGCCGGTCGACGTATTCGAGGGCAGCCGCGTGGGTGGCGCGCGAGTCGCCCGCCTCGCGGGTGGCGCCGGGCAGATGGAACCAGTTGGGCTGGTGCAGCGCCGCGACGTTCACGAACAGGAACAGCCGCCGCTCGGCCGGCAGGGCCGCGACCACCTCCTCCGCCCGGGCGGCCTGCGCCTCGAACGAGGTGGGGGAGGGCACGCCGAACTCCGGCTCCCAGTGACTCTCCTGGAACAGGCCGGGGAGGACCGAACCGAGCGCGCCCCGCCGGTTGAAGAACCCGACCCCGCCCACGCACACCGTGCGGTAGCCGGCGGCGGCCAGGCCCGAGACCAGGTCCGGGGTGTCGAAGACGAAGGTCCGGCCCGCGGTGGACTCACTGCCCGCGAAGCGCGCGGCGAACAGCCGTGGGTGCGGGCCGGGGGACGCGGGGGTGGGCAGGAACCCGGCGAACATCGCCTGGTGCGAGGCATAGGTGAAACTGCCCGGCGCGTGCCTCTTCTCCCAGCGCCCGGCGGGGAGGTGGCGCGCGAGATGCGGGATCCGGCCCGCCGCGGCCAGCTCTTGCGCCACGTCGAAGCGCAGGGTGTCGAGGGTGACGAGGAGCAGGTCGTCCCGGCCCACGACGTCGTTCATGTCGGGATTCACGTCGGGGTCGAGGTGGGGATTCATGTCGGGGCTCAGGTCACTGTTCCCATCGAGGTGCATGTCAGGCGCCGACACGGTCCCGCCCTCCCCGTACCCCGGGGGCGTCCGCCAGGGCGGCGACCTGCGCCCCGTACGTGTCCAGGCCCTCGGCGCCGCTCCCCGGCAGCCCGGTCAGGCGGGGCAGGAGATCGCCGAAGGCGTTCACCTCGCCGACCGCGAAGCGCCGCCAGCCGGCGAAGGGCAGCAGGTCGACCCCGACGCAGTGGGTGCCGGGGAAGCAGGCGGCGGCCTGCTCGCAGATCGAGAGCGCTTCGCCGAAACCGCTGCCCGCCGCGGACATCGCGGCGCGGGCGGCGTCAAGATCGCCCCTGGTGCCGCCGAGGTGCAGATTGGTCATGGGCGAGCGGCTGGTCCGTACCACCGCGTGGGTGGCGCGGCCCGCGACCACGACGACCCGCAGGTCGGCCGCCCGGCCGTACTGCCCGGCCTTGGGGAGCCACCGCTCGATGTGCAGACCGTCGGGTGCGAGGGTGTCGACAATCGCCGCCACCTCGCGTTCGGTGGTGTAGGACCGCACCCGGAGCGAGTTGAACAGCCGTCCCCCGGCATCGCGTTCGACCGAGGTGGTGGCACGGACCCGGCCAGGGCCGGCCGTCTCGACGGCCAGGACGCCGGACGCCGACGAGCCGTGGGCCAGTTTGACGAAGGCGCGCCGCAGCCCGGCCTCCGCCATCCGGGCCCGCACGTCGGCCCAGCCGGACACGGCGGGCGCGGTGGGTCCTGAGGTGGGGGAGAGCGGGACGGGCACCCCGGCGCGGTCCAGCACACCGTGACAGAGCCGCTTGTCGAAGAGGACCGCCAGCTCACCGGGATCGTCCAGGACGGCGGCTCCGGCCGCGACCGCCTCGCGCGCCAGCGTGTGGGCGGCGGCCGTGAAGCGTCCGTACCAACGGGCCGTGCCCTCCACCCTGGTGGGGTCACCCGCCCCGCGCAGCAGCAGCTCGACCTCCCGGTCCTCGCCCGGCGAATCGATCCGTACGGTCTCTCCCGCCGCGAACCCGGCCGTCGCAGCGCCGTCCGGACCCAGCACGTCGCGCCAGGCCACCACCCGGGCGGGCGGCAGACCGGCGGCCCGTACGGCGTCCTGGAACAGCGTGACGCGGCGGTTGGCCGGATTGCCGACCACCACAAGGCGACGGGGCGGGATCATCGTCACTCCGCGACCGCGGTGTAGCGGTCCTCGCGGTCCTCCTCGTCCTGATGGTCCGACAGGTCGACCTCCACGCCCGCCGCGCCGAGGGTGGCGCGCAGCCGCTCGCGCATCGCCTCGCCCACGAAGTGGTGGTGCAGGTCGAGCTTCTTGAGGTGGGTGAGCGGCTGTCCGGCGAGCAGCGCCGCCACGCCGTCGTCGCCCAGCGTGCCCATCGACAGGTCGAGCGTCTCCAGGCCCGCGACGACCGGTGCGCCCGCGAGGGCGGCGGCTATCTCGTCCTGGATCTGGCTGTTGCGCAGCCCCAGGTACCGCAGCCTGGGCAGCCGGGACCCGGCGAGGACCGGCGCGAGGTCGGCGATCTCCGCGTTCGCGCCGTACCACGACGTGCCGAGCCACAGGTCCAGGCGCTCCAGGGCGGGGAAGTCGCTCGCCGCCACACTCCGTACCACTTCGGCGTCCAGGCCACCGGTCTCGATGGTGAGGGAGCGCAACCGCTCGTGCCGCACGGCGGGGAACCGCAGACCCTGCCCGCCGCGGACCCCGAACTCGTGGAGTGCGGGGAAGGCGTCGAGCAGCGGTGTCACCAGACCCTGGTTGATCCAGGAGATCTCGCACTCGTCGAAAGTGATGTCACCGAGGAAGAGCGCGCGCAGCCGGGGAAGTTGGCGACTGATCGCCACCAGGGCGTTGACCACGTCCTCGGGGTCCGAGTCGTAGGGGTCGCTCCAGGAGCCGACGACCAGGGCCCTGACCTCGCCGAGGTCCACGGCCTTGGCGAAGCGGCCGAACGCCTCCTCCCACGCCTCGTCCGCGTCGTACGAGTCGACCGAGATACGCCAGGCCACGGACGCGGCGGCCGGGAGCCCGCCGGCCGGCTCCCCGCTCGTGTCCCCGGCGGGGAAGTCGAGGACGGGCAGGCCGTACAGCTCCTGCATGTGGTGGGAAATGGCCATGATGAAGGCTCCAGACACCGTGCGGCGTTGGTCGGTGGGTGTGTGCGAGAAGTTGTACCAACTCCCACTGACAACGCCCTTCGCGGGGGCGGGTGGAGCGCGTGCCTCCACCGTCGCCGGGGGCCCGTTGTCAGACCCTGCCTCTAGCGTCGTTCACAGGTCGGCGCACTCGGCGCCGCCGACGAGGGGATAGCCATGTTCCGGCAGGGAGACGTGCTCATCATGCCCGTGGCGGAGGAGTCGGTGCCGTCGGGTGCCGCGGACGCGGTGGGTGAACCGCGCGACGGGCGGGGCCGGTTGGTCCTGGCGCTCGGCGAGGTCACCGGCCACGCCCACGCCGTGACCGGCCGCGGCCGGCTCATCCGTGAACCGGGCTCGGCGGAGGGGCCGATGCTGCTCCATCTCCCGGAGGGCGGGCGGGTGGTGCACGAGGAACACGCGGCGATACCACTGCCGCGCGGATGGTTCCGGGTGGTGCGCCAGCGGGAGTACCTGCCGGGATCGGTGCGGGTCGTCGCGGACTGAGCACGGCGGGCAGGGCCGCGCGGGGGCGGCGGGACAGCACGGACACGGGACAGCACGGGCATACGAGGCACACGGGCGCACGGGCGCGTGGAGACCTGGTCGGACAGGGGAGACGGGGCAGCGGACATGAATGACGTGGACACATGGCGGGGCGTCGCGGCGGCGACGGGCGCGGCGGACCGGGCGGCGGCCGAGCGGGGCGTACGGCTGGCGTACCGCACGGCGGGCCTGGCGGAGCCGGAGCGGATCATCTGGGTGGAGTCGCCCCTGGCCGGGGTGACGGCGGTCCGGTCGCTCGACGGCCGGGGACGGTCCGTGCGTGACGCGGTGCGCACGGGCCCCTGGGCGGCCGAACGGCGGCGGATGCACGACGCGTTGGGCCCCGCCGGCTGGGCCGCGCACTGGAACACCACCGGCGCCCGGCTCTGGGACACCACACGGGCGCTCGCCGAGCGGATACGGAGCGGCGTGGTGGACACACTCGCCGGGAAGCCGGAGGAGGCGGAGGAGATCCGCCCGGTGCTGCTCGACGCCGTCCTCGGACAGCACGACGCCGCCTGGCTCGTCGCCTTCGACGGGTGCGGCGAGCGGCTCGAAGGGCTCGCCGAGGTGGCCAGGCACGCGGGCTGGTGGTGGCCGTACGAGAACGCCGTGGTGATCTGCGAACGCCCCGTCGACCTGCACCGGGACGAGGCGGGCCGGCTCGACCGCTCCGACGGCCCCGCCCTCGCCTACCCGGACGGCTTCGCCCTGTACGCCTGGCGTGGCATGCCGGTTCCGGCGGAATTCCTCGACGAGCTGGCGTCCCTGACGCCGGAGCGGATACGCGGCGAGAGCAACGCCGAGCTGCGCCGCGTCATGTTGGAGCACTACGGCTACGACCGGTTCCTCGCGGACTCGGGCGCACAGCCGGTGCACCGCGACGAGACGGGCATCCTGTGGCGGATAGCCCTCTCCGACGACGAGGACGTCGTGACGGTCGAGGTGGTCAACTCCACCCCCGAGCCGGACGGGACGAGCCGTACGTACTGGCTGCGTGTCCCACCCACCACCAGGACCGCCAAGGAGGGCGTCGCATGGACCTTCGGACTGTCGTCCGAGGCGTACGAACCGGTGCGGCAGACCTGAGCCGCCGCACCGGCGCGGCGCTGTCAGATCTTCGCCGCCCGCAGCTGGTCCAGTCCGATCAGGCCCGCGTCGCCCTGCCCCGTACAGGCGTAGGCACCCGCCACCGCGCCGAGCGCGGCGCAGGCTTCGAGGTCCCGCCCGGCCAGCCGGCCGTAGAGGAAACCGGAGAGGTACGCGTCCCCCGCACCGTTGGAGTCCACCACCGGCGCGGGCGGGGCGGTGGCCCGCACCGGGCGCGGGGTCCGGCTGCCCTCGCGGGTCATCAGGTACGAACCACCCGCACCGGCCGTCGCGACGACGGCCTCGGCCCGGCCCTCGCGCAGGATCTCCCGCATCACGGACGCTATGCGTTCGCGGGCCCCGGCGGCGCTGAGGAACACCAGGTCGGCGCGGAAGGCGAACTCCCGGTGGTAGTCGTCGAGACCGTTCCAGTCCTGGAGGTCGGTCGACACCGGCACCCCGAGCGCCTCGATGTCGTCGAAGAGGAACCGGGTGAAGTGGGTGAGGGACAGGTGGACATGGCGGGCGCGCCGCAGGTGCGGCAGGTAGAAGTCACGCGGCATCCGGAGGTCATCCGGGTCCCTGGCGTCGAAGAACGACATCCGGCGGCCCGTCTTGTCGACCAGATTGACCGCGCGCCGGGTCCCCGCGGGCGACGGCAGGGTCTCGAAGTCCACGTTCCCGTCGGTGAGCCGGGTGCGGACCTGTTCGCCGGGCCAGTCGTCGCCGAGGAAGTCGAGGAATTTCACCCCCAGCCCGAGGGTCCGGCAGCCGAGCGCCACATTGCCACCGGTGTGCCCCGGCCATTCGTGGATCGGACCCACGCCGACGGAATCGGCGAGCGGGACGGGCAGCGAGTTCACGCGGACGACGGTGTCCACCCCGCCGCCTCCGATGACCAGCACGTCGAGCGGGGGCGGGCCGGACCCGTCCTCCTGCTGGTCCGCTTCTGCGGGTACGGGCTGTGGGGGTTGATCGGACTGATCGGTCTGCTCGGTCTGCTGCTGGGCCACCGTCTGCCTTTCCGGTTCCGGACGTCCGTTCGCCGTCACAGTACGGCTGTGAGGCCTGCGGCCACGCCCCGGGGCGGCCTGGGTTCCGGGGCGGTCCGGCAGGGGGTGGGCGGGCTTGTCAAAGAGTCGATTTTGATTCCGGATCCGAGGCGTGCCCGGGAATCCCGGGGGCAGCGTGGACGTTGCATACGCGTGTTCGGGAGCGCGGGACGTCCTGTCCCGCTCGACCCGCACGCACGTACGTCCCCGGCCATAATGGGGGCGACACCGAACCTCCAGGAGGTGCTGTGACAGGCGCTGTTTCTCCCCCTTCGTTGCGCTCCCGACTGCGCTCGCTGCGACCCGCGGCCTTCGGGGCCGATTCGGCGGGGAAGCGGCTGGAGCGGATTCTCGGCTCGCCCAATTTCGCCGACGGTGTCTTCCAGAACCCGGTGGGTGCCCGGATCAGGCCGTCCGGCGTCGGCAAGGATCTGGCGAAGACGTATCTGGAGAAGGAGGCGCGGGCCCTGCGGGCCCCCGCCGGCACCATCCCCGTATACCCGACGACCCTCGCCGAGCTGGCGACCCCCCCGGCCTCCGGCCTGCGGGTCACCTGGATGGGCCATTCGAGCGTGCTCGCCGAGATCGACGGGCGGCGCGTGCTCTTCGACCCGGTCTGGGGCGACCGCTGCTCGCCGTTCGCGTTCGCGGGACCCAAGCGGCTGCACCCCGTGCCCGTACCGCTCGCGTCGCTCGGTCCCGTCGACGTCGTCGTGATATCGCACGACCACTACGACCATCTTGACCTGCCCACGATCAAGGCGCTCGTCTCCACCGACACCGTCTTCGCCGTCCCGCTCGGCGTCGGCGCGCACCTGGAGAAGTGGGGTGTGCCCGCGTCGCGCCTGCGCGAGCTGGACTGGAACGAGACCACCGAGGTCGCCGGGATCAACCTGACCGCCACCCCCGCGCGGCACTTCTGCGGGCGGGGCCTGCGGAACCAGCAGGTCACCCTCTGGGCGTCCTGGGTCGCGGCCGGGCCCGAGCACCGGGTCTACCACAGCGGCGACACGGGCTACTTCCCCGGCTTCAAGGACATCGGGACGGAACACGGCCCGTTCGACGCGACGATGATCCAGATCGGCGCGTACAGCGAGTACTGGCCGGACATCCACATGACCCCGGCCGAGGGCATCCAGGCCCACCTGGACCTTCAGGGCGGCCGCCCGTCGGGCGTGATGCTGCCCATCCACTGGGGCACCTTCAACCTCGCCCCGCACCCGTGGTCCGAGCCCGGCGAGGGCACGATCACGGCGGCGGCGGAGGCGGGTGCCGACATCGCGCTGCCGCGGCCGGGTGAGCCGTTCGAACCGGGCGGCGACGCCGTCCCGGCCACGCCGTGGTGGCGTCCGGTGGCGGTGACACCGTCCGGGGGGTGGCCTGCGCTTCCTGAGGTGGGGGGCGACGTCGAAGCGGAAGCTGGTGCTGGTGCGACGGGGGCGGCTGGGACCGCCGAGACTGCGTCGTCGGCCAAGGGGTGACCGCTGGGCTTTGTGCTTGGCCGGGGTCGTGACGACAGAGATTTCTTGGCTGGTGCCGGTGCGGGGCTGAGCGAGGCACACGTGGCGGGTGATCGGTCGGCACCCGTCGTCTTGGCCGGCTTTTTGTGGTTGCTGCCAGAACCTCATGGTCGGTGGGTGGCGTGCGCGGGACTGTCTTTTCTGGGGTGGTTCGGCTGGGGAAGTCAGGCGTGGATCACCCTTGTTCCGTGTTCCTGGAACGGTTGGGTCAGGGGTTTTGCCTCTGTGCCGGTGATCAGGGTGTTTATCGCTTCTGGGGGGCAGATTCGGGCGAATGCCCGGGTGGTCAGTTTTGAGTGGTCCGCCACTACTGCGACGTGTTGTGCTCTTTCTGCCAGCAGGGCGTTGACTTGTGCCTCGCGTTCGTCGTGGGCTGTGGCTCCGGTTTGGGCGTCCAGGGCGTCCACGCCCAGGAAGACCATGTCCAGGCTGACCTCTTGCAGGAGGTGGCGGGCCAGCGGGCCTACCAGTTCGTACGACTGGGGCATTGCTACGCCGCCGGTTGTCACGATCTTGATGTGGGGGCGGACCGCCAGTTCGTGCGCGATGTTCAGCGCGTTGGTGACGATCGTGAGTGCCGGGTCGGCGGCGCTGCCTGTCAGGTCGCCGCGGGTTGCCAGTGTCCTTGCCACTTCCGACGTTGTTGTTCCGCCGTTGAGGCCCACCACCATGCCCCGGCGGACCAGTGCCGCGGCTGCTCGGGCGATGCGTTCCTTCTCGGAGGCGTGGCGTACCGCCCGGTAGCGCAGGGGTAGTTCGTACGACACCGAGTGCGCCACGGCTCCGCCGCGCGTCCGTGTCAGCAACTGCTGCTCGCCCAGGTGGTCCAGGTCGCGCCGGACCGTTGCCACGGACACGCCCAGCTCGGCGGCCACCGCCTCCACCTCCAGCTGATGCCGCTCGGCCAGGAGGTCGAGCAGGGTGGTGTGCCGTTCGTGCCGGTTCACTGCGTCTCCTTCGGTGCTTGGTGTTGATTGGAAACCTCAACTAGCATGCAGAAACAATCATAGTGGGGAGACATGATGAGCTTTGTCGAGACGGAACTGGCAGACCAGCCTGAATCCTGGGTCCGGGCGGCCGCGTTGGCCGGCGGTCTCAAGGAGGAGCTGCCCGCTCCTGGCGAGCGCACGGCCGTCGTCGGCTGTGGCACCTCGTTCTTCATGGCGCGTGCGTACGCCGCGCTCCGGGAGGGTGCCGGGCTGGGGGAGACCGATGCCTTCGCCGCGTCCGAGTTCCCCGCCGGTCGCCGGTACGACCGGGTCGTCGCTTTGACCCGGTCCGGCACCACCACCGAGGTGTTGCGCCTGCTCGCGGGCGTGCGCGGTTCCGCCCGTACCACCGCGATCACCGCGGATCCGCGGACTCCGGTCCGTACCGCCGCGGACGATCTCATTGTCCTCGACTTCGCCGATGAACGGTCTGTTGTCCAGACGCGGTTCGCCACCACCGCCCTGACCCTGCTCCGTGCCCATCTCGGGCTGCATGGCGACGCCGTTGTCGCGGACGCGAGGACGGCTCTTGCCGAGCCCCTTCCCGCGGATCTTGTGGACTGCGCCCAGTTCACCTTCCTCGGGCGGGGCTGGACCGTCGGTCTCGCGGAGGAGGGGGCGCTCAAGATGCGGGAGGCGGCCCTCGCGTGGACCGAGGCGTACCCGGCCATGGAGTACCGCCACGGGCCCATCAGCATCACCACCGGCGGCACGGCGACGTGGATCCTCGGGCCGGCCCCCGAAGGCCTCGCCGAGCAGGTCACGGCGACCGGCGGACTGTGGGTGGCGGGCCGGCTCGACCCCCTGGCCGAGCTGGTACGGATCCAGCGCCTCGCACTCGCCCTGGCGGATCTGCGCGGACTCGACCCGGACCGGCCGCGTCACCTGACCCGTTCGGTGATCCTGCCCTCCGGGCAGCGGACACCCCCCGGGTGGCCGACCCCGGGCGCGTAGAGCGGGGCCGTTCGTGGGGTCCGTGGCATTCGTGCTGGTGTGCGATGCCTCATACCGGAGCGGGATGCTCTGTGGGCAACTTCGTCAACTGTCCACCGCGCCCGAACTCTTGGCGACTACTGTGAGTGCGCGGTGATCAACGGAGGGCTCCAGCGGCATGCGCCGGACCCGACGTCGGCGCCGCAGCCGACCACCAGCAACGCCGATTCCTGGGGCCCCACGTACCGAGGACACTGATGTCTCAACTTCGCGCACCCGCCGCGCGGCCGGACCGCCGCGAAGGCGGGCGGCACGGCCGGCCGGGCGACCGTTCGCTTTCCTCCCCGGGCCGGCGGAACAGGCCCGCACCACCGGACGCCCGTATACGTCCCCAACTCCTGCGCACCGCCGTTCTGCCCGCGATAGTCGCGGCGTTGAGCGGCGCGGCCGCCGTGGTCCTGATCTTCCGCTCCACCGCGGCCGAGCCCACCCTCGTGGTCTGGGCGGCCCTGTTCGGCATGGCGCTGGTCGCCTTCGCCGCCGTCGCGGCGGCCGCCCTCGGCGCGGAACGCACCGCGCGGTCGCTCATCGACCGCTGCAACGCCCTGCGCCGGTCCAGCGCGCGCGGACAGGCCGACCTGCGCGCCGTCGTGGAGCAGCTCAGGCGTGGCGAGCGCGTGCCCCCGCGCCGTACGCCACCGCCCGCAGTCGTCGGCGGGGACGAATTCGACCTGCTCGCGGAGGAATTGAGGCGGTCCCAGGAGACGGCTGTCACCACCGTCGTGCAGGCCTCCCGGCTCTCCAGCAGCGTCGGCAACGAGCAGAAGGTCGAGGTGTTCGTCAACCTCGCCCGCCGCCTCCAGTCCCTGGTCCACCGGGAGATCCAGCTGCTGGACGACCTGGAGAACGAGGTCGAGGACCCGGAGCTGTTGAAGGGGCTCTTCCACGTCGACCATCTGGCGACCCGCATCCGCCGGCACGCGGAGAACCTCGCCGTCCTCGGCGGCGCGATCTCCCGCAGGCAGTGGAGCAAGCCGGTCACGATGACCGAGGTGCTGCGGTCCGCGATCGCCGAGGTCGAGCAGTACCCCCGGATCAAACTGGTGCCGCCGATCGACGGCACGCTGCGCGGCCACGCCGTCGCCGACGTCATCCACCTGCTCGCCGAACTGGTCGAGAACGCCACCCTGTTCTCCGCCCCGCACACCCAAGTCCTGCTGCGCGTGCAGTATGTGACGGCCGGTCTGGCCATTGAGGTGGAGGACCGCGGGCTCGGGATGGCGTCCGACGAGCGGAAGAAGATGAACGGGCTGCTCGCCGACCCCGACCAGGTCAACGTCGCGCACCTGCTCCAGGACGGCCGCATCGGACTGTTCGTCGTCTCCGCGCTGGCGCGCCGGCACGGCATCGCGGTGCGGTTGCAGTCCAACATCTACGGCGGGATCCAGGCGGTGCTCGTCCTGCCGCAGGCGCTGCTGGGCGGGGATCCGTCGGCTCCCGACGGGCGGGACGTGGCTGCGGCCGGCCCGATGGGAGCGGGTGCCGGTTCGGGTCCGGGTCCGGGTCCGGGTTCGGATGTGGGAGTGACGGGTCCGGTCAGGGGTACGGTCCCGGCCGCGCCCGCCGCTGCCGTACCCCCGCCCCCGGCGGTGGCGCCCTCACCCGTACCCCAGGCTCGGCAGCGGACGTACGAGACACCGCCGCGCCCCTCGCACCGCGCGCCCGGCTCCGGCGTCCCCGCCCCGCTGCCCGTCCGGGGTGAGCGGCCCGACCGCCCCACGCCGGCCGCAGCGCGCCCCGGCGTCACGCACCCGAGGCAGCAGTCGGCCGACGCCGCGGGCTCCTCCGCCGCCCCCTCCGAGGTCAGGATCGCGGCGCGCGTGCCGACCTACCCGTCGTCCGAGCCCGGCGCCGACGGCACCCTCCACTCCACCGCGAGCAGACCCCAACTGCCCAGGCGCCGGGGGCAGGAGCACCTGGTCCCGCAGTTGCGGGACCGGCCCGCCCCGGCACCCGCCGCCGAACCGGTCCTGCACGACCCCGGTCTCATGGCGGCCTTCCAGCGCGGCATCGACCTCGCCGAATCCCAGCCCACCGTCTCCGGCCCCCGGGCGGAGGCGCCGCCGGACCCGCTGCGGGATTTCGGGCCGGATCCGTTGTCCGATCCGTTGTCGGCGCCCCTGCCGGACCCCCTGTCGGACCCGCTCCCGGAACAGCCGGAACCGCAGCGCCACGACACCACCTCCAAGGAGTAGATGCACCATGGCGAGCGATGTCCCGACCGGCCAAGTCTCCGACCTCGACTGGCTGCTCAGCGGTCTGGTCCAACGTGTCCCGTACACCCGCAGCGCGGTGCTGCTCTCCTCCGACGGCCTGGTGAGGTCCATGCACGGCATGGACGCCGACAGCGCGGACCACATGGCCGCCCTCGCCTCCGGCCTCTACTCACTCGGCCGGAGCGCCGGCATCCGGTTCGGCGACGGCGGTGAGGTCCGCCAGGTCGTGGTCGAGCTCGACTCCACCCTGCTCTTCGTCTCGACGGCCGGCTCGGGCACCTGTCTCGCCGTGCTGGCCGGCCGGGAGGCCGACGCCGCCGTCCTCGGTTACGAGATGGCGATGCTGGTCAAGAGCGTACGGCCGTACCTGATCACCCCCCTGAGACAGGTGGCGGGTACGACCCCGAGTGGCACGGGGGGGCTGTGAGCGTGTCGGCCACGACGGACGGGCCGTGGCTGGACGAGGCAGCCGGCCGGCTCATCCGTCCTTACACCGTGAGCGGGGGCAGGACGCGGCCGACGACGGCCCTGGACCTGCTGACGCTGGTGATGTCCACGGGCTCGGTGCCGGACGCGCACCTGGGTCCCGAGCACGCCCAGGCCGTCGGTCTCTGTCAGAGACCGACCTCCGTGGCGGAGATCGCGGCGCATCTGCGGCTGCCCGCGACCGTCACCAAGGTACTGCTCTCCGACCTGGTGGACTGTGGAGCGATCACCGCTCGGCCACCGGACAGTTTCGACCATCCCACCGACGTTTCCCTGCTGGAGGCAGTGCTCGATGGCCTACGACGACAGCTCTGAATCCTTCAGCTCCGAATCCTTTCCCACCGCCCTCAAGATTCTGGTCGCGGGCGGGTTCGGGGTCGGCAAGACGACCTTCGTGGGGGCGGTGAGCGAGATCGCGCCGCTGAGCACGGAGGAGTTACTGACACAAGTCAGCGCGGCTACGGACGACTTGACGGGGGTCGAGGCCAAGACGTCCACGACGGTCGCCATGGACTTCGGGCGGCTGACCCTGGACGACCGGCACGTGCTCTATCTCTTCGGGACGCCGGGCCAGGAGCGTTTCTGGTTCATGTGGGACGAGTTGTCGAGAGGCGCGCTCGGCGCGATCGTCATCGCGGACACGCGGCGGCTCGAATACTCGTTCTCCGCAGTCGACTTCTTCGAGCAGCGTGGCATCGGCTTCGTGGTCGCCGTCAACGAGTTCGACGGTTCGTACCGCTACGAACCGGAAGAGGTACGGGCGGCGATGGACCTCAGACCGGACGTGCCGATCGTGCTGTGCGACGCGCGCATCGCCAGCTCCGGGATCCAGACGCTGGTCACGCTCGTCCAGCATCTGCTCACGGCGACGGCCGCCGTGAGTCCCGCGCCCGGTGCGGGTGTGGGGCCGGGTGCGAGTTCTTCCCCCCATCCCGGTGCCGCCGCGAGCCTGAGCCTCACCCCGATCCCGAAGCCGATCCCGATGTCGGCTCCGGACCCCGCGCCCGAGCACGCCGAATGACGCCGCAGCCCCCGATGTTCCCGAGCGACGGAGCACCCGCATGAGGTACGACCCGATCGCCCGCCTGCTGCTCACGCCCGTCGACCAGGAGGCGCCCGACCGCGTGCAGCGACTACGGCGGCTCGGGCTGGGTGAGCGGTCGGAGCCCGCCTTCGACGCCTTCGCCCAGCAGTTGGCGCAGATGACGGGCGCTCCGTACGCGATGGTCAACTTCATCGACGAGAACCGGCAGTTCTTCGCGGGGCTGCATACGACCCGGGGGACGGAGGGCGAGCGGGGGACGGGCGGCGAGCGGTTCATGGCCCGTGATCACGGCTACTGCCCGTACGTCGTCGTCCGGCGCAAGGCGCTCGTCCTCGAAGACGTCCGCGACTTCCCCCGCTTCGCGGGCAACCCCCTGGTCGACGAGATCGGGATCCGCTCCTACCTCGGCGCCCCGCTCATCGACCGTACGGGCCTGGCCCTCGGCACGGTCTGTGTGGTCGACACCGAGCCCCGGCGCTGGGGGCGCACGGGTCTCGACACCATCAAGTCGTTCGCGGCGGAGCTGATGTCACAGATCAGGCGCCGGGAGGACGGCCTGCTCCCGGGCTTCCCGGACCTCCGCGAGGTCCCTCGCGTACCGGAGTAGGGCCTTGACGGGCATCACTGGCGGAGGCCGGTCGGGCGGGGTGGCGCGGTGCTGCCCCGCAGGACCACGTCACCGCCCACCCGCAGCACCCGGGCCCGTGTTCCGCGCGGCTCGCGCAGGGCGAGCGAGATGACGTGCCGGCCCATCTCCGTGAGCGGCAGGGCGACGGTGGTGAGCGGGGGTGTCAACTCCCGTACGAGCGGGATGTCGTCGAAGCCCGCGAGCGAGAGGTCGTACGGCACCCGTATGCCCGCCTCGCGGAACGCGGCGAGCGCGCCCACGGCCATCACATCGGTCACCGCGAAGACACAGGTGGGGAGGGTGTTTCCGGCCAACAGCTCCTGGGCGGCGGCGTATCCGCCGTCCCGGGTGAACGCGCCGTGCACGACGGCGCCCGGGCGCAGGGTGACCCCGGCCTCCGCGAGTCCCTCGCGGAACCCGGCCAGCCGGTCCGCGACCGTCGTGAGCGCGGGCGGCCCGCTCAGCACGCCGAACTCCCGGTGTCCCAGGGCCAGTAGGGCGCGGGCCAGCGCGGCCGCCCCGCCTCTGTTCTCCGGCAGTACGGCGTCGGCGCGCAGGCTCCGGTGCCGGCTGACGATCGCGACCCGGCCGCCCGCGCGGACGTACGGGGCGAGTTCGGCGTCCAGGGTGCGTTCCCAGGCGCGGTCCTCGAAGCCCGAACCGATCAGCAGGATGGCGCGGGCCCGTTGGGCGCGCAGCATGGAGACGTACGCGATCTCCCTGGCCGGTTCCCGGAAGGTGCTGGCGAGCATCACCAGCACGTCCTGCTCGGCGGCGGCCCGCATCACCCCGCCGGCGATCGCGGCGAAGTAAGGATCGCCGACATCGTGGCAGATCACGCCGACCGTGTTGCCTGCCGCGCCGGCCAGCGCCTGGGCATGGGCGTTGGGGATGTAGCCGAGGAGATCGGCGGCGGCCCGTACCCGCAGGCGCAGTTCCTCGCGGACGCGGGTGGTGCCGTTCAGGGCCCGGGAGGCGGTCGCCAGGGAGACCCCGGCGCGGCGGGCGACGGCGTCGAGGGTGACATGGGCGTGCGCGGCGAGCGGTTCCGGTCTGCGTGCTTCCCGTTCACTCAACTCGACCCCCGGAATTTAGGGACGACCTATTGACCGTATGGACGGAGAGTCATTAGCGTGGCGATCACCGTACCAGAAAGCGCTTTCTGAAAGCGCTTAGCTCTTGTAACTGCCCGGATCACCCGAGGAGTTCACTGTGAGCCAGAGCCAGTCTCCCAGCGCGAGTCCGAGTCAGGTGCAGAGCGACGGCCCGGGTCGGTCGAAGAGCGCTTCCGGTGCGTCCGGCGTGTCCGGTGTGTCGGCGCGCGACCGGCCGGGGGCGGGTGAGCGGCTGGCCCGGGTGGTGGACGCGGGCTGGCGGCCCGCCGTCCTGCTGGTCGCTTGTTTCGCCGCCTGGTGGGTCATCGCGGCGGCCGAGCTGGTGGAGCCGTACCTCGTCCCGTCGCCGGGCGCCACCCTGGACGTCCTGACCGGCAAGACGAGTTACCTCTGGCAGCACACGTGGGTCACGACCTACGAGACCCTGCTCGGCTTTGTCATCGCCGTCGCGGTGGGCGTGCTCGCGGCGGTGGTGATGGTCTACTCCTCGACCGTCGAGAGGACGCTGTACCCGATCCTGCTCTTCGCCCAGGTCGTGCCGAAGATCGCCGTCGCCCCGCTGTTCGTGGTGTGGCTCGGCTTCGGCATCACACCGAAAATCCTGATCGCCGTGCTCATCGCGTTTTTCCCCGTGGTGATCTCGATGGTCACCGGGCTCAAGGCAGTTGACCCGGAGATGCTCCAACTCTCCGCGACCATGGGGGCGAAGCCGTGGCAGACCTTCGTCAAGATACGGTTCCCGGCGTCGCTGCCGCACCTGTTCTCCGGGCTCAAGGTCGCCGTGACCCTGGCCGTGACGGGGGCGGTCG
Organism: Streptomyces sp. NBC_01317; assembly: GCF_035961655.1. NCBI lineage: Bacteria > Bacillati > Actinomycetota > Actinomycetes > Kitasatosporales > Streptomycetaceae > Streptomyces > Streptomyces sp. NBC_01317. Next base: position 1,142,990 of record NZ_CP108393.1, on the reverse strand, counting down.
TCGGTGAGTTCGTCGGGGCCGACGAGGGGCTCGGCTATGTGATCCTCCAGGCGAACGGGAACCTCGACACGCCGATGCTCTTCGCGGGGTTGCTGGTCATGTCACTGATCGGCGTGGTGCTCTTCGTCCTGGTCGAGATCGCCGAAAAGCTGTTGCTGCCCTGGCATGCCAGCCGCCGGGACGTGGGCGCGACCACGGCCTTCTGACCCGTACGGCGTACTGATCCACACGCGTACCCGCACCCCCACCGCTGCTTCCCCCACCGCGTACCGATCCGCCCGACTCCGTCCAGTGAAGGGCCTCGCCATGCACGCGCGCAGACTCATGACCGGCCTCGTACCGCTGCTCCTCGTGGCGACCGTCACCGCCTGCGGCGACGACGGGCCGGCGACCACGACCAGCGACTCCGGCAAGAAGCTCGACAAGGTGACGCTGACGCTCAACTGGTACCCGTACGGCGAACACGCGCCGTTCTACTACGGGAAGCAGCAGAAGATCTTCGAGAAGCACGGCATCGACCTCACCATCAGGGCCGGCCAGGGCTCGCAGAAGACGGTCCAGGCGACCGGCGCGGGCCAGACGGACTTCGGCTGGGCGGACACCCCGGCGCTGCTCAGCGGGGTCGACCAGGGCGTCAGGGTGAAGAGCCTGGGAGTGTTCCTCCAGACCACACCGTCGTCGGTGCAGTACTTCGCGGACCAGAAGGTGAGCACGCCGGCCGACCTCAAGGGCAAGACGATCGCGGGCACGGCGGGTGACGCGCTCAGCAAGACCTTCCCGATCTTCCTGGAGAAGAACGGCCTGGACGAGTCGGACGTCAAGATCCAGAACACCGATCCGGCGGGCAAGATCGCCGCGGTGATCTCGGGAAAGACGGACGCCCTGCTCGGGTACGCGAGCGACCAGGGGCCGACCATGCAGGACAAGGCGAAGAAGCCGGTGTCGTACCTCCGTTTCTCCGAACACGGCCTGAACTTCTACTCCAACGGCCTCATCGCGGGCCAGAAGATCCTCTCGGGGAGGAGCGAACTCGCCGGGCGGATGGCCCAGGCGGTGAGTGAGGCGTGGGCGGCGGCGGAGAAGGCGCCCGGCCCCGCGATCGCCGCGATGCACGGCGCGTCGGAGCAACTGCCGCCGCACACCGTCCTGTCGGAGCAGTTCAAGACGACTCTGACCCTGCTCCACACCGACGCGACCGACGGCAAGGCGCCCGGGGTGAACACCGACGCCGACTGGCAGCAGACGATCGACGTCTTCGCCGAGGCCGGGCTGGTGAAGAGTCCGAAAGCGGTTTCGGAGTACTGGGACAGCGGCACGGCGCTGAAGGGATGACGATGGCCTCGGATGCGACGCTGCGGAAGGCGGGCGAGACGGGCGCGACGGACAAGAATCGGCCGGGGGCGGGCGCGGCCGGTACGGCGCCGGCGGTGGGCCTGTCCGGCGTCTCCGTCCGCTTCCGTACGAAGAACCGCGACGTCACCGCCTTGCGCGACGTCTCGCTCGACGTGGCGGCGGGGGAGTTCGTCGCCCTGGTCGGCCCCTCGGGTTGCGGCAAGTCGACGCTGCTCAAGCTGGTCGCGGGCCTCCTCGACGCGTCGGCCGGGTCCGTACGGCTGCACGGCGAAGAGGTCCACGGCCCGCGCCCCGACATCGGGTACGTCTTCCAGCGGGCGGCGCTGCTGGAGTGGCGCAGCGCCCGGCGGAACATCCTGCTCCAGGCGGAGATGCGCCGGATGCCGGCCGCGGCGGCGCGCCGACGGGCGGACGAACTCATCGAGATGACCGGGCTGACCGGCTTCGAGGACGCGTATCCGCACGAGTTGTCGGGCGGGATGCAACAACGTGTGGCGCTGTGCCGGGCGTTGCTGCACAAGCCGCCGGTCCTGCTGATGGACGAGCCGTTCGGCGCGCTCGACGCGCTCACCCGCGAGCAGATGAACCGCGAACTGCACCGGATCTGGCACGAGACGGGCACCACCGTGCTGCTGGTGACCCACTCCATCTCCGAGGCGGTCTATCTCGCGGACCGGGTGGTGGTGATGAGCCCCCGGCCCGGGACGGTCACCGAGATCATCGACGTGGGACTGCCGGCGGAACGCGACTACACCGAGACGCTGGGCCGCGCCGAGTTCCGCGAAGCGGCTTCCAGGATCAGGGAGTTGCTGGGCGCGGCCTCCGCGGCGGACTGAGCACGGGGCCCCTGCGGAAGGGAATCCCGGATCTGGGATATTCTCCCGGATGTGAGAGAAGAGGATGCCGGACCCGGGGCCGACCGGGTTGATGTGTTGCTTGCCGCGCGGCTGGCCGAGCTGCGGAGTGAACAGGGCTGGTCGCTGGAGGAGTTGGCGCGGCGCAGTGGTGTCAGTCGCTCCACCCTGTCGCGGGCCGAGCGGCGGGAGATCAGTCCCACCGCCTCGCTGCTCGGGCGGCTCTGCGCGGTGTACGGGCGTACTCTCTCGCAGCTCCTCAGCGAGGTGGAGACGGAGCCCGCCCACCTGGTGAGGGCCGGCGCCCAGACCGTGTGGACCGACGCGGCCTCCGGCTTCGTACGCCGGTCGGTGTCGCCGCCGCAGGCGGGGCTGCGGGCCGAGATGGTCGAGGGCACACTGTCGCCGGGCGCGGACCTGTCGTACGACCGGCCGCCCGTGCCCGGCATGGAGCAGCACATCTGGGTGCTCGACGGCTCCGTCGAGATGACGGTGGACGGTACGGCGCACACCCTGCGCGCGGGCGACTGCCTGCGGATGCGGCTGTGGGGGCCGACACGCTTCCGGTGCCTCGGGCCGGAACCGGTCCGGTATGCCGTGGTGGTGGTTCTGCCGTGAGCGTCCGCCCTGATCTCATCAGCGAAACCCTCGGCGCCGACGAGCTGCTCGACCGGCTCGAAACTCTCGCCGATCTCCTCGTCGACACCGTCGCGGGCGGCGCCTCCGTCGGCTTCCTGCACCCGCTGGACCGTACCGCCGCCCTCGCCTGGTGGCGGGCGCAGGCCGGCGCCGTCCGGGCGGGGGAGCTGTCCGTACGGATCTGCCGGGACGGCGAGCGTGTCCTCGGTACGGTCGCCGTGGCGTACGCCGACAAGCCCAACGCCCGCCACCGCGCCGAGATCCGCAAGCTCATGGTCCACCGCGACGCGCGCGGCCGTGGTCTCGGCCGGGCCCTGCTGGCCGACGCCGAAACGGCGGCGGCCGAGGCCGGGATCACCCTGCTGCTGCTCGACACGGAGACGGACAGCCCCGCCGAGACGCTGTACCGCTCGGCGGGGTGGACCGTGCTCGGTGTGGTCCCCGGCCACGCCGAGGACCCGGGCGGGACGCTCCGCCCGACCACCTTCTTCTACAAGGGACTTGGCGCGGGCTCAGTACCGCAGCCGGGACAGGTAGCGGTAGCTGTTCTGCGCGCTGACAAACGGGTCCGGCGGGGAATCGTGCTCCACGAGCCACTGCTTCACACCCCCGCCGCGCGCCGTGTCGAACATGGCGGGGAAGTCGAGGACACCCGAACCGACGTCCTCGAAACCGCCGTTGGGCGCCATGTCCTTCACGTGGAGCGCCGGGAAGCGGTTCCGGTGTTCCACGAACAGCCGGCCCGGATCGTCCCCGCCCTTCGCCGCCCAGTACAGGTCCAGCTCGAACCCGACCAGGTCGGGATCGGTCTCCCTGAGCAGGATGCCGTACAGGTTCTCCCCGTCGACCACCACGTGGTCGGCGTCGTGGTTGTGGAAGAGCACCTTGAGCCCGGACTCCCTGGCGAGGAGCCCCGCCTTGTTCAACTGCCTTGCCGCTTCCCGGTATCCGGCCGGGGAGTGCAGCTCGGCGGGCAGGCTGGGCACTACCACCCAGCGCCCGCCGAGCGTCCTGACGTCCTCGATCGCCTGCGGCAGACCGCTGCCGGCGACCGTGCCGTACCCGACGTGTTCGAGGACCGCCTTGAGGCGGGTCTCGTCCAGCATCCGCCGGATGTCGGCCGCGCTGTACCCGTGCCTGCCGCTGACGCCGACCGTCGCGTAACCGATCCGCGCCAGCCGCTCCAGCGTGCCCTTGAAGTCCGTCGCGAGAGGCGTGCGCATCGTGTAGAGGTGCATGCCGATCCCGGAGGGCGGGATGCGGCGTGCGCACCGGCGGGAGGCCGCCGGGGCGGAGGACGTCGGGGCCGCCGAGGCCGTCCCCGCACCCGCCGCCGTGCCTGCCCCCAGGGTGGCCAGACCCACCGCCGTACCCACCGCTCTGCCCAGGAAGGAACGCCGTGTGCCGGTCATCTCAACTGTCCTCTCCGCCTGCGTCGATCCGGACCGCGCCTGTGGTGGTGTCGCCCTTGTCGTCGGTCACGGTCAGGTGCGCTGTGTACGGACCCGGCCGCGCGTACGTGTGGCGTGCGGTCGGGCCTTCCGTACCCGTCGCCTTCGTGTTGTCGCCGAAGTCCCAGTGGTAGGAGGCGATCGTGCGTCCCGCCGCCGGCGTGACCGTGCTGCCGAGTTGGAGAGTGAGCGGATCGGTGGCGCTCACGGGCGCCGCCGTCACGGTGACCTTCGTCGCCGGTCTGGCCTCCACCCCGGGGCCGTTGAAGTGCAGCCAGTCCACGGCGAACAGGTCCGCCTTCTCCGCCGACCACTCGGGGTTGACGAACACCGCGTACATCTTCACGGTGGTGCCCACCGGCCGGAGATTGACGCTGGGCGACACGACGTTGCCCCAGCCGCCGGTGTTCGGGACGGTCACCGTGCCCATCAGCGGCCCGGTCGGTGAGCCGTTACGGAACTCGATCTTCCCGCCGATCCCGCCCGAGGCCGCGCCCACGGTGACGGACGTGATGCCCTTGAGGTTGACGGGGGAGAACGCGATCCAGTCGCCGTCCTCGATCTCGGTCAGCCGCTTGCCGCCCGACGCGTCCGCCCGATCGCCCGTCACCGCACCGCCGTTGGCGCCGCCGGTCTCGGTACGGTGCTCCGCCTCGCGGAACGTCGTGCGCAGCGTCAGCGCGGACGAACCGGTCAGCGCGGGCACGTCACCGGCCCCGCTGTCCGTGTACGTGGCGGTGATGCCGTAGTAGAGATTCTGGCCGGGACCGTGGCTGTCCCCGGCGTCCGTCACGATCTCGCCCGCGCAGCCGGTGTAGTTGTCCAGCGGATGCAGATGGCTGTCGTGCCCGAGCTGCGACTGGACGACCACGCGGGAGCAGTCGATGGCTCCGTCCTCGCCGGTCTTCCCGTCCTCGCGGTCCTTCACCTTCACCTTGAACGGGATGGTGTCGCCGAAGCTGAACATCCCGCCGTCCGGTGGCTGTTGGATGGTCACCACCGGCCGGGTGTTGCCGACGGTGATGTCCTGGACGGAGTTCGCGGTCAGCCCGCCGGGCCCGGTGACCGTCAGCCGCGCGGTGAACTGGCCGTCGGTCCGGTAGACATGGGAGGGATTCGCCTGCGTGGAGTCGGTGGTGCCGTTCCCGTCGAAGTCCCAGGCGTAGGTGGCCGGCAGATCGCCGGGGACACCGGAACCCGCGCTGGAGAAGGTCACCTTCAGAGGGGCGACTCCGCTGTCGGGGGTCGCGGTGGCCTTGGCCGTGGGCAGCCGGTTGTCGCCGACGTGGTCGATACGGTAGATGCCCGAGCCCTCGTTGGTGCCACCCCGCCCCGTACCGCTGCCGAGCCCGAAGTCGATGACGTACAGCGAGCCGTCGGGGCCGAAGTCGGCGTCGAAAGGCTGGTTCCACTTCATGTCGGCGAACACGCCGTTGATGGACTGGAGATCGCCCGCCTTCACCGGCGCGAAGCGCGGATCCTGGAACGTCTGGTCCTTCTCCTGGAACGAGAAGGTCTTGAACCAGGTCCTGGTCAGCTCGTAGTTGAACCACTTCCCCTCGAAGTACTCGGGGAACTTGGCCGGGTTGGGGTTCGCGGGGTCGTAGTCGTAGACGGGACCGCTCATCGGCCCCGCGCCCCCCGTGCCCAGTTCGGGGAACTGCGCCGACGCGGAGTAGGCGTACCAGACGGTCGCGGGCTTGGCCGGCGGCAGGTCGCGCAGGCCGGTGTTGTACGGCGAGTCGTTGACGAGCTTGCCGCAGTCGAACGTCGCGCCCGAGGTCCTGGTGGCGAAGTCGTAGTCGTTGAACGGGGTGTTGTTGCCCGTGCAGTACGGCCAGCCGTAGTTCCCCGGCTCGGTGATCCTGCTGTACTCCACGGTCCCCTCCGGGCCGCGGTCGGCGACGGCCGCGCGCGCGTCGGGACCGTAGTCGGCCACCATCAGGGCCCCGCTGCGCGGGTCGGTGGTGATCCGGAACGGGTTGCGCATGCCCATCGCGTACACCTCGGGGCGCGTCTGCTCCGTACCGGGAGCGAAGAGATTGCCCTCCGGGACCGTGTACGTACCGTCGTCCTCGGGCGTGATCCGCAGGATCTTGCCGCGCAGGTCGTTCGTGTTGCCCGAGGTGCGCTGGGCGTCCCAGGCGCGGCGGCCCTCGCGCTCGTCGATCGGCGTGAAGCCGTCGGAGGCGAACGGATCGGTGTTGTCGCCGGTCGCGATGTACAGGTCACCGTTCTTGTCGAAGGCGATCGAGCCTGCCATGTGGGAGTTGGCCCGGCCCTCGTCGCGCTGGGTCGGGACGGTCAACAGCCGCTTCTCGGAGCCCGGTTCGACGGTGTTCCCCGTCACGGTGAAGCGCGACAGGTTGAGCTGTTTCTCGGTCTTGTCGGAATTCAGCAGATAGAGCCAGTTGTTCGTCGCGAAGTCCGGGTCGAGCGCGAGGCCGAGGAGACCGTCGGACTGGCTCGTCATCTCCGGCGTGTACGCGAAGTCCAGGGCGGTCGAGACCTTCAGGGTCTTCTGGTCGATCACCTTGAGCTTGCCGGTGCGCTGGATGAAGAACACCCGGCCGTCCGGCGCGACCGCCAGCTCGAAGGGGTCGGCCAGATCCTCCGTGGCCAGCGCGGTCCGCTGGAAGGAACTGGTCTTCGTGGCCGTGCAGTCACCCGGCTTGTTGCCCGCCGCCCACTGGATGCCGCCGAGGAGGTGCTTGCGGAAGGCGTCCTCCTGGAAGGCGGACGCGTCATGGCCGCCCGCGGTGAACCAGGACCGCCCGCCGTCGTAGTTCTGGCACCAGGACCAGGGGTGGTCGACGCCCTCGTCCAGACCGGTGATGCCGTCGTTCACCTTGATCTGGGCGAGTGTGTGGACCTTGCCGGTGGGATTGGTGCGCCAGTTGTACCACTCCTCCGTGCGCTCCCACAGCTCGGGAAGCCCCTTGGTGGAGGGGTGGGCCTGGTCGAGCACCTTGACGCGGCCGGTCTGGACGGCCGGGTGCTTGTCGAAGATCGCGCCGACCAGTCCCTCGTACCACCCCCAGTCGCGCTCGCTCGCGGAGGCGGCGTGCAGACCGACCCAGCCACCACCCGCGCGGACGAACTCCTGGAGCGCGGCGCGCTGCGGGGCGTCGAGCAGATCCCCGCTCTCCGGGGTGGAGTTGGTGTTGTTGAAGACGATCGCCTGGAACCGGGCGAGGTTGGCCGTCGTGAAGGCGGTGGCGTCGGTGGTGGCCTCGACCTCGAAGCCGTTCTCGGTGCCCAGCTGCCTGACGGCCTCGACCCCGGCGGGGATCGAGTCGTGCGAGAAGTTGGTGACCTTGGAGAAGACCAGGACGCGGAACGGCGCCGCGTCGGCCTCGGGCGGCGAGGCCATCCCGAGCCCGAGGACGAGAGCCAGTAACGCGGTGATCACAAGAAAGGGCGGCGAGGTTCTCATGGGCGCTCCCGGGTGCTGGTGGGGCCGGCGGGTTAGAAAGCGCTTTCTGGAGTACGTCGCACAGCGTAGGTGGCGGTATTACAGGGGGTCAATGGGTCGGACGGGACGGGGTGTTGTTCGGGTCGCACGTCGTGTCCTGCATCGCCGGACGGGCTTGACGAGCCCCGTCCGGCGATGGAAAGCGGCGCTCACCTCACCGCGCCGCACGGCACTACGCCGCGTCGAGCTCCGCCAACTCCGCGGCCGTCAGGGTCAGATCGGCCGCCTCGACCGAGTCGCGGACCGTCGCCGGGCGGCTGGAGCCCGGAATCGGGATCACCGTGGGGGACTTGGCCAGGAGCCAGGCCAGACAGACCTGGTGCGCGCTCACCCCGTGCGCCTCGGCCACGCGGGCGAACGGGGCGAACGTGGACCCCAGTTCACCGGCCCGCGTGATGCCGCCGAACGGGCTCCACGGCAGGAACGCGATGCCCAGCTCCGCGCACAGCTCCAACTCCCGCTCGCTGGAACGGAAGGCGGGCGAGAACTGGTTCTGTACGGAGACCAGCCGGCCGCCGAGGATCTCGTTCGCCTGCCGGATCATCTCCGGATCCGCGTTGGAGATGCCGGCCTGCTGGATCTTGCCCGCGTCCAGCAGATCGCGGATCGCGCCGACCGACTCCGCGTACGGCACCTTCGGGTCGGGGCGGTGGAACTGGTACAGCCCGATCGCCTCCACCCCCAGCCGGCGCAGCGACGCGTCGCACGCCGCCTTGAGGTGTTCGGGCGAGCCGTCCAGCGTCCATGAACCGTCCCCTGGACGCAGATGGCCGCCCTTGGTGGCGACGAGCACCTCGCCGCCCCGGTCGTGGGACGCGAGCGCCTTGGCGATCAGCGACTCGTTGTGCCCGACCTCGTCGGCGTACAGGTGGTAGGCGTCAGCGGTGTCGATCAGCGTCACACCGGCGTCCAGCGCCGCGTGGACCGTGGCCACCGAACGGGTCTCGTCCGGCCGGCCCTCGATGGACAGGGGCATACCGCCCAGACCGATCGCGCTGACGTCGACGGTCCCGATGCGGCGAGTCTTCATGGTGGGGGAGCCCTTCTGCTGCGGGTCCCGCCGGTTCCGGCGGGACGTACACACCTTGGCAACCGTTCCACCGGCGCGTCCAACAGAAGAAAGCGAACACATTCAGCACGTACGCTTCTGAATCGTGGAACTCAGGCATCTCGAATACTTCGTCGCCGTCGCGGAGGAACGTCACTTCACGCGAGCGGCCCACCGGCTCATGGTCTCCCAGTCGGGACTCTCCGCCTCCGTCAGAGCCCTGGAGCGCGAGCTGGGCGCCCCGCTGTTCGTACGCAGCACCCGCCGCGTCGAGCTGACCGGCGAGGGGCGCGCGCTCCTGGTGGAGGCGCACCGCGCGCTCGCCAGCGTACGCGCGGGCAAGGAGGCGGTCGCGGCGGTCCAGGGCCTCCTGCGCGGCACGCTGGTGGTCGGCACCGAGCAGTGCATCACCGGCGTGCACGTGCCGGGACTGCTCGCCCGGTTCAGGTCCGAGCACCCCGATGTGGAGGTACGGCTCCGGCAGGCGGGCTCGGCCGCGCTGGTCGAGGACGTGGCGGAGGGGCGGCTCGACCTGGCGTTCGTCGCCCTGTCGGGACCCGCGCCCGACGGGGTGAGGCTCGTACCGCTGGCCCGTGAACCGATGGTGCTGCTCTGCCATCCCGACCATCCCCTGGCGGGGGCGGACGGTGTCGGCTGGGCGGACCTCGGCGGCGAGGTCTTTGTCGACTTCCACGAGGACTGGGGAGCCCGGGGCCTCAACGACCGCGCCTTCGCCGCCGCCCGTACGGCCCGGCGGGTCGCCCTGGAGGTCAACGACGTGCACAGTCTGATCGAGCTGGTCGGTCACGGCCTCGGCATCGCGGTGGTTCCCCGGCCGGTCGCCCGCAAGAAGGAGGCAGCCGTGTTGCGGACCGTCCCGCTGACGGGCGCGGAGGACCATTCCTGGGAGGTCTCGGTGGCGCTCCCGGAGGACCGGCGGACGGGCCCGGCGGCGCGGGAGCTGCTCTCGTACCTGCCGGACACGCCGTTGGGCGGGGCGTGCGAGGGCGCTCCGACGGCTCCCGACGTGGCTGTCGTCCCGGCCGCCCGTACGGCTCCGTCGCTCCCCGCCTCCCGTACGCCTTCTACCGTCGTCGCCCCAGCACACCCCGGATGAAGGCCGCCTGTCCGGCGTGCTGGAGGTCGTCGGAGATGACGCTGACCAGCCGGACCCCCAGGGTGACGTGCGGGATCCACGCGTCGTCCACGACCCGGTCGAGGTCGGAGACCTTGAGGGTGCCGAGATACTCGACGGTGCGGTCGTGGACGTCGTCGTGATAGCCGGTGAGCAGGTCAGCCGTGACGCCGGCGACCTTGGCGACGTCCTTGGGGGAGTGGCCGTACCCGGTCGACCCATGGGAGAACGGCAGCTCGAACCGCCCGGCCCAGCCGCCCGACGTCCACACCTGCTCGGTCCCCGCGGCGTCCGAGACGTGGTCGTCCTGGATCCGGGTGAGGTGCCAGACGAGCCAGGCGACCGAGTTCGACCCGTCGTCCAGTCGGGTGGCCAGCTCCTCCGGCGTGAGGTCCGCGACGACGTCGTGCACCACCTCGCGGATACGACCGAAGGCGTCGATGAGCAGGTCACCGCTGGCGTTCATGGCTGACTCCCTACCTGTGCCCGTACCTGTGCGAGTACCCGTGCCCGTACGCGTGCTCCCGTCGGAGACGGCGGCACGGCTCCCGTACAGGTTCCCCCGGCGGACCGGAAGACGCTCCCCGACGTTCCCGGCGACGGGCCACCCCGGCGCACCCTCTCAGTGCCCGAGGCTCAGTGCCCGAGGCTCAGTGCCCCAGGAACGCCGAGATCCGCTCGCGCAGTGACGCCGGGTCGAGGCCCTGGGCGGCCACATGCTCGTGGAGCTGCCCGTACCGCCGCAGCTCACGCCGCGCCACCCCCAGCCCGAGCACCCGGTGCGGGGTGTCGGCGAGGGCGTCGTTGGCGGCGGCGGTGGACGTCCCGGCGAGGTACGGCTCCACGATCACCACGTCCGCCGCGTTTCCGGCCGCCACGGCGCGGCGTACGGCCGAACCGTCGAAGGGCCGCACGGTGGTCGCGTACAGCACCGTCGTGTCCAGCCCCTCCGTCGCTGCCCGTACGTTGTCCAGCATCGGTCCCACGGCGATCACCACCCCGCCGCGCCCTTCGCGCACGGTCCGGAATCCCGGCCCGGTGAGCGGCGTCGGGCGGGCGTTGCTCTGCTCGGACAGCCGCACGTAGTCGCGGCCGTCCCCGGCGGCGGCGCGCCGGATCAGGGTCTCGGCCTCGTCGGGATGGCCGGGGACGTGGATGTGCCAGCCGTCCAGGGTGTCCATGAGCGCCACGTCGCCCGGCGACATGTGGGTGAGACCACCGGCCGGCCAGTCGTACGAGCCACCCGCGCTCACCAGCACACCGCCCACGCCCTGGTGCCCGAAGTCCAGCTTCACCTGCTCGAAGGGCCGCTCGACCAGAAAGCTCGCGAAGGTGTGCACGACCGGCCGCAGCCCGGTGAGGGCGAGCCCGGCGCCCACCCCGATCAGCAGCTGCTCACGGATGCCGACGTTGATCACCCGGTCCGGATGGCGGCGCGCGGCCCGGGTGAAGCCGTCCCTGCTGATCTCGGCGAGCACGACCGCGAGGCGCGGGTCCTCGTCGAGCAGCCGGGAGGTGGTGGCGATGAACCGTTCCCGCATGGTGTCCATGGAAACAACTCCGGAAGTTCGTGGTGATTCGTGACGGACCGGGGTGCCCGACGAGTCCGTGATTTCTGTACGTATGGACGCGCCGAGGCTCATGACTTGGGCTCGACCTGGGCCACGACCGCCAGGGGAACGCCCTCGTGCGATGCGGTGAAGGCTTCGTGCAACGCCTCGTGATCCCGGCCGTCGACGGTCCGTACCGACCAGCCGGCCGCCTCGAACCGCGCGGCGATCCCGCCGGGCCTGCCGTGGCTGGCGGAGCCGTTGTCGATCACCACGGTGTGGAGCTGCCCGAGCCCGGCGGGCCCGGCGAAGGCGACGGCCTCGTGGTTGCTGCCCTCGTCCAGCTCGGCGTCACCGATCAGCACCCACACCCGGGGGCGGGAGAGGCCCTGGGCCCGCAGCCCGAGCGCGGTCCCCACGGCGAGCGGCAGCCCGTGCCCGAGCGAGCCGCTGCCGATCTCGACCTCGGGCAGCAGCGTCCCGTCGGGGTGGTGGCCGAGGGGCGAGTCGTACGAACCGAACCCGGGGAGCAGCTCCTCGGCCAGGAACCCCTTGGCGGCGAGCACGGCGTAGTACGCCATCGGCCCGGTGCCCCTTCGAGAGCAGGAAGCGGTCGCGGTCACGTGCGCCGACGGTCCCGGGCGTCACCCGCAGGACCCGGTCGTAGAGCACCCAGAGCGTGTCGAGGGTGGAGGTCGCGGCGGGCCCGTGCTTCTCGTCGCCGGTCATCAGGGCCAGCAGCCGGTTCAGATCCTGGTACTCGGACGTCCCGCTCGATCTGCTCGATGTCTTGGTCATGCGCCCACGCTGCAACATGAAGCAAGCTTGAGGTCAAGCCCGCCGCGCGCGGAAAGCGGTTCGTGACCACCGCTTCAAGTGCGGTATTGTTCTCATGCGCGTTCGGCCAGGGGAAACCCCAGGTCAGCGCGGATCGGGACGTGGCGCAGCTTGGTAGCGCACTTGACTGGGGGTCAAGGGGTCGCAGGTTCAAATCCTGTCGTCCCGACCAGCGTTTTCGCAGGTCGCAGGCGGTATCGGAGAAATCCGGTACCGCCTTTCCGTCGTTCGTGGGGACCGGGTGGGGACCGGTTGGTCTGGCGGTGGTGTCCGGGGGCGGTTTGGCTTGTTCCATGACGCGTACGAGGGCCGGAAGGCTGTTCTTGACGGTGGAGCGGCTGTGTTCGTCGGCGATCCAGCCGTGGACGGTGCGGTCGGCGGCGCCGTTGGTGATGATTCGGACGGGGAAGTGTCCGAGGGCGGGCGAAGAACCTGGCGCCCATGCCGTTGGGCTCGTAGATCCCGGTGAGCGGGCCGGTGAGGGGTTCGAGCTGGATGCCTCCGGCCTGGAGCCCGGCGGACAGCGTCATCAGCCCGGCGGCGTCGGGCGCGAGGCGCTTGCGCTCGTGCACGGTGAGCATGACGGGCGTCTCGGGCGCGGCCTCCTTGAACTGGTGGGCCCGGGCGAGCGGCGGCGGTGTCCGGATCCCCCTCTGCCACGGGTGGCGTCAGCGTGGCTGGAGTGCGCCGAGCAGGCGCGGACGCGTCGTTCGATCTCATCCCGGATCGGGCGGACCGCCTCCACGCCCTGCCTGGCCGGGTCGTCGAGCCTCCGATCGAGGAACCGCTTGCGAGGGAGGACGGGGCAGGCGCCGCCGCAGCCCATGGTGATCACCACGTCGGACGCTCGGACGGCCTCGACGGCCTCGACGGCCTCGACGGCCTCGACGGCCTCGACGGCCTCGACGGCCTCGACGGCCTCGACGGCCTCGACGGCCTCGACGGCCTCGACGGCCTCGACGGCCTCGACGGCCTCGACGGCCTCGACGGCCTCGACGGCCTCGACGGCCTCGACGGCCTCGACGGCCTCGACGGCCTCGACGGCCTCGACGGCCTCGACGGCCTCGACGGCCTCGACGGCCTCGACGGCCTCGACGGCCTCGACGGCCTCGACGGCCTCGACGGCCTCGACGGCCTCGACGGCCTCGACGGCCTCGACGGTCAGGACCGTCGGGGTCTGGGCGGACATGCCGATGCCCGCTTCCGCTGTCCCGGCGACCGCGACGCCCTCCCGGCCGAGGCCGTCGCCGCGTCGCTGGGCTGCGGGAACCCGACCACCGTCGCCGACCTGAACGAAGGCGGGCGGGTCCTGGACCTCGGCTCCGGGGGCGGCACTGACGTCCAACTCTCCCCTCGCCGCGTCGGCCCGACCGGGAAGGCGTACGGGCTGGACATGGCCAAGAAGATGCTCGGCCTCGCGCCGGCCGACCGGAACAGGGCCGACGCGACCGACGTCGAGCTGCTCAAGGGCGGCATCGAGGCGATTCCCCTTCTTGCCGCGCCGGTCGACGTGGTCATCTCCAACTGCGTCACCAACCTGTCCACCGACAAGCAGGCCGTCTTCACCGAGATCTATCGGGTCCTGATGCCCGGCGGCCGGATCGGTCCCTCCTACGTCGTCGCCGACGACACCCTCACCCCCGCCCAGCGGGCCGAACGCGGCGACCACGTCGACCGCATCGCGGGCGCCGGGTTGCCGGCCGGCGGTGGTGGCCACCAGCGGGGGCTTGTCGAGAGTGCTGATGCGGGGAGCCGCGATTTTCGCTCCACGCACAAGCCTGGTGGGGGCCATGACTTGGAGAATCGTGGCATGACACGTCAGCGGGTTCTTGTCGTGGGTGGGGGTATGGCCGGTGTGTCGTTGGGCTGTGAACTCGCGCGCGAGCACGATGTGGTGCTCATCGAGGCTGAGCGGTCGCTGGCTGTGCACAGTACGGGGCGGTCGGCTGCGTTGTTTCTGGCCGGGTACGGTCCCGCCGTTGTGAGGGAGCTGACCCAGCGCAGTGAAGCGGAGTTCGTCCGGCTGTCGATGCTGCCCGGGGTCCCCGCGCCGCTGACCCCCCGGGGCGGATTGTTCACCGCGTGGGACGAGTCGAGTGCCGCCGCTCTGGCGGCTCTCGTAGCCGCCCGGCCGACGATGACCACGTTGAGCGCGGATCAGGCGCGGGTGCTGTGTCCCATGCTGCGGGCGGACGGCATGATCGCGTGCGCGTTCGACGCAGACGCGCGGGATATCGATGTCAGTGCTCTGCACTCCTACTATGCGGGGGTACTTCGGCAACGCGGCGGCCAGATCGCCACGGGAGCCCGGCTGGTCGGCGCCGACCGGATCAAGTCACAGTGGCAGGCACGGACTTCGGACGGCCGGAGGTGGGTCGCCGACGTGGTGGTCAACGCCGCGGGGGCGTGGGGGGACGAGGTGGCCGAGTTGTGTGCCGGTGCCGGGTATGGACTGTCCCCGCGGCGGCGCACGGTGGTGATCGCGCGCTCTCCGCGCCCGATTCCGGCTGATTGGCCAGTCGTGGCTGACGCCGCGGAGAGCTGGTATTTCAAGCCCGAGGGCGGGGCACTCCTGCTGTCGCCGTGCGATGAGACGGAGGTGCCGCCCGGCGACGTCAAGCCCGATCCACTCGACGTCGCCTCGGTGCTGGAGCGGGTGAACGCCGTGACCAGGCTGGGATTGCGCAGTGTGCGCACCAGTTGGGCGGGACTGCGGACGTTTGCCCCGGACCGGGCCCCGGTCGTCGGCCCGCATCCGAACGAGCCGGCCTTGTTCAGCTTCGTCGGCCAGGGAGGTTACGGCATTCAGATGGCGCCGGCGTTGGCCCAAGTCGGCGCCGAACTGTTCCGGACGGGCAGCTTGACCGATGCGGTGCTGGCCGCGGCCATCGACCCGCGCAGGACTCAAACCGCCCTTGAGCACTGACGCTCATCAACCCATCGCCGGCAACCTGCCACTGAGGAGTCCGACATGACAGCCCCACCGTTGTCGCCGCGCCGCCGCGCCGGGGACTTGTTGTGCGTCCCCGGTCGGCTCGGTCTCGCCGACTGCGCTCTGGTCCCGGGTGGCGCGCGATGAGCCTGTCGCGGGTGATCCGTCACGGGGTGGTCCACGACGGGCTCGGCGGGGTGCCGCGACTGGCCGACGTCGGAATAGCCGGGGACCGGATCGTGGTGGTCGGCGACATTCCTGTCACCGGCTGTCCGGAGATCGACGCGACCGGGCTCGTCGTCGCGCCCGGGTTGATCAACGTGCTCAGCCACGCGTGGGAGGCGATTCAGCTCGACGGGAGCTGCCGGTCGGATCTGGTGCAGGGGGTGACGACCGAGGTCTTCGGCGAGGGAGTGTCGTTGGGTCCGGCAGGTTCGGAACTCCTCGACATGGTGCCCATGCGGTCCGGTGCGCGGCTGACGTTCCCCCGACTGGGCGACGGCCTGGACCATGTCGAGGCCCAGGGCACGAGCGTGAACGTCGCCTCGTTCATCGGCGGGCAGAATCTGCGGGTGCTGGCCGCGGGGGGCGACGATCGGCCGCTGACGGAGGACGAGTTGAGCATGTTGAGCAAGCTCGTCGAGGACGAGATGGCC
The DNA here is from genome assembly GCF_035961655.1 of Streptomyces sp. NBC_01317. NCBI lineage: Bacteria > Bacillati > Actinomycetota > Actinomycetes > Kitasatosporales > Streptomycetaceae > Streptomyces > Streptomyces sp. NBC_01317. Next base: position 1,127,060 of record NZ_CP108393.1, on the reverse strand, counting down.
GATGGCGCGCTCGGTATCGCGACGTCGCTGATCTACGCGCCGGAGAATTACGCGACCACGGCGGAGCTGACCCGACTGGCCGCGGTGGTAGGGCGGCACGACGGCCTCTACATCTCTCACCTGCGCTCCGAAGGCGACCGCTTCCTCGAAAGCCTGGATGAGTTGATCGAGATCGGTACGGCGGCCCGGTGTCGGGTGGAGGCCTACCACCTGAAGGCCGGCGGTACGCACAATCACCACAAGATGGCCCTGGCGATCGAGCGGATCGACGCGGCTCGGGCCGGCGGCCTCCAGGTCAGCGCCGACATGTATCCCTACGTCGCCGCCTGCACCGACCTGGCGGCGGCGATCCCGCCGCGCTATCACGCGGGCGGGTCGGCGGCACTGCTGGCCCGGCTGGCCGATCCGGCCGTCAGAGACCGGATCATCACGGAGTTGGAGGCGGACTCCGGTGACTTCGAGAATCTGTTCGTCGGGGCTGAGCGGGGGTGCGGCATCGTCTTCCTGCGTGATCTGGCTGACGGCACGCCGGCGGCCGGGCAGACGCTGGCCGAGGTGGCCGCAGCCCGCGGGGCCGCCGGGGCGGCCGCCGCGCTGCTGGATATCGTGCGCGTGGATCCGGCTCAGCAGGTGTGCTACTTCGTGATGTCCGAGCGCAACGTCCAGCTCGGGCTGGTCCAGCCGTGGGTGTCGATATGCTCGGATGCCGAAGCCGTCGGTCCAGGATCGGCGACCGACGAGCTGACGCATCCGCGGGCCTACGGCACTTTCGCCAGGGTCCTTGGCCACTACAGCCGCGATCTGGGCCTGTTTTCGCTCGCCGAGGCGATCCGCAAGATGACCTCGCTGCCGGCGGACACGTTGCGGCTTGCCGATCGCGGTCGCCTGGTCCCGGGCGGATTTGCCGATCTGATCATCTTCGATCCGGCCACGGTGCGTGACCTTGCCCGCTACGACGCCCCGCGCCGGTATGCGACCGGGATGCGACACGTCCTGGTCAACGGTGAGCCGGTGTTGGCCGACGGGCGGGTGCTGTCCGCCCGACCGGGCCGGCGGTTGCGCCGCGCGCGCTGACCCGCCTGTCCGGGTGGTTCCGTCCATCCGGGTCACTCCGCGGGCCGGCGTAGGCCCGGCCCCTCCTGTACGTGGCCCCGGCCAGATGCGCGGGGTGGCTCGTCGGCGGCGGTGGGCTGGTGGGTCTTGAGCCGGATGTCCACCATCAGCGCGAATCGGGTGTCGGCGTCGGCGAGGTCCAGACCGAAGATTTCGTGCAGTCGGCGTAGTCGGTAGCGCAGTGTGTTCGTGTGGATGTGGAGGGCCTTGGAAGCGACGCTCGGGTCACCGAAGGACGCCAGGTACACCCGCAGGGTGGGGCCGTAGGTCACTGCATGAGCCCTGTCGTAGTCATCGATGTCGTCGATGATGCTGCGTCGGCCCGCGCGTCGGCCGGACTCAAGGTCGACCAGGCGGAGCACGCTCACCGCGAGCCCGACCTCACCGACCTCGGCGCAACCGTCGCGGGTGCGGGCAGTGGCCAGGACCTGTAGAACACGGCCCGCCTCCTCCCGGGCCTCGGCCAGTTCGGACAGGCTGAACACCGGGGCGCTGATTCCGATCGCGATCTGTTCCGGGTGGTCCGGTCGCGCCGCCGTTCGGGCCGCCAGCAGCAGGCTGCGTATGGACCGCAGGCTCTCGGCGGGATCCGCGGGTCCTGGGATCACCGCGTAGACCACGTCGTGGATGCGCGCGGTCGCGCTGACGGTGGGGGTGAGTGCGAGCTGCCGAACGAGCGCGCTCGCGCAACGGTCCAGCAGCGCCTCGCTGCTGGACCCGTCGAGCCGGGTGACAGCGACGGCGGCCAACCGGTAGGCGGCGCTGCGCATGCCGATCCGGCGCCCGGCCTCGACCGCCGCTGTATCCCCGCGCAGCAGCAGCGTCATCGTCGCGGCCTGCTGCTGACGTTGGAGATCGGTGACGAGCCGGTGGTGGGCCAACCGGACGGCGATGGAGCGGGCCGCCTCGGCCAGAGTCGCGGTGCGGCGGGCATCGAGGGGGGTGTCGGTGACGGCCCAGATCGAGCCGAGTACTTCGTCGTGCGCGCGCAGCGGGACCACGGTGCGGGAGTTGATCTCCGGAAGGGACGAAGCCAAGAAGAAGGGCTCGGTTTCGGTCAGCATGCGCTTGCCGACACCGAGTCGGCGTACGTGGTCGCGGAACGTGTCCGGAACCTGGTGACCGAGGATCGTCGCGGCCCGGGCTACGTCCACCTCACCCTGCAGGGCGGAGTAGGCGAGCAGCCGCGATTGATTGTCCTCGACGGTGATCGGCGCGCCGAGAGCGTCGGCGAGCGCACCGGCCGCTGAGAACAGGTCGCTGATCACCTCGGAGCCGGTCACGGAGCCGGAGGCCGGTCCTGTCATGGATCCGCTCCGGCCGGTCGGGACCTGTGCGGGCAGCGACGTCGCGATGGCGTGCACGCTCGACCAGCTGCACCGGCTCGGCACCACGAGAAGTGCCACGTCCGCGCTGAGCGCCTCGGCCAGCAGGGCCTGTCCCAGCGGGCCGTCATGACGGAGGAGCAGCGCGGTGGGCCGGGCCGCCGTCAGCTTGAGGGCCAGTGCGGAGGCCGGGCTCACGCCGACGGCGAGCACGAGTTCACCGGCATGGAAGGCCGGCTCCTCCAGAGGGTCGTAGATCACCACTGAGGTGAACTCGACGGCGAGACCGGCGGGGGCAACAGGCGCGCTGATCAGGTCGGAGCCGAGGCGAGTCACAAGATCATGCACCAACGGCACAACGCCACCTCCTTTCCTCCCGGCACACTCTCGCGACCGGCACGGCCTGGCGTGGTGCCTCGCCACCAAACTTCAGTACTGAGTTTGCGCTTCGGCACTAAGACGGCGGTGTGAAGGTGGCTCTAGCGTGTCCGCATGACCGACTACGTTACCCGCTGCCACCTCGGCTGCCGGCGCCCCGGTACGGCACGCTGATGGGCGATATCGACACGATTCGTGCGCTCATCGTCGCCGAGCAGGACCGATTCGCCGTCCCGGGCGTGGCCGTCGCGGTGGTCCAGGACAACACCGTGACGTTGTGCGAAGGATTCGGCCACGCCGACCTCGACACCGGTGAACCGGTCACCGCCGACACACACTTCCCGCTGGCCTCCGACACCAAGGCGTTCACCGCGGCCACCGTCTGCCTGCTCGCCGACGAGGGGCTGCTCGACCTCGACGGCCCGGTCCGCGAGGTGCTGCCCTGGTTCGAGATGCACCATCGGCACGCTACGGAACTGGTCACGCCGCGGGACCTGCTGAGCCACCGTACCGGTCTGCCCCGCCACGACCTGGTCTGGTTCGGCGACAATCCGATGTCGCTGGAGGAGATCACTCGCCGGCTACGGCATTTGCCGTTGTCGCGGCCGTTGCGGACCGAATGGGACTACAACAACCTGGGCTACATAGCCGCTGGGCATCTCGTCGAAGCTGTGACCGGCACCTCGTGGCGGGACACAGTCACCGCTCGCTTGTTGGCACCGTTGGAGATGAGCAGCACGGTCTTCTCGGTGCAGGATCCGGGCATCAGGCAGCTCGCCCACCCCTACAAGGCCGCCGAAGAAGGCTTCGTCCGACAGGCGCTACCCGCGCAGGCGACCGCGGAGAAGGCCGGCCCGGCGGGCGGTCTGGTGTCCACCGTCGCCGACCTGGCCCAGTGGCTCCTGGCCCGCCTGGGCCAGCGCCCCGATGTGCTGACCGCCGCGGCCGTGGACCAATTGCATCGACCGGCCATGCTCGGCGGCATCAGTATCGAGATGTTCGACGAGATCACCTCCGTCGGATATGGCCTGGGCTGTCAGGTGGAGAGCTACCGCGGTCGCCGGATCGTCCATCACGGCGGCAACATCGTCGGCTTTTCCTCCGATGTCTGTCTCGTTCCCGGGTCCGGGATCGGCATCGCTGTCCTGACCAATATGGACAGCAGTTACCTCCGGCTGCCGCTGATGTACGCGATCATCGATCAGCTCCACGGCGACACCGACGTGGGCTGGGGCGAACGAATCCATCAGCTTCAGACCGCGCTCAGCGCCGGTCACGACGATGCCCGCGCCCATCGCGAGGCGCGCGCGTCCGGCGCGCCCGTCACCCGTGCCCTTGCCGAGTTCGCCGGCACCTACCTCCACCCGGCCTACGGTGAGCTGACTGTGCGCGTCGAGGGCGACCGGCTCGTTCCCGACTTCCATGACGTGCCCGCAGATCGGATCCGGCTCATCCATCGAGGCCACGACGCGTGGGACCTGGAGTTCGTCGCGGACGAGAGCCTCTGCCCGCTGGTCTTCACCCAGGACACGAACGGCGAGATCACCGGCCTGGCCGCCACGCTCGAACCGGCGGTCGCCCCGGCCGTCTTCGTCCGCCGCCCCGGGCCGGTAGCGGTGACACTGCTGGAGGCGATGGCGGGCACGTACGAGATGGGCCCCACCACACTGGTCATCCATCGCCGCGGCGACGAGCTTGCCGCCACCTCCAGCATCCTCGGAGATCTGGTCCTGACCCCCAGCGGCGGCACCTCCTTCCGCTGTCCGACCCTGCCGGGCATCGATATCACCGCCGAGCTGGGCCCGGACGAGGCCGTGGCCCGCATCGTCGTCGACCAGGTCGGCATCTTCGTCCCGGCGTCATGATGGATGCCGCCGCGCTGCACAAGCGCCTTACCGTCCTGACCGACCGCCACCACGTCGTCGGAGCCAGCCTCGCCCTTGCCGTCGGCGAAGACACGACGCTGACCGCGACCGGCGTGCTGAACCTGCGCACCGGCGCACCTGTCACCAGCGACAGTGTGTTCCAGATCGGCAGCATCACCAAAGTCTGGACCGCCACCCTGGCCATGCAACTCGTCGACGAAGGCCGCCTGGACCTCGACGCTCCGGTCAGCACCTACCTGCCCGACTTTCGTGTACGCGACGAGCAGATCACCACGGGGGTGACCACCCGTCATCTGCTCAACCACACCAGCGGCATCGCTGGAGACTTCTTCGCCGACACCGGCCGCGGCGACGATGCTGTCGCCCGCTACGTCACCCAGATGGCCGACCTGCCCGCAAGCCACCCCCTGGGCGAGACCCAGAGCTACAGCAACTCCGGATTCGTGGTGCTGGGGCGCCTGGTGGAAGTCCTGCGCGGCGACACCTGGGACGCGGTGCTCCGCGAACGCCTGCTCGACCCGCTCGGCCTCAGCAGGGCAGGAACCCTCCCTGAGCAGGCATTGCTGTGGGGCAGCGCGGTCGGGCACTTCGGCGCCGAGGTCACCGACCAGTGGGGGCTGCCGCGTGCGATCGGACCAGCCGGCCTGATCCACGCACGTGCGACAGACCTGATCACCTTCGCCCGCATGCACCTCGCCGACGGCGTCGGCCCGTCCGGGGCACGCGTCTTGTCGGCCGAGGCCGCACGGGCTATGCGAGAGCCCCAGGCATCGCTGCTCGAACCCTGGACGACCGGATCGCACGTGGGCCTGGGCTGGATGTTGAACGACTGGGGCCGACCGGTGTTCGGCCACGACGGGCAGACGCTGGGCCAGACCGCGTACCTGTGCGTCGTGCCCGGCGCGGTGCCGGTGGCTGTCGCGCTCCTCACCAACGGCAACGACTCCCACCAGCTCTACGAGGACCTATTCGGCGAACTGCTCGCCGAACACGCGGGTGTCACCATGCCGGCGCCGCTGCAACCGCCGACGCAGCCGATACCTCAAGGATCTGCCGACATCGTCGGCACCTACGATCGCGCGCTGATGAGCTTTGACGTACACGATCGTGGCGGCGAGCTGGTTCTGATCGCACGGCCGAGCGGTGTCCTGGCCACGTCACTGGGCACCGACCGGCTCGAGGCCCCCCTCGTCCCGTTCGCCCCGGAGTCGTACCTCACCCGGGTCCCGGGCCGACCGGGATGGCTGCCGGTCGTGTACTACCGGCTGGCCGACGGAACCGACTACCTGCGGGTCGGCGACCAGGCTGCCCGACGCGCGGCAGGCCCGCCGTCATGACCGGTCACGAGCCACCTTCCCCCGCGGCGGCGCCCGCCGCGCAGCCCCGCCGCCCTTCCCGGTCAACGCGTAGCGGCTCAGCCGACCAGCGCTCCCTCGCGGACCGGTACCTCGCCGAATCGGGCACCGTCCACCTCAGCGGTGTGCAGGCCCTGACTCGGCTGGCGCTGGACGTACGCCGCGCCGACACGCGCGCGGATCACCGCGGCGCGCTCTACATCTCCGGCTACGAGGGTTCCCCGCTCGGCGGCTACGACCTCGAACTCGGCAAACACGCCGGACTGCTCGACGAGCACGACATCGTCTTCCGCCCGGCTGTCAACGAAGAGCTGGCCGCGACCGCCGTCGAGGGCACCCAGCTCGCCTCGACCCGCGGCGACAAGCGAGTCGAGGGCGTGACCGGGTTCTGGTACGGCAAGTCACCCGGCGCGGACCGTGCCGCCGATGCGCTGCGGCACGCCAACCTGTGCGGCACCCACCGCGCCGGCGGCGCGGTGGCCCTCGTCGGCGACGACCCGACCGCCAAGTCCTCGACCGTGCCCGGGGCGTCCGAGATGCTGCTCGCAGACCTGGGCATCCCCACCCTGTACCCGACCGGCCCGCAGGAGGTCCTCGACTTCGGCCTGCACGCCGTCGCGCTGTCCCGCGCCAGCGGCCTGTGGGCGGCGTTGAAGATTGTCACCAACGTCGCCGACGGCGCCGGCGCCGTTCAGGTCGACCCGGACCGGCTGACCCGCACAGCCCCGGGTTTCGAGATCGACGGCGTGCCCTTCACCCACACCGTCACCGCGAAACTGGCCGGACCCGCCCTGCTGGAACTCGAACGCAGCCGCAACGGGCCCCGCCTCGAACTCGCCTGCCGCTACGCCCGGCTCAATGCCCTCAACACCGTCACCGGTGCTACCGGCGACGCCCGGATCGGGATCATCGCGGCCGGCAAGTCCTACGCCGACCTCCGCCAAAGCCTGCGCATGCTCGGCCTGGACGCCGACGAGCTTTCCCGGCGCGGTATCCGCCTTCTGCACCTGGGCATGATCTGGCCGCTCGAACCCGACATCGTCGCGCGGTTCGCCTCCGGGCTGACCGAGATCATTGTCGTTGAGGAGAAGCGGCCCTTCCTTGAGACCGCGGTCAAAGAGCTGCTCTACAACCAGCCCGACCCCCCGCGGGTAACCGGTAAACAGGCGCCCGACGGCAGTGCGCTGCTGCCGGCCCACGGCGAACTCGGCCCCGAGTCGATCGCTGCCGCGCTCGCCGACCGCATCCTCGCCCACCTCGACGCGCCCAGCGTCGCCGCGTGGCGCGACGGCAACCGTCCGCGCACGCCCCGGACCTTGCTGCCGTTGGCCGTCCGTACCCCCTATTTCTGCTCAGGATGCCCGCACAACAGCTCCACCAAGACGCCGGCCGGGTCCCTGGTCGGCGCCGGCATCGGCTGCCACGGGCTGGCACTGCTCATGGACCCCGGCCTCGTCGGGGAGATTACCGGCCTGACCCAGATGGGCGGCGAAGGCGCCCAATGGCTGGGCATGGCACCGTTCCTCGACCGCACCCACCTGCTGCAGAACATCGGCGACGGCACCTTCCACCACTCCGGCAGCCTCGCCGTACGCGCCGCCGTCGCCGCCGGCGCGCACATCACCTACAAGCTGCTGTACAACTCCGCCGTCGCCATGACCGGCGGTCAGCAAGCCCAAGGACAGATGAGCGTCGCCGAGATCGCGCACTCCATGACCGCCGAGGGCGTCAAGAAGATCATCATCACCACCGACAACCCCCGTTCCTACCGTCGCCTGAGCCGGCAGCGCCGGGCGCTGCCGCGCGGCGTCGAGGTGTGGCACCGCGACCGGCTGGTGCAGGCGCAGGAGACGCTTGCCGCGATCGGCGGCGTCACCATGCTCATCCACGACCAGGAGTGCGCGACCGAGCTCCGCCGCAAACGCAAGCGGGGCCTCGCCCCGGACCCGGCGCAACGGGTCTTGATCAACGAACGGATCTGCGAGGGCTGCGGCGACTGTGGGGTCCAGTCCAACTGCCTGTCGGTCCAGCCGGTGGACACCCAGTTCGGCCGCAAGACCCGGATCGACCAGTCCTCCTGCAACAAGGACTTCTCCTGTCTCAAGGGCGACTGTCCGTCGTTCATGACCATCACCCCACGCCCGGCCCGATCGGCCCGACGCGCCACCACTACGACCACCACGCCGTCCGCCCGGCGAGATACCCGGGCGGAGTCCGGGGTGGATCAGGCGTCGCTGCCGGCCCCGCCGGGATCACCACTGCCCGCGAAGGGGCAGCACACCACCCGGATTCTGGGCATCGGAGGCTCCGGCGTGGTCACCGCCTCCCAGATCCTGAGCGCCGCAGCCACGGCAGCCGGCCTGCACGTCCAGTCACTCGACCAGACCGGGCTGGCCCAGAAAGGCGGCGCGGTCGTGTCCGACATCAAGGTCAGCCGCGCCGAGCCGCAAGGTGCGAACAAGGCCGCCGTCGGCGAGGTCGACCTTTATCTGGGCGCCGACCTGCTCGTCGCCGCAGACCCCGCGCATCTGAGTGCGACCGACCCCGACCGGACCGTCGCCGTCGTGGCCACCGCGAAGGTTCCGACCGGCACGATGGTCGCCGACGTCACCGCGACCTTCCCCGAGGTCCCCGGGCTCACCGACCTCATCAGCGCGCGCACCGACGCCACGAGGAACGTCTTCTTCGACGCCCGTGCCGTCTCCGTTGCCCTGTTCGGGCACGACCAGTTCGCCAATCTGCTGCTGGTGGGCGCGGCCTACCAGTCCGGGCTCCTCCCGATCCCGGCCGAGGCGATCGAGCAGGCCATCGAACTCAACGACGCCCAGGTCGAGACAAACATCCAGGCGTTCCGGCGCGGGCGCCAGCTCATCAGCGACCCCCGCGCCTTCGGGGTCGCAGCCGGACTGCTCCCCACCGACACCCTCGCCGCGCCGCCGCTCACGCCCTCGGCACAAACGCTGGTGCGGCTCGTCGCCGCGCCGCCGGCAAGCGAGCTGTCGCGGCTGATCACTGTCCGAGTTCCGGATCTGGTCGCGTACCAGAGCCCCGGCTACGCCCGGACCTACGCGGAGTTCGTCGAGCGGGTCCGACGAGCCGAGGCCGAGCACACACCGGGATCCACCCTTGTCGCCGAGGCAGTCGCCCGACATCTGCACAAGCTGATGGCCTACAAGGACGAATACGAGATCGCCCGGCTCAGTCTCGCGCCGGATGTCCGTGAGGCACTCGCGGCCCAGTTCGGCCCGGACATCGCCGTCGCCTACCGGCTGCACCCGCCGCTGCTGCGGGCGCTCGGTCTGCGTCACAAGCTCAGCCTCGGCGCCTGGTTCACCCCCGCTTTCCGCGCCCTCGTCACCTTGCGCCGGCTGCGCGGAAAGTGGCTGGACCCCTTCGGCCACACCGAGGTCAGACGGGTCGAGCGCGGACTCGTCACCGAGTACCGCGACGTCATCGAGGCGGCCCTGACCCATCTTGGACCGGGCAACGCTGACCTCGTCGTCCAGCTCGCGAACCTGCCCGACGGCATCCGCGGCTACGAATCGATCAAGCTGCGCAGCATCGACACGTACCACCAGCAACTGGCGGCGACACGCCTCCACCTCACGCAATCAACGAACGGGAGAGCGGCATGAAACTGATTGCAGCGGTCGCCGGCGTGTGTATCGGCGCACTCGTCCTGACGGGATGCAGCAGCAGCACCAAGAACCGTTCCTCCTCAAGCGCGAAGCCGGTCGACGGCGCAACATTCACCGCGGCGTTGGCAGCCGATCCCGGCAACCTCGACCCGCAGGGATCACTCACCGGCAACGTGACTGAGATCAGCCCGTTCGCCTACGACCCTCTGGTCAACGAGACCACCACCGGTACGATCGTCTCCGGCCTCGCGCGCAGCTGGAAAGTGACCGGGAACCAGGCAGTGCTGACCCTGCACAAGGCGATCACCTGCTCCGACGGCTCCGCCTTCACCGCCGCCGACGCCGCGTCGAACATCAACTACGTCGCCGACCCGAAGTCCAAGAGCCCGTTCCTCGGGCTCTACTTGCCCACCGGTTCGCACGCCACGGCCGACGCCGGCGCGGCAACGGTCACCTTGACCACGCCCACCGCTTCGCCGTTCCTGCTCAACGGACTGGCCAACCTCCCGATGGTCTGCGCGGCGGGCATGAAAGACCGCGCCACGCTCGCTCACCGAACCGAGGGCACAGGGCCGTACCAGCTCAGCCAAGCCTCGCCCGGCGATCAGTACGCCTACACCAAACGCAGCGGCTACACCTGGGGTCCCGGCGGCGCCGGCACCGCGACCCGGGGGCTACCGGCCAAGGTCGTCTTCAAGATCATCCCGAACGTGACCACCGCCGCGAACCTGCTGCTGTCCGGAGGGCTGAACGCGGCGACGATCTACGGCGCGGACGCCCAACGACTGAGCGCGGCCCATCTGTTCTCCAGCGACCGGACGAACCTCATCGGCGAAATGTGGTTCAACCAGTCCAAGGGCCACGAAGCCGCCGACCGGTCGGTCCGGCTCGCGTTGACCCAGGCGCTGGATCTGGCCCAACTCCAGAAGGTCCTCACCGCGGGAACCGGCGCACCGGCGACGACGCTCGCGGCGAGCCCGCCGGTCGCCTGTCCCGGGCACTCGGTCCGGGACGCACTCCCGGCCCATGACCTTGCCAAGGCCGGGCAGTTGCTGGATCAAGCCGGATGGACGAAGGGTTCCGGCGGCGTCCGGTCGAAGGACGGAAAAAGCCTGTCACTCACCTTCGTCTACGACACCGCAGCGGGCTCCGCCGGGTCGGCCGCCGCCGAACTCGCGGTCTCCGTGTGGAAGCGGCTCGGGGTGAAGGTCACCGCGAAACCGCAGGACTCGACCGCGATCGGCACCACCCTGTTCAGCACCGGCGACTGGGACATCGCCTGGGAGCCGGTGGGGGTCAGCAGCCCTGATCAGCTCGTGCCTTTCCTCTCCGGCCCCACTCCACCGAACGGCAACAACTTCGCCGGCATCACCAACGCCGCCTACAGCTCGGCCGTCACGAAGGCGTCGGCTGTCTCCGGTACCGCGGGCTGCGCCAACTGGCTCAAGGCGGAGGCGAACGTGGTCAGCGCCGCCGATGTCATCCCCTTCGCCAACCAGATCGTCAAAACCTTCGGCAGCGGGGCCAGGTTCGGCCAGAGCCTGTCGCTGATCCCCACCAGTATCCGCATGCTCGCCCGCTGACACCGCAAGCGCGCACCGCCCGCCGGACAGCGAAGACCGAGGAGTCGGAGAGGAACACGTGGCAGTCAACGTCACCGCGGTATCACCGCGAGCGGTCTCGGGCGTCATAAACAACCCGTGGGTCAGGTTCGCGGCGCGCCGCGCCGGCCGGCTGGTCGCCTCGCTGTGGCTGCTGATCACCGCGTCGTTCCTGATCATTCATCTGATCCCGGGCGATCCGGTGCGGGCGGCGCTCGGCCCGACAGCCCCGGCCGCCCTCGTGAGTGCGCGGCGCCAGGCGCTGGGTTTGAACGATTCGTTGTGGCTGCAGTACACGCACTACCTGCGCGGTGTGTTCACCGGCGACCTCGGCACGTCGATCACCTTGCAGATGCCCGTCTCCGAGGTGATCAATACGCGGATACCGGCCACGCTGGAGCTTGCGGTGCTGGCTTTTCTGGTCGCTGTCGCAGTGGCTGTGCCGCTCGGAGTGGTGATAGGCGTACTGACTCGCGGCGTCCGTTCTCGCCGCACCGAGCTGGCGTTCACCTCGACCAGCGTCGTGCTGGGAGCCATCCCGGATTTCCTGCTCGGCGTCCTGCTCGTCTACGTTTTCGGTGTCCGGCTGGGCTGGCTGCCCGTCGCCGGCAAGTCCGGCGTCGACTCGTTCATCTTGCCGGTGCTCTCGCTCGCGATCGGTCCCGCGGCGATCCTGTCGCGGATCCTCCGGGTGGAGATGGTCCGGGTGCTGCAGGCCGACTTCGTACGCACGGCGCGGGCCAAGCGTCTGCCCGCGTTCACCATCTACCTCCGACACGCCCTCCCGAACGCGCTCACCGCCGTGCTCACCCTGGCCGGACTGCTGCTCGGCGCCCTCGTCGCCGGCACGGTGCTGGTCGAGAACGTCTTCGCCTGGCCCGGGCTGGGCAGCGAGATCGTTCACTCCATCCTGGCCAAGGACTACCCGGTCGTACAAGCGATCGTGCTTGCGTACGGCATCGGCGTCCTCGCCGTGAACCTGGCCGTCGATGTGGCGCTGGCGCTGCTCGACCCGCGCTCGACAATCCGGGAGAGCTGACCGATGGCTGCGACCCCCACGATCAGTGCCCCCGCCGGCCGGCTCCGCCGCCCGCGCAGCGATGCCTCCTCGCGCTGGCTGACCGTGCTGCGCACGCCCGTCGCCGCCGGTGCGGGCCTGTTGTTGGCCGCAGTGCTCGTTCTCGCGATCATCGCCCCGATCGTGTGGTCGCACCGGGCGAACGCGATCGACACCAACAACATCCTGCAAGGCCCGTCCTCCGCACACTGGGTGGGCACCGACAACCTGGGGCGCGACCTGTTCTTCCGGGTGCTGGTCGCCACCCGGCTCTCCGTCGAGCTGGCCGTCCTGGCGACGGCGATAGCGGTCCTGGTCGGCCTGGCCCTCGGCGCGGCACCGAGCCTGGCCGGGCGCCGCACGGCGGGCCTGTTCGCAGCCGTGGTGAACCTTGCCGTCGCGTTCCCGGCGCTGCTGCTGGCGCTGTTCTTCGCCGTGATCTTCGGCGTCGGCATGAAAGGGGCGGTCCTGGCGATCGGCTTCGCCGGGGCACCGTGGTTCGCCCGGCTGGTCCAGACGCTGGTGGCCGGCGTCAGCGAACAGGACTTCGTGGCCGCCGCCCGCGTGGCCGGTGTGGGCCGGCTACGCGTGTTGTATCGGCACGTCCTGCCCAACATCGCCGAACCGTTGATCGTGAACGCGACCATCGGGGCCGGCAGCGCGCTGCTGTCCTTCGCCAGCCTGTCGTTCCTCGGCCTCGGCGTGCAGGACCCGCACTACGACTGGGGCAAGCTGCTCAACGACGGGCTCACCGGCATCTACTCACAACCCGTCGCGGCGCTGGCCCCCGGCATCGCGGTCATCGTCGCCGGGCTCGCGTTCAACCTGTTCGGCGAGGCAGTGGCCAAGGGGATGGGGCTGAACACGACGATCAGCCGCATTCCGTCGGTCCGACAGAAGCCCGGGCGGCCCCACCCGGCGACACAGCCGGTACCGGTCACTCCCGACGTCGTGCTCGACGTCCACGACCTGTCGGTGACCTTCGGCGGCAGTCAGGGGCCGGTACGCCCGGTCCGGGGGGTGAGCTTCACCGTGCACCGCGGGGAGGCTGTCGGAGTGGTCGGGGAATCAGGCTCCGGCAAGTCTCTGACCGCACTTGCCGTCACCCGGCTCATCGAAGAACCCGGCCGGGTCGACGCTGAACGGCTGCGGTTCCTGGGTGCAGACCTGCTCACCGGCACGGTCCGCGCGCACCGCCACCTGCTGGGCACCTCCCTGGGCATGGTGTTCCAGGACCCGACGAGTTCCTTCAACCCGACCCAGCGGATCGGGCCGCAGTTGGCCGAGGCCGCCCGCCACCACCACGGCATGACCAGACGCCAAGCGAGTGCCCGAGCTGTGGACATGTTGCGGGCGGTGCGGGTGCCCGCCGCCGAACGACGCGCGCGGCAATACCCCCACGAGTTCTCCGGCGGCATGCGCCAGCGCGCGATGATCGGCATGGGGTTGACCGGTCGGCCGGCTCTGATCGTCGCCGACGAACCGACGACCGCACTCGACGTCACGGTGCAACGCCAGGTACTGGAGTTGCTGCAATCCGTACGCGCAGCGCAGGACACCGCCATCGTGTTCATCAGCCACGACATCACTGTCGTCAGCCAGCTGTGCGACCGAATCATGGTCATGTACGCCGGCCGGATCGTGGAGGACCTGCCCGCCGCCGAACTGACCACCGCCGCCCGCCACCCCTATACGCGTGCCCTTGTCGCGGCCGTTCCGGACATGCACACCGACCTGAACCGGCCGCTCATGGTGATTCCCGGCCGCCCCGTACTACCGACCGATGTGCCGCAGGGGTGCGCGTTCGCGCCGCGCTGCCCGCTGGCCGACGCACACTGCACCGAGGCCGACCCGCCCCTGGATACCGACGAGGCGGGCCGGCGGGTGGCCTGCTGGCACGCCGGGGAACCGATCCCGAGCGGGAACGGCGACGAGCGACCCGACCGTCGGCGCGCCGCCAACACGGCAGGAGACCGGGCATGAGCGAACTCCGCTTCGAGGACGTCACCATCCGCTACGGCCAGGCCCGGCGTGGGGTGACCGCGGTGGACCGGGTGAGCCTGACCATCCCGGACAGCCAGGTCGTCGGCCTGGTCGGGGAGTCCGGCTCGGGCAAGTCCACCCTGGCCAGAGGCGCGGTCGGCCTGACCCCGTTGCACAGCGGCCGGATACTGCTCGACGGCCGACCGGTGCACCACCGCGGCGGCGGCCGTCGGCCCGTGCAGATGATCTTCCAGGATCCCTACTCGTCGCTCGACCCGCGCATGACCGTCGGGGCGACCATCGCCGAGACCGTCCCCCGGCGCCGACCCGGCGGCCAGCCGGTGGACCGGTGCCGCGAGACAGCCCGACTACTTGACATGGTCGGGTTGGAAGCCGCTCGCGCCCACGACTATCCCGCACAACTGTCCGGGGGGCAGCGTCAGCGAGTGGCCCTGGCTCGCGCGCTGGGCGCTGCCCCCGAGGTCGTGATCGCCGACGAGATCACCTCCGCGCTCGACGTCTCGGTGCAGGGCGCCGTGCTCAACCTCGTACGCGACCTGCAGCGCGAGACGGGGACCTCGATGCTGTTCATCTCGCACAACCTGGCTGTGGTGCGCTATGTCGCGACGAGCATCGCCGTCATGTACCTGGGCCGGATAGTCGAGCACGGCCCGACCGCCGACGTCCTGAACGAGCCCCAGCACCCCTACACCCGCGACCTGTTGGCCGCGCTGCCCGACCCCGGCCACACCGGCCTGTCGGTGCTCGGCCCACTGCCCGGTGACCACCAGGACCCCGCAGTGGTCGAGGCCGCCCAGGCCGAACCGGCCGACCCGCACCACCCGCCCGCAGGCTGCCGCTACCACCCACGGTGCCCGATCGGGCCGCTCACCCGTCCCGACCGCGACATCTGCCGCACCGTCGAACCCACCAGCCGGCACAGCAACCGGGCGGCCTGCCATTTCGCCGCCGACCTGGCAGGAGCGACCGCGAGGACGTCTCCCTCCCAGGCCCGTCCTGACCGCACCCCTACTGAAGGACACCACCCATGACGGCACCTTGGACGAGGAGGAGCGGGCCGTGGCCGCAGGCGTAAGCCGGGGGCAGCTCGGCATCGCCGATCTCACCGGCATCGAGGTTCCCGAACAGCCGGCGCTGTCGCCGGACGGCACGCAGACCGCCTACGTGGTGCGGTCGGCCGACGTCGACAACGACCGGACGATTCGCCGGCTCTGGCTCGTCGGGGCGGTCGACGGTGCGGCGCGGCAACTCACCCGCGGCCCCGACGACACCTCGCCCCAGTGGTCCCCGGACGGAACCCGGTTGGTTTTCGTACGCGCACAAGCCGACGACCCGGGGCAGTTGTGGCTGCTGCCCACCGACGGCGGCGAACCCGAGCAGCTCACGAAGCTCCCACTCGGGGCCGGCGCGCCGCAGTGGAGTCCGACCGGCACACAACTCGCCTTCACCGCCCCCGTCGACATCACCGGCCCCGTCGGAACGACCCACCCGGTCCAGGCCGCCGGAACAGGTGAGGACGATGCAACAGCGGCCGGACAAGGCACAGCTCCGGTGGTCGCCGACCGGTTGGACTACCAATCCGACGGCACCGGCCTGGTGCGCTCGATCCGCCGACACGTCCACGTGCTCGATCTCGGTACGCGACAATGCCGTCAGGTGACCGATGGGGACTGGAACGCGGGCGAGCCGGCCTGGTCACCGGACGGGACAAGGCTGGCCTTCGCCGCCGGCATGGCCCCGGACCGCGACGTGACGCTGCGCACCCCCGCCCACGTACTGGACCTGGGCGTGGCGAACGCCACGCCGGTCGCGGTCGGGCCGGCCGACTCGGTGGCCGGCCCGCTCATCTGGACGGCGGATGGCAAGGCGCTGCTGGTCGTCGGCCATCGCGGCGCGCCGGTAGGTCATGCCGGGCTGCTGCGCGTCCCACTCCGCGCAGGTGAACCTGCCGACGACATCGACGAAGTGATCGACCTGGCCGCGCCGCTGGACCGTAACGTCATGCCGGGCGCCCCGGCCTACCCGGGGGCGCTGCCGGTTTTGACCGACGCCGGGCGCACGGTGCTGTTCTGTGTCCGGGATCGCGGCTGCTCCCACCTGTATGCCGTGGGCGTCGGCGGCGGCAAGCCCCGACTGATCCTGGGCGGGGAGGGCCGCAACGTGTCGGGCCTGTCAGCGCGCGGGTCGAGGGCGGCGCTCGTGGTGAACAGTCCGGGTTCCTTCGGCGAGATCGTCACCGTTGACATCCGTTCGACGGCCGAGGCGGTCCGTTCTTCCCACGGCGCGCGTCAGGCCGGTTCGAGGATGTATCGGCGGGTGGAGCGGGAGTTCACGATCTCCGACGGCGCCGTGGTCCAGGGCTGGCTGATGCGCAGGCCGGACGCCTCGGGCGGGCGGCAGCCGCTGCTGCTGGACATCCACGGCGGCCCGCACAACGCCTGGAACGCCGCCGCCGACGACGTCCACCTCTACCACCAGGATCTCGTCGCCCGCGGTTGGTCGGTCCTGCTGCTCAACCCCCGCGGCAGCGACGGCTACGGCGAGCGGTTCTACAACGCGACGATCGGCGCCTGGGGGCTGGCCGACGAGAAAGACTTCCTCGAACCGCTTGACGCGCTCGTGGCCGAGGGCATTGCCGACCCGAAGCGACTCGCCGTGACCGGCTACAGCTACGGCGGGTTCATGACCTGCTACCTGACCGGCCGCGACACCCGCTTCGCCGCGGCAGTCGCCGGCGGACTGGTCAGCGACCTGGCCAGCATGGTCGGCACGTCGGACGAGGGGCACTTCATCAGCGCCTACGAACTCGACGCGCCGGCGTGGGCCGACCCGGCCCGCTATGCCGCGATGTCGCCGCTGACACGGGTCGATCAGGTACGCACGCCGACGCTGATCGTCCATGGCGCGGCGGACCTTCGCTGCCCGGTGGGCCAAGCCCAGCAGTGGCACACCGCGCTGCGCGAGCAGGGCGTGCCGACCCGGCTGGTGCTCTACCCGGGCGGTTCGCATCTGTTCACGTTCGACGGCCCGCCCTCGCACCGCCTCGACGTCAACCGGCGCATCGTCGACTGGCTCGAACGATATGCCGGCGACGCCGAGGCCGGCTGACGTGAGCAGTGCTGCCCTGGTCGCCCGGACGGGGTCGGCTCCGGTGATCATCCGTGATCTTCGGCTTCGGTGTGCCGAGCGGCGACGCCGTGAGCGCCGACTACCTGGGATGCTCTCGCCCGGCCGGCACGACCGCTGCGGCCTGCGCCCACATCGCCGGTGTCATACCCCGTGGCCAGGACGTGCTCAGACGGCCGGCAGCAGGCACAACACGGCGGACACCGCCGCGCGCATGCTCCGCACCACCAGGGACCGGGTCACGGCACCGGATGCCGCCGTGCGGCAGGGCACCCCGCGAACTCGAAGACCCTGGCGTCTCGCGCATCCCCTCCACTAGGGCGTGTCCGCAAAGTGGCGTCTGGCTCGCGGCGTCTGGCACGCGCGCTCGCGGCGTTGTCGGACCGAGCGAGTACATCCAGTACACGCTCGGTCCTCCGCCTTGCGATCGCACGCACCAGACGCCGCGAGCCCCGCCCTTCGGGCGAACGACCCCACTTTGCGGACACGCCCTAGCGGCACGTTGGGGACGACTCCGTCTCGTACACCGTGTCAGGCATGCCGGGAGGCGAGCCATAGGGCGACGCCGACGAGAAGCACCAGCCCTTCGGAGGCCGGCAGTGCCGAGATGAGCCCGTCCAGTCCCCACCATTGGTTGCTGAGGATCGCGATCGGGACGAAGGCGATTCCCCGGGCCGCCGACGTCACGGTGGCGGCCACCGCCCGGCCTGCCGCTTGGAACAGCGAGGTGAACAGGTTCGCGAACCCGGTCGCGATCATGCCCAGGAGTTGGGCGGCGAGGATTTTGGTGCCGACGGCGAGAGCCGACGGGTCTGCGGAGAACGCGGAGAACACCTGCTCGCGAAAGACGAACAGGCCCACCGCGAAGACCGGAGCGACGCCGCCGACCGTGAGGAAGGAGCCGCGCAACGCCGCCGAGAGGCGCCGCCGGTCTCCCTTGCCGTAGGCGTAGGCAAGCAGCGGCAGCACACCGGCCGTGACACCCATCAGCAGCATCCCCGGCACCTGGGTGATGCGGACGTGTCCGAGCTCGGTTGTGGGGACCGCCGCACACGCGTCCGGGGGGTAGCACCACCCAGGACCGACCCGTAGACCTCATGGTGGGCCGCGATCACTTGCTCCTAATGTGATCAGCACCCCGCAACAGCGGTTCCAGAACCCGAATACCCCCACCGCTTAAGGAATTCGCTCCCCATGATGCGCAGCACCAGGACCATCTCCCGCATCGCCGCCGCGACACTGGTGGCCTCACTGACCGGCGTAGGGCTTGCGACGCAGGCCGCCGGTACCACGCAGCAGGCACGTGCGGACGCCTCGAACCGAATCGTGGTCGCCTCGAAGACGAGTCACAACACACTGCAGGACAACGTGAACACGATCCTGCGGACCGGGTCGGTCGGAGTGCTGGCCCAGTCGACGGGGCCGCACGGAACCCGCTACGCCACCGCCGGCACAGCCAACAAAGCCACCGGAACCGCCGTGAATCCCAACGACCGTTTCCGGATCGGCAGCGCCACCAAGACCTACGTCGCCACCGTGATACTGCAACTCGTCGGCGAGGGGCGCCTGTCGCTGGACGACACCGTCGACCACTGGCTGCCCGCAGTGGTCTCCGGAAACGGTAACGACGGCACGAAAATCACCGTACGACAGCTGCTGCAGCACACCAGCGGACTCTTCGACTACCTGGGCGACTTCCCCGAGGTCAGCAGCGTGGACGGATACCAGGCCGACCGCCACACCACCTGGACACCCGGGCAACTCGTCGCGATAGCGATGCGCCACAAGCCGGACTTCGCACCAGGCGCCGGCTGGGAGTACTCCAACACCAACTACGTTCTCGCGGGCATGATCATCGAGAAGGCCACCGGACACACCTGGCAGCAAGAAGTAACCCGGCGCATCCTCCAGCCCCTCCACCTGAGCCACACCGTCGTCCCGACGACCGACCCCCGCATCCCCGGCGCCCACTTGCACGGCTACTCTAACTTCTACAAAACCGGCCCCACCATCGACGTCACCAGCCTCAACCCCTCCGCGGCCGACGCCGCCGGAAACATGATCAGCACGACCGCCGATCTGACCAGGTTCTACAGCGCGCTCCTGGGAGGCAAGGTGCTGCGCCCTGCGGAGCTGGCCGAGATGAAGAAGACCGTACGGGCCCCTGACCTGGACGTCCTGGGGCCTGACGCGAGCTACGGACTGGGCCTGATGAGGATCTCGTTGTCCTGCGGCGGCGCCTACTACGGTCACGGAGGCGACCTCCCCGGCTACACCACCCGCGACGGCATCAGTGCCGACGGCCGACGCGTCGTCGTACTGGAGACAACCGGCGACGGCGCGGCCGACCTCTCGACCGAACATGCACAACGCACCCTGATGGACCAGGAACTCTGCGCCGCCGACCGGAAGTAGCGATCGGACCCGGGGCGAACGCATCCTGACCCCGTCCGGCCAGGCGAACGCGGCCACCGCGACGCCGACGGCGACGCACAGCCATCCGGTGGTCAGCTCCCAGCGGTGGCGTACGGTCGGACGGGCCGGCAGGGCGCGCAACTGTGTGGCGGCGAGGATCAGGGCGAACCAGTGGACGATCCCGATCAGCACGTCGAGGATGCCGAGGAAGAAGATCTGCCGCGCTCTTGCGTGCCGTCTCGGCTGTTCTCCGGAGCCGGGCGGAGCGCCGGGCGGCGAGGATCGCCCGGACGCCGGGACAGACGAGACAGGCGGCCCCGCAGAACTTGATCGCGTCGTGGACCAGGGGGAGCGGGCGGCGATTACGCACGGCCCAGCGCGGCGGACAGCATGTGCACGCACAGACCGCTCCGCGCCCCGAGAGCCGCCGCCCGCCCTTTCGCGGGGTTCTCGGCGGACGACCTCACGGCCACGAGAAAACCGGGCCGGGAACCCACGTACGCCACTCAGCACCACGCCACGGAACCCCGCGAGACCGACCGACATCGCGTCCTCCGTTCTTTCGTAGGTCCGTCGTCTGTCCGGCCGTCGCCTCAACTGGTCACAGAAGTCGGGTTGCTCCGGGAAGGCTCCTGCCGCGTAGTTCGGTCACCCGCTGGGGCCGGCCGGGGAGGCGGCTGGGGGGATATCCCCACCCCGCCTTCTGCTGGTGCTCCCATGGTCCGTCGGCCCGGCCCGGAGCAAGATCTACAGCACTGTCCGGCTCAAGATCAGCAGACCGCCGGTCGCGCCGCGAACAAGTGAGAGACGGTCAAAACATCATGGCTGAAGGTCGTATCGCCCGTATGGGGCACTGGTGCTTCCGGCACCGTTGGCAGGTACTGCTGATCTGGGCGGCTGCGGTCGCCGTGGGCGTCCTGAGTGCGGGTCCCGTGTTCAGCGCAATCGCGGGTGGCGGTGGATCGTCGTCCATGGAGGCGGTCCAGGCCGGCGCCGTACTCGACAAGAGCAGCGATCAGGGCGGCGTCGTCATCGGTGTCGTCGCCGGCGCCGATACGGCGGCGCCGGCGGTACGGCAGGACGTACGGTCGCTCGCGGTCGCGCTGAAGCGGGTGGACGGGGTGGCCGCGGTGGTCACCCCGTACGACACGGGGCTGCCCGTGGCCGAGAGGACGATGCTGACGGCCAAGGACGGGGCAGGTCTGCTCGTCCAGATCACCTTGTCCAAGCTGGACGACGACGCGGAGGCCACCGCGGTCGACGCGCTCACCGACACCCTGCACGGTTTCGCCGCGACCCTCGTGGACAGCGGCCAGGACAGCGCCCGGGTCACCGTCGGTGGCGAACCGGTGATGGAGAAGCAGTTCACCGAGCAGGCGTCCAAGGACCTGAACGGTGCGGAGTCGCTGTCGCTGCCGGTCACGCTGGTGGTGCTGGTCTTCATCTTCGGCGGTGTGATCGCGGCGGGACTGCCGGTGCTCGGGGCGGTCGTGTCGATCGCGTCCTCGATGACGATTCTGCTGCTCATCACCCGGTTCACGTCGATCACTTCGGACGCGGTAACAGTGGTGACGCTCCTCGGGATGGGCCTGTCCATCGACTACGGGCTGCTGCTCGTCGCCCGCTACCGCGAGGAGCTGGGGGCCGGTTTCCCGCCGGAAGCGGCGTTGAGCCGCGCGTGGGCGACGGCGGGGCGCACCATCGCCTTCAGTGCCCTGACGGTGGCCGCGGCATTGACCGGGCTTCTCATGTTCGACATCCCCGAGTTGGCCGCGCTCGGTGCGGCCGGTGTCGCGATCGCGCTGGCGTCGATGCTGGTGGCGCTGACGCTGACGGCGGCGCTGGTCGGCTTCGCGCGTAACCGGATCAAGCCGGCGAAGGTGCGGACGCGGCGTGGTGGGGCTGGGCGCCGTATGCCGTCGGCGGTGGCTGAAGCGCCGGGGCCGGACAAGCGTGCGGCCTCCGCCGAGACAGGCGTCTTCGCGGGGCTCGCTCGCCGCGTGCAGCGCCGTCCGCTGACCACCATGCTGGTCACGGCCGCGGCCCTGGGCGCCGCAAGCCTTCCCGCGCTCTCGATGTCGATGCACCTCAACGACACCGGAGCGCTCCCCAGGACTCTGGAGTCCGTACGGGTCTCCGATCAGCTCGCCGAGCGGTTCGACCTCCCGACGGTTCCGACCGTCACGGTCGTCGCCAAGACCGATGCCGCCGCCCTGGACGCGTGGGCGCGACGCTGGACGGACACGCCCGGTGTCAGCCGCGTCTACCCGGCGCAGAAGGCCGGCCCGGGGCTGGCGACCGTCGGCATCGACAGCACGGGCGACCCCGAGGGCGCCACGGCCCGGGGCCTGGTCCACACGATCCGCGCCGACCGCCCCGACGGTGGCCGGTCGTGGGTCACCGGCGACGCGGCCGGCCTCGACGACGTACTCCAGCAGATCGAGGACCGGCTTCCGCCGGCGATCGCGGTCACGCTCTTGGCCATGGTCGTCCTGCTCTTCGCGATGACCGGCTCCGTCGTCGTACCCCTCACCGCCGTCGCCATGAACACCCTGTCCCTCGGGGCGGCGTTCGGCCTGATGAGCCTGGTCTTCCAACACGGCTTCCTCGCCGATCCGCTCGGCCTGCTGACCGTCGACGGTTTCAGTCCCTTCACCGTCGTGTGCGTCCTCGCCTTCGCGTTCGGCCTCTCGATGGACTACGAGGTGTTCCTGCTCGGCCGCATCAAGGAGTACGTGGCCGAGGGCCTCGACACCGACGTCGCGGTACGGCGCGGCCTCCAGCACTCGGGCCGGATCATCACCTCTGCCGGGCTTCTGATGGTCATCGTCTTCGGCTGTTTCATCACCGGCCGCATGGGCTCGGTCCAGCAACTGGGGTTCGGCCTGGCGACGGCTGTGGCCATCGACGCCACCGTCGTACGTTGCGTCCTCGTCCCCGCCGTCATGACGCTGCTGGGCCGCGCCAACTGGTGGGCCCCGGCCCGGCTCAAGCGGCTCCACCGCCACATCGGCCTGAACGAAACGGTACTCCCGGAGCCCGCGCCGGTAGCGGCACCGGCGCAGCCTCGGACGCAGCCGTGGGCGGCACCTGAGGTGCGGATGCCGACGCCACGACAGGTGCAGGGAGTGGAAGGGGCGGAGCGGCTTCCGGCTCGACGCGGTGAGCAGGCCGAACCGCCGCGATTCACAGCCACCACCGTCTTGGCCGCACCTCGGGCGGTGACGGAGGTGCGGGCGCAGACGCCCGCAGTGGCACCTGCGGACACGCCGATACGCCACCGCCGGGCATCGCTCGGGATCGCCTACCTCTGGTGGCTCTTGCTGGGCCTGTTCGGCGCGCACTACTTCTACCTGGGAAGGACCGGCCGCGGAGTGCTCTACCTGTGCACGGTCGGTCTCCTGGGAGTGGGCTGGCTGGTCGACCCCTTCATCCTGCCCGGCCAGGTCCGGAAGGCCAATCACGAGCAGCGAGGGAACTGACGCGACCTGGCCTCGTGGTGGCGGCTGACACGTGCGCAGCAGACCTCAGACGGTCAACCAGCTCCGGCTCCGAACCCTCTGCGGGCCCATCAGGCAGGCGAGTCGGAGCAGTGCAACCCAGCGGGTCTTCCCCGGCCGGGAGCCGTGCGCGGTGCCCTTCCGGGCGAAGGTCCGGCGTGAGCCCCCTCGGAGCGCCCGGACGTGCGAGACGTCGGTCGCGGCGTCGTCCATGTCCAGCGGACCCACGGCCCGCAGCTCCGCCGGCAGCACCTCATGCGGGTGCGGCCAACCGCCCGGATCAGGGGTCGCTGCGCATTCCCGCCCGGGAGCCCCCTTATCGGACCGGCTGTGCGCGCCACTCCTCGATGAGGGAGCGCGCCGTCTCCTGGGTCGCGTCCTTGTCGAAGTGCTCCGTCTGCCAGGTCGCCGAGCGCAGGTCGCCGCGGTTCCGGTAGGTGTTCATGATCCGTACGTGGTCGTGTCGTGCCACGAAGTCCCTCAGGTGCCGCTCGTCGCGCCATACGGAGACCGATCCCGACCGGGAGCGCAACAGGCCGGGGACGCTCCACAGCCAGAGGCCGACCGCGCCCTCGACGTCGCCCCAGGTGTGCCGCAGGGCGGCGCCGGCGATGTTGATGCCGACCGAGGTCCACGGACGGTGCGGCGCGAAGTCCGTGACGCTCACGACGGCCGCACCGCCCGGCTCGCCGGTGTGCTCCGCAGGGCCGGACTTCCACGGGGCGAACCAGATGGTGGCCGGCATGGAATCTCCTCGTCGATAGGAATCGTCACAAAAGTGCACGGTCGATCGTGCTAATATAGCGGATCCCGATGCCTTACCGAGGAGCCCGAGAGATGAAACCAGTTGAGGCAGTCGCGAGCGCCGTCCTCAACGCCGCCGCCCTGATCTCGGGGCGTCTGGCGGGCAAGGGGACTTTCGCCCTGTTCCACATGCCGCTCGTGCGGAGCGAGCTGCGGTCCTCCGAGCGTGAGCTGTTCGAGAAGGCCGAGGTCTCCCACGTGGACGTGGGGGACGGCAAGCGCGCGGTGACCTACCGCTGGGGTGACGGCAGCCGTCCCGTGCTGCTGGTGCACGGCTGGCAGTCACGGGCCTCCCGGTTGTCCGCTTTCATTCCGGGGCTGCTCGACAGCGGCCGCAGTGTCGTCGCCTTCGACGCGCCGGGTCACGGTGGCGCGGGCGGTCGCAGCACCACCATCCTGGACTACCGGGACATCGTTTCCGCGCTGCACGACCAGTACGGCACGTTCGAGTGTCTGATCGCCCATTCCATGGGGGTGCTGGGGTCGTCCTACGGGCTGAAGCACGGGGTGAAGGCGCAGAAGATCGTCACCATCAGCGGGGTCTGCGACTTCGACTACCTGGTGGAGGAGTTCTGTGCCGAGCTCAAGCTGCGCGACCGGCTCAAGGCGCGGCTGCACGACGAGATCCGTACGAACCTCTTCCCCGACATGCCTCTCGAAGAGGTGCCCTACTCGATCACGGACATCACCGGGAGCCTGCGCGCACCGCTGCTGGTGATCCACGACGAGGACGACACCCGGATCAAGGTGACACAGGGCCGTCGCCTCGCGGCGGCCTTCGGTGAGCAGGCGCGGCTGGTCGTCACGAACGGTCTCGGGCACCGTCGTATCCTCGGCGACGCGGAGGTCGTGCGCACCGTGCTGGACTTCGTCGCCGAGGGCCCCGGTCCTGCCGGGGGGAGGGATGCGCACGACCGTGAAGGACTGGGCGGTTCCGCTTCCCTGGCCGATTAGGGCACGACCGTCCGCTCATTTGCTATATTTCTGCCACCTCAGTGGAGTCGAGAAAGCCGGGCTTCCGGAGAGTAGGTGCACATGGGTGTAGCAGGGACACAATCCGACGGCCGGGTCGCGCGCGGCAACCAGACCCGTCAACTGATCCTCGGCCGTGCGGTGGAGATCGCGTCGGTGGAGGGCCTCGCGGCGCTGTCCATGGGGCAACTCGCGAGTGAGCTGAACCTGAGCAAGAGTGGTGTGTTCGCGCTGTTCGGGTCCAAGGAGGATCTCCAGCTCGCCACGATCCGCGCGGCGATCACGGTGTATCTGGAGCACGTGGTCCAGCCCGCTCGCGATCTGCCTCCGGGCATCGGCCGGCTGTGGCGGCTGTGCACGGGGTGGCTCACGTACTCCCGTGAACGCGTCTTCCCCGGCGGCTGCTTCTTCTACTCGGTCACCGCCGAGTACGACGCCCGCGAGGGAAAGGTGCACGACACGGTCGCCGCCGCCCGCACCAACTGGCTCTCCTACATGGAGCAGGTCGCGCGGGAAGCCCAGCGGGTGGGCGAGCTCGCGGAGGACGCCGACATCCCCCAGCTCGTCTTCGAACTCGTGGCGTTCCTGGAGATGGCGAACGCCGAGTCCGTCCTGCACAACGACTTCACGTGCTACGACAAGGCTGACAAGGCCGTGCTGTCCCGCCTGCGCGCGGTGGCCACCGATACGTCGGTGTTGCCTGCCGCCGCCTGACGCCCCACCACGGGCCACGGCCGGAGCGGCGGCCCGGTCATCCGGACGGGCCGCCGCCCGCGTCGTTCCGTCACGCACCGATCGCGTGCACACCACCGTCGACATGCACGATCTCGCCCGTGGTCCGGGGGAACCAGTCGGACAACAGGGTCACGACGCCGCGCGCCGCCGGTTCGGGGTCGGAGAGGTCCCAGCCCAGGGGGGCACGGGTCTCCCACACCTCGCGGAAGGTCTCGAACCCCGGTATGTTCCGGGCCGCCATGGTCTTGATCGGTCCCGCGGCCACCAGGTTGCAGCGGATGCCGAGCGGCCCGAGATCACGGGCGACATAGCGCGAGGTGGCCTCGAGCGCCGCTTTCGCCACCCCCATCCAGTCGTACCCGGGCCAGGCCGTGCTCGCGTCGAAGTCGAGACCCACGATCGCCCCGCCGTCCTCCTTCATGAGCGGCAGGCACGCCATGGCGAGCGACTTGAGGGAGTAGGCGGACACCTCGACGGCGGTCGCCACCGACTCCCAGCCGGTGGCCAGGAAGTTGCCTCCCAGCGCGTCCTGCGGGGCGAAGGCTATGGAGTGCACGACGCCGTCGAGGCGCGCGTCCTTGCCCGCCAGCTCACGGACGCGGTCGGCGAGGCTCTCCAGGTGTTCCTCGTTCTGGACGTCGAGCTCGATGACAGGAGCCGGCTCCGGCAGTCGCTTGGCGATGCGCTCGACGAGGCTGATCCGGCCGTAACCGGTGAGGATCACCTCGGCGCCCTGCTCCTGGGCGAGCCGGGCGGTGTGGAAGGCGATCGAGGATTCCATCAGGACGCCCGTCACCAGGACACGCTTGCCCGCGAGAAGACCGCTCATCGTGTTGTCACCTCTGTCTGCCGGCGGGCGGCGGTGGATTCCTCGCCGGTGACGAACCGGACGATCTCGTCGACGACATGGGGGGACCCGAGGATCCGCTGGTGTCCGAACCTGTGGGTGGTGACCAGGCGCGCGCGGTCACCGAAGACCCCGGCGATGCGCTCCGCCTGCTCCACGCCGACGGCCTCGTCGTTCTCGTCATGGATCAGGAGGAGCGGGACGTTCACGAGGGGGGCGTGGTGCACGACCGAGAATCGTGTCCACATGTCCTCACCGGGGTAGAGCTCACGCTCCAGACGGTGGCGGACCTCGTCCTCCATCCGCGGCCCCACTCCCGCCTTGCTGCAGAACGATTCGACCAGGTAGTCGAAGTCGGGTACGGCGCTGATGGCTACGAGCCGCTCCGTGCGCAGCCCCTGCGGCAGTGACAGAAAGGTGGCCAGGGCGCCGAAGGAGTGGCCCACGACGGCCGCGAAGTCTCCGTGCGAGCGGTGCAGTTCCATGATGACGGCGCAGTATTCGAGGAGGGTCGTGCCGTCACCGCCGGACTCCCCGTGACCCGCCGCGTCGAAGGACACCGGGCTGTAACCGACCTTGACCAGCCGGGCGACGAGTTTGGCGTAACGCGACGCGCGCGACTCCCAGCCGTGCACCAGCAGCACCGGACGCTCACCGTCGCCCCAGGCGTAGGTGACGACCGTCGTGCCGCCGACGGTCAGCTCGTCGGTCCGCGCGCTCTCGATGGCGGCCCGTTCCACGGGCCGTGGCCGAGAGCGTCCTTGGGGTCGGCGGAAGAGGTCGAACAGCTTCTGCCCTTCGGGGCTCGGGGCCGGGTCGACGGCCGACGTCACGAGATCCATGGCAAGCGTCTCCAGGTCGTTTTGAGGAAGTAAAATACTAGCACGACCGTTCGCTCATATTTATGGAAGATCGCAGCGTCGGACCAAGAAAGTAAACGCACGGTCGTGCTACTGTGTTGATGTCAGCACTCCCTTCTGGAGGACGTCATGACGCTCGCGTATCACGTACTTCTCCGTCCCGAGACGGCGGAGGATCGGCCCGCCGGTCCCAACCAGCGGTTCAAGGACTTTCTGAACGCGGAGATAGACGCCAAGCTCCTCAGGGGTCGGCCCACGGAGAGCGCCGGCACGGCGCATCCCGAGAAGGGAGCCAGGTCGTGACCGACACGGGAACCACGAGCGGGAGCGCGCCATGGGCGCGCCTCGGCATCGCGGTCGCCTCCGGCATGCTCAAGGGGGTCTACGGGCACGGCGTGCTCTCCGCCTTCGAGGAGCGCGGACTGCGCGCCGACGTGTACGGCACGGCCTCGTCGTCGGGGCTGTCCGGTGGCCTGGCCGCGATCGGCCGGGCACGTGCGGTCGGTGTGGACTACTGGCTGGGCGCCGCCGCGGGCGCCGTCGACAAGGGCATGAGCACCGTGGCCCTCGACAGCATCATGGAGTACGGTCCCACTCTGCGCGAGGGGCTCTTCCGGCCCGGCGCCCCGGAGTTCCTGCTGGCCACCAGCAAGGTCACCGACGAGGCCGCCGCCGAGGTCACCCAGGGTCCCGGTGCCAAGGCCCTCGGCAGGCAACTGCTGCGCAACATCTTCACCGGGGACCGGAGTTGGGTCGAGCAGAACCTGGCCCCCGCCGTGTTCTCCACACAGGGCGAGCCCGGCACCGGCCGGCCGCGCCTGACGCCGGAGAACCACGACGCGGTCGCCTACGCCTCGACACGCATGCTGCACGCCTGGGCGATCCCCGCCGAGGTCGACGGGGAGGCCTACATCGACGCCTCGTACACCTGCTCCTGTCCGGCGCGTGAGGTCGCCGCCCGGGACGTGGGCGTGCTGATCGCGATCGGCTCCGACCCGTTCCCGCTCTTCCGTGACCTCTACGCCTCCGAGGAGATCGTCGACGGATCCGAGCTCGACGGGGCGCGCGTCCTCGTTGTCAAGCCGGACCACGACCTCAAGGACCTGGGCGTGGACTACGCCGTCGCCAGCGCCGAAGGACTCACCAAGGCGTACGGCATCGGACTTGCCGACGGCCACCGATTCGTCGACGCACACCCGGAGTTGGCAGCGGTACCGACCGCGTATCAGGAGGGCGTCGCGTGACTCACGTCGTCACCGAACAGTGCGTGCACTGCAAGTTCGCCGAGTGCATCACCTACTGCCCGGTCGCTTGCTTCCGCGAGGCGGGCACGTTCCTCGTGATCGATCCCGAGGAGTGCATCGACTGCGGCAACTGCGTCGAGGCGTGCCCGGCCGACGCCATCTACCCGGAGGGCGAACTGCCGCCCGAGCTCGAACCGGCCCTTGAGTGGAACGCCCGGCTCGCACTCCAGTTGCCGCTGGCCACCACCGATGTCGCGCCGCTCGCCGACGCCGAGGACTGGGTCGGACGACCGGACAAGTGGCAGATGCTCAAGGGAGAAGAGGCCCTCCGTGTCGACTCTCCCTGACCTGCGACCGGCCGGCCCGGGATGTGCCGGGCGAAGCCGCGCGCACCCCGTGCGGACCTGCGCCGCTCTCGCGGAGCCGGCCCGGGCTGTGCCGCGGGTCTCCTGACGGGCCTGTCCCCCGGGCGCCGAGCCGTACGCCGGTGGAACTTCGAGTCAATTCCAGATCAGCATCTTCCGTATGCGTTTGGAGCATTGATGAATCACGCAGCGCGGGTCGAGGAGGGAATCTTAGTCAGGGCTTCCGCCGAGTCCGTCTACCGTGCGGTGAGCGACGTCCGGCGCATGGGTGAGTGGAGCCCGGAGTGCGTGGGTGCCTGGTCCCGCAGCCGACGGTTCGAGCCGGGAACACGGTTCATCGGGTGGAACCGCAAGCGCCTGTGGTTCTGGTTCACCTCGTGCACCGTCGTGCGCGCCGAATGCCCACGCGACTTCGCCTTCACAGTTCATACGTTCGGGATGCCGGTCGCACTGTGGGGCTACCGCTTCGAGGACCGGGACTCCGGCTGCCTGGTGACGGAGTACTGGGAAGACCTGCGAACCGGTCGCAGCGCCCCGGTCGCCAAACTCCTCGGTCTGGTCTTCACGGGCACCGCGGCGAAGCGCCGCACAGAGGTCAACCGGGAAGGCATGCGCGCCACGCTGAGCAGGCTCAGGGCGGTGGCGGAGAGAGCTTGAAGCCTTGTCCGCGCGCCGTTGTCAACTGCCGCTGTGAACAATGCACCACCTCTCTGGAGACGAACACCGGAATGAACACATCCGAACGGTCCGGCGGTATATCGGCCGATGACGCGATCGCCCTTCACCGTGCGCACCTGAGCCGAGGCCGCAGCCAACTCGCGGCGATGTTCGGCAACCTCGTCGAGCAGTCCGCGTCCGGCGCCCGCGTCACCACCACCGATGGCCAGGAATTCCTCAACTGCGGCGGCTACGGCGTCTTCTTCACCGGAGCCGGGCACCCGCACATCGTCGCGGCCGTACAACAGCAGGCGCAGACGCAGGCCCTCTCCACTCGTCTCTTCCTCGACCCCGTCGTCGGACTCGCCGCCCAGGCGCTGACCTCCGTCGCACCGGCCGGGCTCGACCGGGTCCACTTCTCCGGATCCGGTACCGAGGCCACGGAGACGGCCATCAAACTGGCACGGGCCCACGGAAAGCGCCGGCTGATCTCGATGGAGAACGGCTATCACGGCAAGACCGTCGGAGCCCTGTCCCTGACGGCGAACTCCTTCTACCAGGATCCGTTCCGGCCGCTGCTGCCGTACGTGCAGCACGTCCCTTTCGGTGACACGAAGGCGTTGGCCACAGCCCTCGTGGCGGGCGGCGGCGACGCCTGCGTCGTGGTCGAACCGGTACAGAGCGAGGCCGGCGTGATCATGCCGCCCCCCGGTTACCTCAAGGAAGTGGCTGCCCTGTGCCGCGAGCACAACGCCTTCCTGGTGGTCGACGAGGTGATGACCGGACTGGGACGGCTGGGCGCTTGGTGGGGCTGCGATCTCGCGGAGGTACGGCCGGACATCCTGCTGATCGGCAAGGCCCTGTCCGGGGGAGTGGTTCCGGTAGCGGCGGCGCTGGCCACCCCGGAGGTGTTCGCTCCCTTCGACGCCGATCCCTTCCTGCACACATCCACCTACTCCGGGGCGCCCATCGCGATGGCCGCGGCACGCGCCACCATCGAGGTGATCCGCGACGAGGAACTGGTCGACCGGGCCGACAGGGCGGGCGCCCGGCTGCTGGCCGGCCTGCGCGCCATAGCCGCCGACCGGGCCCCCCACCTGGTCCTGGAGGTGCGCGGTGCCGGCCTGCTCATCGGCCTCGAACTCGTCGACGCGAGCCAGGCCGGGGAACTGCTGCTGGAGCTGGTCGACCGCCACGTGGTGGTCAATCACTCGCTCAACGCGCACCCCGTCGTACGCATCACCCCGCCCGCCGTCATCACCCCCGACGAGGAGATCCAGCTGCTGGAAGCGGTGGACGGGGCGCTGGCCGCCATGGCGAAGAAGTTCTGAGACCTCCACCCAGTCCATCCGACGCCTGCGAGAGATCACGACATGGCAACGCCGAACAAGACCGTTCTGCTCACCGGCGGCTCCGGAGTGCTCGGCACCGCACTCATACCGCGGCTGCGGCACCACCGCGTGATCGCCCTGGCCCATCGAAACAAGCCCTCCGGCTGCCACCGGGTGGTGCCCGCGGACGTCTCCCGGCCCTTGCTGGGTCTCGACGCCGCCACCTACCACGAGCTCTGCGCCGAGGTGGACGTCGTGATCCACGCCGCGGGCATGGTGAAGTTCAGCAGCACCGCGGAGGAGATGGACACCCTCAACGTGCAGGGCGCCCGCGGCATGTCGCAGTTCGCCGTCGACGCCGGCGCACCCCTCATCCACGTCAGCACGGCGTACGTAGCGCGCGCGGAGGAGATCCGGGCAGCGGGTGGAGACCAGGCCGGCCGGGCCGGCAGCAGTCCCTCGCTGTACGTGACCTCCAAACTCGCCGGCGAGAAGGCCGTCCGGGACAGCGGCGCCCAGGCCGTGATCGTACGTCCGTCGATCATCATCGGTGACTCCGTCACCGGTGAGATCTCCGAGGCGCAAGGGCTGCACACCTTCGCCCACAACGTCATGCGCAACCGGCTGCCCTTCGTACCCAGCGATCCCGCGGGCTACGTCGACTTCGTCCCCCAGGATGTGGTGGCACGGGCCGTCGTGACGCTGCTGGACAGGGACGTGCGGGACGGGGAGTACTGGCTCAGCAGCGGGGTCCACGCCCTGACCACGTACCGGCTGACCGAAGTGATCATCGAAGAGGCGGCCGCCCGGGGTATCACGGTCAACCCCCTGCGGGTCCTCTCCCCGGACATCGTGGAACGCCTGGTGCGCCCCGCGTTCTTCGACGTGGTACCCGACGCGGCGAAGACACGGCTCGACCGGCTGCTGGACATGAGCGCCGTGCTCTTCCACAAGCACCCGATCCCCAGTTCGCTGACCGAGATCCCCGGCTGCGAGTCCGCGGCGGACGGCAAGGCCAGCGAGAACGCATGGCGGGCATCCATCCGCCACATGATCCAGAGCCGGTACAAGGTCTACGCCACGGCTTGACCGCCCAGACGGGGGAAGGAAACCATGAGCGCGGAGCAAGCCTTCGGGCACCCGCAGAACTACCGCACCACGCGGGCGGAGTACCTCGGCGTCCTCGCCGTGGCCGCCGTCGCCTTCCTGTGGCACGTCGACGAGGTGCGCTGGGGCCCGGCGATCCTGCTGTTCGCCTACATCGACATCATCGGCTACATCCCGGGCCTGATCGCCTACACCCTGTCCGAGGACGGGCGGATCCACCCGGTGTTCCACATCCTCTACAACGTCATGCACACCTGGCTGTCCGCCGGCGCGGTGATCCTGCTGTGGGTCTGGCTGGTGGGCCCGGAGTGGGCTCTGCTGGTCGTCCCCCTGCACCTGTTCGGCGACCGCGGCCTGCTGGGCAACTACGCCAAGCCGATCGCCGAGCCGTTCGAGCACTTCGAGACCGGCCGTCAGAAAGCCTTCCACGCCGCGCAGCGGGCGCAGGTGCGATCCCTATGACGGCCGCACAGCCGGACGCCCTGGAGAACATCAGCACGTACGCCGATCACCCCAGCGGATTCCTCGCCTACAACGACGGCGTGGAGCACTTCACCTCCGCGTCGGTACCAGGTGTCATCTCCTACCGGCGGCGCGGCGCGACCGTGTTCGTCTTCGGCGGACCGTTCGCGCCCGCCGAGCACCGCGGCGCGCTCCTCGCCGAGTTCCAGGAGCGGGTGGTCGGCGGTCGGCAGCAGCTGGTGGCCGTCCAGGTCCGGGCCGCGGACCTGGACGTGTTGGCGGGCCCCGACTGGACGGTCAACCAGCTGGGCAGTTCGTACAGCATCGACCTGACACGCTTCTCGCTCAAGGGCAAGGCGCTGGCCAAGATCCGTCAGAACACGGCCCGGGCGAGGCGCGAGAACGTGTCGGTCCGTGAGGTGCCGGCCGCCGACCCGCCGCCCGAACTGGACGAGATCGACCGCAGCTGGTTGCGCGACAAGGGCCGGCACGTCAAGCGGATGACCTTCCTGGTCGGCGAACGCACCGGCCGGGGCACCCCGTACCGGCGGCTGTTCGTGGCCGAGCGGGGCGGGAGCGTGATCGGTTATGTCTCCTACTCGCCGGTGTACGGCAGCCGTCCCGGCTGGCTGTACGACCTGACTCGGCGCACGCCGCAGGCATCGGTCGGCACGGTCGAACTGATCAACCATGCCGCCCTGCGGACGTTCACCGAGGAGGGAAGCGAGTGGCTCCATCTGGGACTCACCCCGTTCGCCGGGCTGGGCGACGAGCCCGCCAACGCCAGCCCGGTGCTCAGCCGCATGGTCCGGCAGATCGCCGAGCGGGGCACGTTCGTCTACCCGGCCAGGTCCCAGCAGGCGTTCAAACTGAAATGGGCGCCGCAGGTGATCGAACCCGAGTACGTGGCCTTCAGGGGCGGACCCCGGCCCTCCTCCCTCTGGCAGCTCTTCCGCATCACCAACGCCATCTGACCGACAACCCCGAGGACCCCGAGATGACGAAGAACATCGCGCCCGAGACGGACTGGGACCTGGCTCCGGACGTGCTGGCCGGAGCCAGGGAACTCACCCTCAGCCCCGAGCAGTGCGACCTGGACTACTGGCTGGCCAACGTCGCCCAGGGCACGCTCGTCGGGCTGGTCAACGGTCACCGCCCGGAGGCCGTGACGCCCGACCACATGCTCAAGCCCGGCCCGCTGCGTGACGCGCTCCTCCTCGAGTTCTCCTTCCGCTCCATCGCCGAGGACAAGGCCGCACGCGCCATCACCTCGTTGGTGCAGAACGCTCCGGACGTGAAGTCCATGGAGTTCTTCGCCACCCAGCTCCTCGACGAGGCGAGGCATGCCCAGGCATTCCGGGCGCACATGGTGGAGGTCGGTGTCCCGCAGGTGGAACTCGACCAGGTCATCGAGGAGTACGCGGGCGAGCACCGGCGCAATGTCCTGGACCCGCTGGAGGAGTTCGGCCTGTCGGTGATGAACGGGCCGCACGCCTTCGTCTCCGGCGTCGCGGTTCTCACCATCCTCGTCGAGGGAGTGCTGGCGCCCACCGGTGAACTCAGCGAGCACAAGTGGAAGTTCGTCGACCCGGCGGCGGCGAGCGTGGAGCGCGGAGCGGGCATCGACGAGATCCGGCACCTGACCGTCGGCAGCGAGATCGTCAAGCGGCACCTGGAGCGTGACCCGTCACTCAAGGGGCACTTGGCGGACGTGGTCCGGCGCGGCAACGAGCTGTGGGCCGAGCTACCGGTGCTCGCGGTGCTGCAACGCCGGGAGGAACTGTTCCAGGAGGGCATCCGGCAGCTCGCCGACGTCATCGGCGACCGCGAGATCTGGGCGGGCCGCCGGCTGCTCGACACCACTCCGGACGAACGGATCGGCACCGCTCTGCGGTGGTCCGTCGAGACCCAGACCGCCCGTCTGGCGTACATGGGGATGAGCGAGTGAGTGATCGGTACGGGCGTCCGGCAGCGGACACCGGGGCCGACCGGCTGACGGTGCCGCTGCCGGACGGAGCCGAACTGGCGGTGCTCCACTGGCCGGGGCAGGTGGGCGCCCCGCTGGTGACCGTGTGGCCCGCACTCGGTGTACGGGCTCGGTTCTACCGGCGTTTCGCCGCCGCACTGGCGGCGCACGGCCTGGGCGTGGCGGTCGTCGATCTGCGCGGGCAGGGCGACAGCCGGCCCCGGCCGGACTCCTCGGCCCGGTACGGCTACCACGAACTCGCCACGGTGGACTACCCCGCCGTGGTCGGCGCCCTCCGCGAACGGGCGCCGGGCAGCCCGGTGTTCCTGCTGGGACACAGCATCGGCGGGCAGATCGGCCTGATGTACGCGGCCAGGAATCCGTCCGCGGTGGACGGCGTACTGCTGGTAGCGGCGGGCACGCCGTACTTCCGCAGCTATCCGGGACTGACCGGGCTGATTCCGCTCCTCGGCACCCACACCGTCGCGGCGATCGCCCGGCTCCGCGGCTACTGGCCGGGCGACATGCTGCGCTTCGCGGGCCGTCAGTCCCGGGTGCTGGTCGGCGACTGGGCTCGGACGGCCCGTACAGGCCGCTACCGACCGGTCGGCGCCGACGTCGACTACGAGCAGCTGATGGCGGGCCTGCGCCTGCCGGTGCTGGCGGTGTCGGTCGGAGGCGACCTGCTGGCCCCGGCCGGCGCGGTGGACGCGCTCTGCCGGCTGCTGCCGGGCGCCGAGGTGTCCCGCTGGCACCACGCCGGACGACTCAGCCACACCGCATGGGCCAACCGGCCCGAGCCGATCGCCAGGGAGATCGGCAGATGGATGGACAGCACGCTCGCGGGCGAACCCTGGCCCGGACCCGTAGGAGACGACAATGCGGTTTCTTGAGCCGGAGCGCGAGACTCTGGAAATGTTCCTGCCCGGACTGGACGACCGGCTGGCCTCCCTCCCGCTGAAGGAACGGGAACGGCCGCAGGGTCCCGCACTGACCCTGTTCAAGGAGGCGGGTGGCCCCGGCCTCCTGGTGCCCTCGGAACACGGTGGCCTGGGGGCGAGCGCCGTGCAGGCCGTACGCCTGCAGCGTGCCGTGGCCTCGCGCAGTCCGTCCCTGGCGGTGGCCACCACCATGCACCACTTCTCGGTCGCGGGGCTGATCCAGGCGTACGAGGCCACCAAGGGCCTGGAGTGGATGCTGCTCCAGGCGGTCGCCGACCAGAAGCTGCTGATGGCCTCCGGGTTCGCCGAGGGCAGGTCGGGACAGTCGATCCTCGCGTCCTCCATCACGGCCAGGCAGGACGGCGACGACATCGTTCTCAACGGGGCCAAGAAGCCCTGCAGCCTGTCCGCGTCGATGGATCTGCTGACCGCGTCGGTGACGCTGGAAACCGGCAACGGCCCGCAGCTCGCCGTGGCGCTGGTCCCGGCCTCGACCCCCGGCATCTCGGTACACCCGTTCTGGGGCACCAGCGTGCTGGCGGGTGCCGAGAGCGACGAGGTGCGGCTGGAGGACGTCCGGGTGCCGGCGGACATGGTGGTCCGCACCGAGTTGAGCGAGGACGGCAGTCTGGACACGGTCCAGAGCGTCGGCTTCATCTGGTTCGAGTTGATGATGGCGGCCTCGTACCTGGGCATGGCCGGCGCGCTGGCGGAACGGGTGCTCGCCCGGGAGCGTACGGACGTCGTCGAGCGGGCCCGGATCCTGGTGGAGCTGGAGGCCGCGATGGGTGCCGTCGTGGGAGCCGCGTCGGTGTTGGACGGCGACGGTCCCGTGGGGCAGCCGGAGTTGCTGCAGTCGCTGGTGGTCCGGTTCTCGGTGCAGGACACGATCGACCGGGTGGTGCCGCGCTGTCTGGAGTCGCTCGGCGGCATGTCGTACGTCTCCAGTGACGAGACGTCATATCTGGCCGCGTGCGCGGCTGCCTTGAAGTTCCACCCGCCGTCGCGTGCCTGGTCCAGCCAGGCGCTGTGCACGGCCTTCGCCGGCGGACCGTTGGTCCTCGGCTGACCCGGCCGGCATCGGCCGGGCCCATGATGTTCCACTCAGGAAGGAACCTGCCTTGCCCTGCTTCATTGATGTCGAGGGACTGCTCAGCGATCGGGACGCGGACGAGGTCTTCGACCGCGTGCGCGACTTCGAGCGATACGCCGACCACACCGACACCGTGCGCGGGGTCACGGTGACCGCCGACGACGTCGGCACCGTCGATTCCGCCTGGGCGGTGAACTTCCGCGGCGGCGTCCTGCGCTGGACCGAACGGGACGTCATCGACGCCCCCGCCCGGACCATCACCTTCGAACAGCTCACCGGGGACTTCGCCCGGTTCGTCGGGACCTGGGACGTCCGGCAGACCGGCGACGACGCGGT
Organism: Streptomyces sp. NBC_01317; assembly: GCF_035961655.1. Taxonomy (NCBI): domain Bacteria; kingdom Bacillati; phylum Actinomycetota; class Actinomycetes; order Kitasatosporales; family Streptomycetaceae; genus Streptomyces; species Streptomyces sp. NBC_01317. The sequence continues at coordinate 1,089,942 of NZ_CP108393.1, read as the reverse complement.
GGTGCTGTTCTCCTGCGAGTTCGACATGGGCATCCCCAGTCTGGAGCCGATCATCAACCCGGTCGCCATGCGTGCCCTCATCGACAGCATCGGGCTCATCCTGCGTGGTCTGCTGGGAGAGGACATCGAGCTCACGAGCGCCTACCGGGACACCGCGGTCGTCGGCCCGTGAGGGCCCTGCGGACGACGTAGGTGTGCGGGCCCGCCCCCGATCCGCCGTCAGGTCGGGGGCGTCCGCGGCGACAGGCGGTACGACGGCCGGACCCGCGGCGGACGCCGCCGTGGCGGCCGGTCCGCGTCTGCCCGACGGTTCACACGACGGGAGGGCCGTCTCAGGCGGGGGCGGCCGTCGCCGCCTGAGGGAGCAGTCCCTCTTCTTCGAGTCGTGCCGTCATCAACGCGCGCGCGGGCTTGCCGCTCGCCGTGCGGACGACGGCGCTGTGCGTCACCTGGAGGACCGCTTCCGGAGCGACGGCGAAGTCCGCGGTGATACGGGCCGCGACCCGGTCGGTGTCCACGTGCTGTCCGCGCTCCGCCACGACCACCACGGCGTACGAGGCTCCGTGGGGGAGGACGACGCACTCGGCGACCCCCGGCTCCGTCGCCGCGACCTGTTCGACGTCCATGGCGAAGATGTTCGCTCCGTTCACGGAGACCCGGTCGGAACGCCGGCCGCTGAGATACAGCAGGCCCCCGTCCAGGTAGCCCAGGTCTCCCGTGTCGAACCAGGTCGTGCTGTGGTCGGTGGTGCCGTCGTAACCGTCGAACAGGGTGTCCCCGCGCAGCTGTACGCGGCCCGTGCCCGTCTCCGGGCACTCGTGTCCCGCGTCGTCCACGATCCGCAGACCGAGGCCGGGGATCGGGGTGCCCAGACACGCGGTGGAGACCGGGCCCCGGGTGCGGAACGCGGTGGCCGGGTCCGTGAGGCGGTGCGAGGTGGCCATCAGGACCGCTTCGGCCAGGCCGTAGCAGAAGACCAGCGCCGACGGGTCGAACCCCCAGGGCCCGGCGGCGTCGAGGAAGGTGCGCACCGATTCCCTGCGGATGGGTTCCGCCCCGCAGAAGACGGTGCTCCAGGCCCGGAACAGCCCCGGATCGAGTTCCTTCCGCTCCGCCGCCTCCGAGATCCGTTTCGCCAGGTAGCGCAGCATGAAGTCGGGGAAGGCGCTGTGGACGCGCTCGGCGTCCCGCACGAGACGCAGGGCCGCCAGAGGCCTGCGCAGAAAGGTGCCCGGTTCCTCCAGGACCACGTCGGCGCCCTGGACGAGTCCGGTCAGTACGCCGATCAGGCCCATGTCGTGGTGGAGCGGCAGGGCGATGATGCCGGCGTGGCCGGGCTTCATGCCTGAGACGTCGCGGAGGGCCTCGATGTTGCCGAGTACCGCGCGGTGGCTGAGCCGGATGGGGCGGGGCATGCCGGTGGAACCGCTCGTGTACTGGACGAACGCGAGGTCCTCCGGTTGTCCCGGTGCCGGTTCGGGGGACACGCTCGGGAACAGTTCCAGCCCGAGTTCGCTCAGGCCGGGTCCGGAGATCCGGAAGGCGTACCTCGTGCCCATCTGCCGCGCCACGGTGGCGAGGTACTCCTCGACGACCGTCCCGGGCACGCGTGGCTTCACGGAGACCGGGACCGCGCCCAGATGTATCAGTCCGAGCAGCGCCAGGAGGCTCTCGCGGGAGCTGCCGAGGCGGAGCAGCACCCGGTCCCCGGGACGTACGCCCTGGTCGGCGAATCCGCCGGCCGCCGCCGCGGCCTGCGCGGCGAACTCCGAGTGCGTCAGCCGCTCCCGCCGGGCCGAGGTGCCGAAGGTGACGGTCGCGCCCGCGCGGTCGGCCCGGGGGACGAGGACCCGGGAAAGGGTGTCTCCGGCGGTTTCCGCGGTGTTGTCGGTCATGCCGTGTCCCCGGCACCGGCGAGCATGGCACTCAGGTCGACCCGGTGGACGCGCTTGGTGTCCCGGTCCATGAGGCCGAGACGGACCCGGCCCCTGGCCACCTTGGTGCCGTCGGGCAGTTCAACGTCCTGGGCGAGGGTGAAGCTGTAGGCGGTCCGGTCCACGAGGGACGTGCGGACGACGAGGCGGCCCACCGGATCCCAGTCGACCGCCTGCAGGTAGTCCAGGTGGAGCTGGAGGACCACGGCGACCTGCGTGCCCCCGCGCGCGTCGGCACCGTGGGCGAGCCCCCACTCCCAGCGGCCGGTCTCCAGAAGCTGCGGGTAGACGCTGTTGTTCAGGTGCCCCGCCCAGTCGAAGTCGTTGGCGCGCAGGCCGACTTCACAGGTGTGTTCCAGCACCGGTGGTGTGACGGTTGTCATGAGGGGTGCTCTCCGCTCGTCGTCCCGCTCGTCGTCCCGCTCGTCGTCCCGCTCGTCGTCGGCCCGGCCAGGAGGACGACCACGGCGCCGGCCATGCCGCCGGTGTGGCTGATCGACAACTCCGCCGCGATATTCCACTCCTGGCACCAGCGGGCGATCTGTCCGTGCAGTCGCAGCCGGGGCTGCCCGGCGGGGCCGTGGCCGACCTCGATCTCCGGGAAGGTGCACGCCGGCGCACCGCCCATCGAGCTGAGGGCCTTGATGAAGGCCTCCTTGGCCGACAACAGCCCCGTCAGTGAGGCGTCCGGGTCGGGGCGGGAGCGGCAGTGTGCCCGCTCCCGCTCCGTGAACACGGCCCCGCTATCCCGCAAGTGCGGCTTCTGAGCGAGTTCCGCGACTGACTGCAGATCGAATCCGGTCGACATCGTTCGTACGTAGGCTGGCGAAGTAGGCACGCTTCAGGTCCTCGTAGGATCGGGTCTCGATACCGGTGACTTCCCGCACCAGAGCGAACACGCTGCTCAGCTTGCGTGCGTGCACCGAGCCCTCGTGCAGCGCGTCGTCCGCGAGGCGGAACTCGTCCTCCTCGTCGGTGCGGACCCGCTCCCACCAGTTGACGAAGCCCTTGCGGTCGGTCTGGGCCTCGCGGGTCGACCCGAAGGTCTCGCCGCCGTCGGGGCGGATCCAGGTGTACGCCATCGACAGGACGTCCTTGACGGGGTAGACGCCGGAATCCAGCAGGGCCTTGGCGAAGGCGGCGAAGTACTGCCGGTGCTGCACCTCGTCCTTCATGACCGTGTGGAAGACGTCGTGCACGAGTTCGTCCTTGCTCGTGCGTGCCGCGTGCTGGTAGGAAACACAGGCCTCGATCTCCACGCAGGCCTGGAGGATGCAGACCCGGGCGTAGTTGTCGACGGGGAGGGGACCGCGGCATTCGACGACCTCCTCCTGTTCGATCGCCTCGATGCCCGTCATCTCCATCAGCCGCCCGAAGGAGATCTCGTGGTGAGCCTCCTCCTCCAGCCAGTAGCGGGCCGACCAGGCGGCGGCGATGTGCAGGACGTCACTGCCCAGGGGGTTGGACTCGCGGATCTCGTTGGCGAGCTTGACGCCGTCCACGGCGAGCCGGATGCCGGCCGGCTGGGTGGTGAGCTCGGCGCGGGCGGCGTGCCACAGCGCGGCCTTGTCGGTCTGGCCCGCGTTCGTGAGGCGGCGCCTGCCGAAGATCTCGTCGGACGACCAGCGGCGCTGCTCGTGGTAGCTGTGCTGGGCGCGCAACACGTCGGTGAGGGTCGCCCCTGCGCGAAGTTCCTTGACGATGTCGGTCATGATCAGCATGTGTCTCGCCTTCCGTTCGGGAGGGACTGCCGTTCAGGAGGAGCTGGGTGCGAGTTGCTTGCCGAGGGCCTGGACGATGTCCTCCGCGGAGTGCTGGAGGGTCATCGTCGGGAGTTCGACGTCCTCGTCGAAGCCGGTGTCCGCGAGCGCGCCCGCGAACGCGTCGAGCAGATCGATGGAGTTGACCGCGTTCGGTGAGGCGACGAGGACCTCCGACAACGGCTGTCCGGCGAACACCTCCTCCTCCGTCAGATCGAGGCGCCGTGCGACATGTTGCTTGAGTTCGGCTATCAAGGTGTCTCCCCGTGCGTGTCGGACTCGGTACATGAAGAGCGGACGGACCGGAGGCCGCCGTGACTACCGGAGCGTCGCGGCGGACCAGTCGGGCGACCTGCCGAGCGCTGCCAGGGCGAGGTCGAGAGAGCTCGCGCCGGGCGCCGCGGGTACGGCAGGACGGAAAAGGGGTTCGGGTACGAGCCTGCGCGCGTCGTCCGGTACACGCAGGGCGAACGTGAGGGCGGCGTCGGCGACCTCGTCGTCGAGGTCCAGCGGAACGCCGAGTGTGCGGGCCAGGTCCCAGCCGTGGACCACGTGGTCGAGGAAATGGAACCCGATCGCGATCGTGGCGGGGAAGCGTCTGGTGGTGCTGATCTCGGGAAGGATGAACTCCCGGGTGAACGAGCCCTGTTGGGCGAAGGCGTCGATGGCGGTCCGGGCCGCGGCACGGTACGTCGCCGCCGGGTCGTCACCGAGCACACCCGGCTGCCACACGGCGAGGTCGTCGCCGCCCCCGGAAGCGGCGGCCGCGAATCCGTGGTGCTGGCCCGTCATGTGGGCCACGAGATCGCGGAGTGTCCAGCCCTCACAGGGCGTCGGCAGGTCCCAGTCGCGCGGGGCGGCCTGTTCCACCAGACGCACGGTCTCCGACACAGCTGTCCGGTCGAGCTTCCGGATTTCCATGCGAGCCCCTTCACGAATGACGATCCGAACCGAGACATTAGCACGACCGTGCGTTCATTTTTAGAGTCATGGAACGAGAAAGAGGGCCCGGCTGGTGTCGCCGGGCCCTCTTTCTCGTTCCGCTCGGTCAGAGGCCTTCCGCCGTCCCGGCATCGGCTGCCCGGGACTCGACGAACCGGGCCAGCCTCCGCACGCCCTCGACGATCTGGTCGACGGTCAGGGCGCTGCAGGAGAGCCGGAGGCGTCGCTCCCCGCCGCCCTCCGTGTAGAAGTCGCTCATCGGTGTCCACAGCACACCGAAGGCCCGCGCGGAGTGCTCCAGGGCCTTGACGTCGGCGACGAACGGGACATCGACGACGAGGAAGAAGCCACCCGTGGGCTCGTTCCAGCTCAGGCCCAGCGCGCGACGGCGCTTCTCGGGAAAGTGCCGCTCCAGCTCACCGAGGAGTGTGGTCAGGTTGGCGGTGTAGTGGGCGATGGCTCCCGCGTTGGCCTCGCGCAGCCGGCAGTCGCACTCCACGAGCAGTCCACCCACGACGGCCTGGCTGATGGCCGAGGTGTTGACCGTCGTCATGCTCTTGATCTTCGACAGCTCGTCGGCGAGCAGGGAACGCCGGCCGTCGGGGCCGATGACCTCCTGGTCGGCGACGACATAGCCGACGCGCGCGCCGGGCATCGCGGTCTTGGCGAACGATCCCAGGTGGAGGACCCGCCGTTCGCGGTCCATCGACTTCAGCGTGGGGCGGGCGGATCCGGCCCGGACGAAGAACCCGTAGGGATTGTCCTCCAGGATCAGCAGGTCCTCCTCCGCGGCGACCTGGAGCAGCCGTTCGCGGGCGGCCACGGTCATGCTGGTGCCCGAGGGGTTGGCGAAGTCAGGGACCACGTATATCGCTCGCGGCCGTTTGCCGGCCCGGCGCAACCGTCGCGCGGCGGCCAGGAACGCCTCGGGGTCGGGGCCGTCGGAGTTCTCCGGCACCGGGTGGGTCGCGATGTCGAGCAGCCGGGCGGCGCCGGTGATGCCGACGTAACAGGGCGAGCTGACCAGGAGCGTGTCCTGGGGCCCGGCGAACAGCGCGCGCAGGGTGAGCAGCATGGCCTCCTGGCAGCCGGTCGTCACGACGATCGACTCCGGCGGTACGTGGATCTGCTCGTCGTTGGCCAGGGTGCGGGCGATGAGGTCGTGAATGACGCCTTTGGTGCGTCCGTACTGGAAGAGGTGGGTGCGCACCTGGTCCCTGGACCAGCCGAGGCCCTGCTCCAAGTGGTCGGTGTAGGAACGCAGGTGGCGTGCGATGTCGTCCGTCTCGAACGTCCCCTCCGCCGGCCTGCCGGGGGCGAAGGACAGGGCTTCGGGGAAACGGGCGACGACCTCGTTGAGGAAGTTCATCGCGTCGAGCACCGGGTCGGTGAGGGAGGAGTGCAGGTCCTGAAGAGCGAGCGCCGGAGAGGCGGCGGTGTCCGTCACGGATCAGTCCTTCGTGGTCGCGTCGGCGAAAGCGCTGCGCAGGTAGGCCGCGAACTGCTCCACGGCCCGGCCGGCCGCGTCGAGCGTGCCGGACATGGTGAAGAAGCCGTGGGCCGTCCCGGGGTAGCGGGTCGACTCGACGGGCACCCCGCTCTCCCTGAGCCGCTGGGCATAGCTCTCGCCCTCGTCGCGCAGCGGATCGTACTCGGCGGTGATCACCAGTGCGGGCGGCAGACCGGAGTGGTCGGGGGCGCGCAGCGGGGAGGCCAGGGGGTCGATCCCGTCCTCGGGGGTGGCGAGGTAGTTGTCCCAGTACCACCGCACCGACTTGTCGTTGAAGAGCAGCGGGTCGGTGTTCTCCCGGCGTGACGGGGTGTCCGCCAGGTAGTCGGTGTTCGGGTAGACGAGCAGCTGGGCCAGGATGTCCGGACCGCCCGCGTCACGGGCCATGAGGGTCACGGCGGCGGCGAGGTTGCCGCCGGCACTGTCACCCGCGACCGCCAGACGGCTCGCGTCCCCGCCGAACGCCCCGGCGTGCTCGGCGGCCCACCGTACACCGGCGAAACAGTCCTGAGGGGCTGCCGGGAACGTGTGCTCGGGGGCCAGGCGGTAGCCGACGGCGACGGTGAGGCAGCCGACGGAGTTGGCCAGGCTCCGGCAGAGCGCGTCACCGGTGTCCAGGGAGCCCAGGGTCCAGCCCCCGCCGAAGAAGTAGACGAGCACGGGCAGCGGGCCCCGGCCCGCCGGCCGGTACACACGCACGGGGAGGGGGCCGCCGGGTCCGGGGAACGTGAGATCGACCACTTGGTCCACCTGCTCGGGTGTGCCGGCCCCGGCCTGGATGGAGGCGAGGTCCGCGGCCCTCGCCTCCTCCAGCGTCATCGTGTACAGCGGTTGGACGTCTTGCGCCGCCCGGCGGTCGTACATGCTCTGGAACTGCGGATCGAATGGCATGGTGTCTCCGGATTCAGGCCCGCGGATCCGCGGGCACGGGTGGTTCGAGTTCGAGGGTGTCGGGCAGCGCGGACGGGTCCGTCGCGACGCTGCGCAGCCGGCTGATGATGCCGTCGGCGGCTCTGGCGTAGCAGCTGAAGTTCCCGTGCAGTACGGATTCGGCGTTGGCCATCTCCAGGAGTGCGACGAGCTCGAAGGCGAGTTGGGGGGAGTCCGTGGCGGTGCGGACCTCACCCGTCTCTTTGGCCTGGTCAACCATCTGTTCGACCAGGGAGAACCAGTTGCCGTGCGCGCTCGCCACGGCGTCGTGCACCTTGCCCTGGCGGGCGTCGTACTCCGCCGTGACCGAGTAGAAGAAGCACCCGCCGGGGAAGACGCGCTGCGCCGAGTAGACGAGCCAGTTGTGGCACAGGCGCTCCAGCCGGCCGAGGCCGGCGGGAGCGTCCCGGGCGGGCTGCACCACATGCTCGATGAAGACCTTGACGGCTGCGCGCACGGTGGCGAGCTGCAGCTCCTCCTTCGACCCGAACAGGTCGAACACGCCGCTCTTGCTGAGGTTGAGCTCGCTCGCCAGGCGGCCGAGCGACAGGCCCTCGAGGCCTTCGACGGAGGCGATCCCGACGGCTCGATGGAGGATCGTGCGACGAGTCTGATTGCCTCGTTCGATCCGTGCGTCCGTACCTGACCTTGCCAAGGAGTGCCTCCTCGATGTCTTCCCTGGGGGGGCGTGCGCCGTCGCGGCACGCCGGTGACAACATTATGTGGACGACCGTGCGGACATGTGGGAGAGTTCAATTAGCGTACGCCCGTGCGGTTAGCTGAGAAGACGGTTGGACACATAGCAACGAGTGATGAACACGGGGGCTCCACAGTGGCGTTGTTGACGCTTCATGAGTACGAGACGGCTGCCCGAAAGCAGCTGTCGGGACCGGTTTGGGACTTCCTGTCGGGTGGGAGCGGGACCGAGTCGATGGTGTCGGCCGGCCGGGAGGCCCTCGACCGGATCCGGCTGCGGCCACGCTGTCTGGTCGACGTGTCGGACTGCGATCCCGGCACCTCGGTGCTGGGTGCGAACCTCGCGGCACCGTTGGGGATCGCTCCGATGGCCTACCATCGGCTCGTCCACCCCGAAGGGGAACTCGCCACCGCTCGCGCCGCCGGGGAGGCGGGTGTGCTCTTCACGGTCAGCATGTTCGCGAGCCATACGCTCGAGGACATCGCCGCGGAGGCCACGGGACCGCTGTGGCTTCAGCTCTACTGGCTGAAGCGACGCGAACTCCTGGTCGATCTTGTGCGACGGGCGGAGGCCGCCGGGTACGGTGCGCTGGTACTGACCGTCGACGCGCCGAGAGTCGCCCGCCGTCCGCGGGACGCGCGCAACGGCTTCAGCGTGCCGGAGGATGTCCGCGCGGTGAACGTCGACCCCTCGGTCATGTCCGCGTCCCATGTCAACACACCGGGCGAGTCCGCCCTCGCGCGGCATTCCCGGGAACGGTTCGACGCCTCCATCACCTGGGAGGATCTGGCCTGGCTGCGGGAGCTCACAAGCCTGCCTCTGGTACTGAAAGGCTTACTCACCGGAGAGGATGCCGAACTCGCCCTCAAATGCGAGGTCGACGGAATCATCGTATCCAATCACGGGGGTAGGCAGCTCGATTTCGCGCAACCTGCGGCGGAGGCACTCGTGGAGATTGCCGAAGTTGTCTCCGGCCGTTGTCCGGTTATCCTGGACGGGGCGATCAGACATGGCGCCGACATTGCCAAAGCCCTCTGTTTGGGTGCGGATTCCGTTTTTGTCGGACGGCCCGTCCTCTGGGGGTTGGCACACTCCGGAAGCGCCGGCGCGTCCGCCGTACTCCGGTTGCTGACCGAGGAGTTCGAGGAAGTCATGGCCCTGATGGGGGCACCCCGTGTTCCGCATTTCGGACCTGCGGGCATCACTCGGAAGTGACTCCCTTTTACTCCTGAAAATTGCCCTTCTTGGTCAGCGATTCATCTGCATTTAACATGCCCCAGCCGGGGCGAATGCAGTTCTCGGCGTGCCCGGAAACGGAATCGGCATCACCAAGAATTTACTTGCCAACTCGCAGGTAGTGGGCAACGATAAAGTTAATCACCGCCGAGGGGAGCTATCGGCGGCAGGACTATCCCATATTCTTCGATTGGTGGGGATTACCATGGGGGGAACGGCGCTGAAAAGGTCCGTTCGCGGCGAGGGTGCCTGGATCGACGACATATTACTCAAGGGGGACAGTCGCAGAACTGCTCTCCATCTGGGTCGGCCCGTGAGCCTCATGGAACTACGTCGGCTGGTCGTCGATCAGCAGGATCGCCTTGAAGCCGCCGGCCTCAGAGCCGGGGGAACTCTCGCCCTGCGCATGCCTCCGTCCCTCGCGTGCATCGTCGGCATGCTGGCCGGGTGGCGTGCGGGAGCCCAGGTCGCTCTGCTGGACCACCGGTTCACGACCCATGAAGTCGGTAAGGCGATCGCCCGGCTCTCGCCGCAGCTGGTCGTCGAGCCTGTCGAGGAAGGCACTGGCAGGCTCCGCGGATATTTCGAGGTCACTACCCGTATCACCCCGCTGCGTGGCGGGCGGCCGGCCGCCACGGAGCACGCGCTGCTCCAGTTGAGTTCCGGCTCGACCGGTCCCTCCAAGGTGATCGGCCGCACCGTCGGCAGTCTCCTGGAGGAACTCGACCGGTACTCCCGGCTCGACAACTTTCCCGGCCACGGCGAACGCACCGTTGTTCTCGCCTCGATCGTGCACGTCCTCGGCCTCGTCGGCGGCCTGCTCCAGGGACTCGCCGCCGGCTCGGAGGTCGTCCTGGCCAGTACGCAGACGGTCGAGGGAGTTCTCAAGGCCATCGCCGCGGGAGACGCGCCGACCACCGTGCTCGGTGTCCCGTCTCAGGCCGCACTCCTGACCGCGTCCCAGAATCCACCGCGCCTTTCCCAGCTGCGCCGGATGATTGTCGGCGGCGAAATGGTCAGAACCGACGTATGGGAGCGGTTCACGCGCAACTATCACGCTGATTTGGGTGTCATGTACGGTATGACCGAAGTCGGCGTCATCGCCACCGATCTCACCGGATCCACCCGCCCCGGCCTCGCACCGGCACCCGGCATGCGGGTGCGCGTCGAGGACGGCCAGATCCTGCTCGGCCTGACGGCCAACCCGTACGTGGGGAAGGCCGATCCGGCCCGCTTCGTGGACGGATGGCTGCGCACCAAGGACGCGGGCACCATCGACGAGAGCACCGGCCTGCTGACGGTCCAGGGAAGACTGGACTCCCAGGTCTCCATCGGCGGACTGAAGGTCGATCTCTCCGAGGTCGAGGAAACCCTCACTTCCCTGCCGGGGGTCACCGAAGCCGTCGTCGTGCACGGCACCGGTATCGAGGCCTTCGTGAGCGTGACGGACCGCGAGGTCTTCGACGGCCTCGGCGCCCAGCTCGCGGCACGCCTCGCACCGTACAAACGGCCCCGCACGCTGCACGACCTGTCGGAGATCCCACGTACCGTCACCGGAAAGCCGGTTCGCAACGCGGAGATTCTGCGTGACGCCATCGCGCTGAACAGATCAGTCCGGCGTGCCGGAAATCCGGCGCACCTGGACACCGACACCGCCATCGTCTGAACCACCCGCGGCGTCACCGTGCAGTGCGACGCCGATGACATGGCGGCCGTCATTCACCAGGGCCGCACAGGACACCAGACCGTCGAAGCCGGGCAGCGGGCGCGGAGCCGGAAGCGAGTGCGGGCCGGGAGGCCAATGCTCCTCGATCGGCATACGACGACTCATACCACCACCGCGCAGTCCCTGGCCCAGTGCCTTGCCCACCGCCTCCTTCTGAGTCCACAACCACAGGAACGCCATTGAGCGTTCCCGCTCCGGCAGTCCGCTGATCCAAGCCGTCTCCACGGGATGGAGCCACGCTCGGGCCATCGACTCGGCGCGCAGCCTCCGTACCCCTTCCACATCCACCCCGATCTGAGCTCCGCCGGTCAGAGCGATGGCCAGAGCTCCGCGCGTGTGGGCAACGCTCACGCGCACACCCGCACCGGCCCCGCCGAGAAACGGACGGCCGCCGGGTTCGTGTTCCACCCATATCTCGGACTCCGGGACGCCGAGCCTGTCGGCCGCGTTCCGCAGCAACAGGGTGCGCGCCTTCCGGCGCTCTCCCCCGTCCGTGGTGCACCACAGCACCGTCACAGTGTCCGGGTCCATTCCCGGGCGCCTATCCATGAAGCAGGAGTTAACCAAATGACCAGTGAAGTCGAGAAGTTCGTCATCGAGGCGTTGGCAAACATGAACTACGACGTGTCCGAGGTAACCGGCGACACCCCGCTCGGCCCCGCCGGCCTGGACCTGGAGTCGCTCTCGGTCGCCGAGATCGCGATCCAGGTCGAGGACACGTACGGAGTGAAGTTCGAGGAGGACGAGATGGAGTCCGTCGCGCTCTTCACCGTCGCCGGCCTCGTCAAGGAGATAGTCAACCGGGCCTCCGCCGCTGCGGCGACCCGGTGAATGCGTGGCCGAAGACGGCCTGACACGCATGCGCCTCTCTCCGATCCGGCGCCAAGGCGCCGGATCGGAGGAGCCGCAGCGAACCGTATGTGACGACCGAAACACACAGCCCGACAAGTAGGGACTCCGGGAATGAACCCGAAGAACGAGCGCGCGGAACTCGCCGCCGATCAGCGGCTCGGCGTGGGCAACGTGCTGACCACACTGATCGAACGGGGCGCCGGCCTCGACACCTTGACCCTGACCTTCGACACCGAGGTGCACGGCTACCCGGCCTGGCAGGCCCTCACCCTGGCCCAGCTCGGGGAGGTCGTCACCGCCCGTGCCTCCACACTGCACGCCCTCGGCGTCAAGCCCCGGGACGTCGTCGCCGTCTGGGTGACGGACGGCGCCGACCAGGTCCTCAGCTACCTGGCGCTGGCCCGTCTGGGTGCGATCCCCGCGCTCATCAACGGCAGAGTGCCGGCCGAACAGGTGGCCGAGTACATCAAGCGGCTGCGTGCCGTCGGGGTCATCGCCGATACCCCGCACTGGGACGGGCTGTCCTCGGCGGGCAACACCACACCGCTGCTCGCGGACCCGGCCGACCTGGACAAGGGCGACCCCGGCACGGCTCCGAAACCGTACCGGCACCACGGCAACGAGCCCGTCGTCATCACCCACTCCTCCGGGACGACCGGCCTGCCCAAGGCGGTCATCCACTCCCACCACAGCCTGTTCGCGGCCATCCGCCACCGGCTGTCGCTGCCCAAGGGCCAGGGACTGGACCGGATGCTGGGCGCGCTGCCGTCGGCGCACGCGGCCACCGTCATCGCCGTGAACCTCGCTCTCACCAACCGGGCCCAACTGGCCGTGATGTCCCAGCAGACCGGTTCCGTCGTGCTCGACACCATCGAGGCGTGGAAGCCGGCCAGTGTCCTCGGCTTCGCCGCCACCTGGTCGGAGCTCGCGAGCGAGGACCTGTCGAAGCGCGACATGGAGTCCGTGCGCACCTGGTGGAACACCGGTGACTGCGCGCACGAGGCGCACATCCGCAAGCTCATCGCCACCGGCACGCGTGAGTCCGTCACCGCGCAGGGGCGGGTGCGGACCCCCGGTTCGCACTTCGTGGACGGTCTGGGCTCCTCGGAGATGGGGCACTCCCAGTTCCACATCACCCACACCCTCGACACCAACCGCTACGGCCGGTGCATCGGCAAGCCGCACGCCTTCTCCGACGTGGCGGTCGTCGACGACAACGGCGAGAAGCTGGGTGCCGACGAGGTCGGCCAGCTCGCCGTCAGCGCGCCCACGCTGTCGCTGGGTTACTGGAACGACTCGGTGACCACCTATCAGACCCGCCGGGACGGCTACTTCCTCACCGGCGACCTCGTCTACCGGGACACGGACGGCTACTACTACCACGTCGACCGCGCCGTGGACGCGGTGAACCTCGACGACGGTCACCGCCTCTACACCATGCTGTGCGAGGAACGGGTGCTGGCGGACTGCGCCGACGTGCTGGAGTGCACGGTCGTGGCCGTACCGACCCACGGCAAGGTCGTCACCTCCGTCCTGCTCATGCTGGACGCGGAGGCGGACCACGAGGCCGACCGGACCGCGGAGGTGCTTGCCGCGCTGGATCCGCGTGTGGCCCGCACCGTCGAGCGCGTGGTCGTGGTCAACCCGGACCGCATCCCGCTCGGCGCGACCGGCAAGGTCCGCAAGTTCCTGCTCCGCCAGCGGTTCCTCGACGGCGAGCTGCTCGCCCACGAGTCCCCCGCGAAGCAGGTGACCGTATGACCGCCACACAGTCCAATGCCGTCGTCACGGGCCTCGGAACCTTCACCCCGCTCGGCCGCGGCGCCGCCGACGTCTTCGACGCCCTGTGCCACAGCAAGTCCGGCCTGCGCCGGCCGCCGGTGGGGCATCTCCTCGATGGCACCGTGGGTGTCGCCGGCATCGCCCCGGACATCGAGGCACGGGAGGTACTGCCGCCCAGTGAGGGACGGCTCGTCGACCGCTTCGCCCTGATGGCCCTCGCCGCGGCCGACGACGCCCTCGCCGACTCCGGGATCGTGGTCGGCGAGAACGCCGACCCGGACCGGGTCGCGGTGGTCGTCTCCAGCGGTGCCGGCGGCCTGACCACGTACGAGGCGCAGGCCCACGAGCGGGTCCAGCGCGGCCCCACGTCGGTCAGCCCTTACCTGCTGCCGGGCATGCTGCCGAACATGGCGGCCGCCCGGATCGCCATCAAGTACGGCATCCGCGGCTGGAGTTCGGCCATCGCCACGGCCTGTGCCGCCGGTGCCCACGCGGTGGCGGAGGCCGCCCGGCTGATCCGGTACGGCGAGGCCGACGTAGTGGTCTGCGGCGGCGCCGAGGCTCCGCTCAACGCGACCTCCGCGCTGGCGTTCGCCCACGCGCGGGCGCTGGCGAACGGCTGGGACGACGACCCCGAGGCGGCCAGCCGCCCCTTCGACCGCCGCCGCAACGGGTTCGTCCTCGCGGAGGGTGCCGGAGTACTGGTGATCGAGCGCGCCGAGCACGCGGACGCCCGCGGCGCCGGGGGCTACGCCGACCTCCTCGGGTGGGGTGCCACGACCGACGCCTTCAAGCCCACCGCGCCGCGCCCGGACGGTGCGGGAGCCGCGCAGGCCATGCGCGGGGCGCTCAGGACAGGCGGTCTGACACCTGACGACGTCGGCTACATCAACGCGCACGGCACCGCCACCAGGCTGGGCGACGTCGCCGAGACCAAGGCCGTCCGGGCCGTCTTCGGGGACCGCTCCCCGGCCGTGAGCAGCACCAAGTCGATGACCGGGCATCTGCTCGGTGGCTCCGGTGCCGTGGAGGCGGCCGTCTGCGCCCTCGCGATCTCACGCGGAACGCTGCCACCCACGCACAACCTCGACGAGGTGGACCCGGCCTGCGACCTGGACCACGTCCGGGGCTCGGCTCGGCGCGGGCCGGTCCAGGCCGCCCTCTCCAACTCGTTCGCCTTCGGCGGTCACAACGTCAGTCTTCTCTTCGGCACCGCCAGCACCCGCATCAAGCGACAGAAAGAGGACGAACGCGCATGAACATCGGAGCCGTGGATCACGTCGAGTTCTACGTGGGCGATGCCCAGCAGTCGGCGTTCTACCTGTGCACCGCGTTCGGCTTCCGGCTGCGCGGTCACGCCGGTCCTGAGACGGGCCGGAAGGACAGCCGGTCCCTGCTGCTGAGGCAGGGTGGTATCGACATCGTGCTGACCTCGGCGCTGACCCCGGACCACCCGGCGGCGCAGTACGTCTCCCGGCACGGCGACGGGGTGGCCAACATCGCGTTCGAGGTCACTGACGCCGCCAAGGCGTTCGAGACGGCGGTCGAGCGGGGAGCGACCCCGGTCGAGGAGCCCGTCGTGCACAGCGGGCGCGGCACCGAGGTCGTCACCGCGGCCGTGCTCGGCTTCGGAGACGTCGCGCACCGGTTCACGCAGCGGACCGGTGACCCGGACGACTTCCTGCCCGGCACGATGGAGATCTTCGCCGTCGACCCCGACGTGAACGAGAGCGAGCAGCCGCTGCGCACCGTGGACCACGCGGCGATCTGTGTGCCGGCGGGCGAGCTGGGGTCGACGGTCGCCTTCTACGAGAAGGTCTTCGGGTTCAGCCAGATCTTCGAGGAGTTCATCGAGGTCGGCGAGCAGGCCATGGACTCCAAGGTGGTGCAGAGCCCGTCCGGCAAGGTCACCTTCACGATCATCGAGCCTGTGACCGACCGTCAGCCCGGCCAGATCGACACCTTCCTGGCCAGCCACGGCGGCGCGGGGGTGCAGCACCTCGCCCTGCTCACCGACGACATCATCACCACCGTCCCGGCCCTGCAGGACCGCGGCGTCGCCTTCCTGCAGACGCCCGGCGCCTACTACGACGAACTGTCGGAGCGCCTGGGCAAGCCCGACCTGCGCATGGAGGACCTGCAACGCACCAGCGTCCTGGTCGACCAGGACCACTGGGGCCAGGTCTTCCAGATCTTCACGCAGTCGATGCACGTGCGGAAGACCTTCTTCTGGGAGGTCATCGACCGGCACGGCGCACGCACCTTCGGCAGCGGCAACATCAAGGCCCTCTACGAGGCCGTGGCCCGTGAGAAGGCGACGGCCTGACGCTGCCGCCGGCACCGGACGCCTTCGCACCCCCCCTATCTCGTCTGCCCGCATCGCACCACTCGAGGAAGACCGTGACTGTTCAGAACGCCACACCGTTCGTACTGACCGACGAGGAGCGCACGCTCCTGCCCACCGACGAGGACGTCGACTTCTACATCGAGCACGGCTGGTACCTGTCCAAGAAGCTCTTCACCGACGAGGAGATCGACCTCCTGGAGTCGGCGAGCGAACGCTTCTACGGCGGTCACCGCGACCGGACCCTGCCGGTGCACCCGGCCAAGCTCGCCTACTGGAAGCCCGAGCACGGCCCCGTTCAGCGGCACAACGACTACATCCACTACGAGGACGACACCATCGGTGGCATCCTGCGCAAGCCGCTGCTCGGCGCGGTGGCCGCGAGGCTCGCCGAGGCCGAGGAGATACGGGCCTTCCAGTCCACCCTGATCTACAAGCCGCCGGCGGCCGGCGAGCAATCGAACATCGTTCCCTGGCACTTTGACCGGCACTACTGGGCCACCTCCCTCTCCGAGCGGATGCTGACCGCGTTCATCCCCTTTCACCACTGCGGTGAGGAGATGGGCACGATCACCATGGTGGACGGCAGCCACAAGTGGAAGGAGACGGCCGCCCAGGACACGACCTCCCTGCACTTCGCCGAGCGCGACCGCAGCGAACTCGACCGGATGCTGGAGGAGAACGCCGCGTACAACGGTGCCGAGGTGCGCAAGGTCGCGATGGTGATCCCGAAGGGGCACGTCAGCTTCCACCACTGCCGCACCTACCACGGCAGCGGGGCCAACGTGAGCGACCGCCCGCGCCGTGCCATCTCCTTCCACCTCCAGGACGGTGAGAACCGCTACCGCGACTTCCGCCGTTCCGACGGCACCCAGGTCGCGTACAACCACGACGTCCTGGTGCGCAAGACGGCTCAGGGGACGCCGGACTACAGCGACCCCGAGTTCCTCCCCGTGCTGTGGCGCAGCAGCTGATACGCAGCGCCGCGGTGGTCGGAACCGGCCTGATCGGTACGTCGATCGCCCTGGCGCTGCAGGACCAAGGCATCACCCCCTATCTCATCGACGCGAACCCGGAGGCCGCCCGTACCGCGGCCGGCCTCGGCGCGGGAGTGGTCGGGCGGCCTCGTGTCCCCGTGGACCTGGCCGTCATCGCCGTACCTCCGCAACGCGTCGCCGCCTCCCTGCGCAAGCACCAGTCGGGGAGACTGGCCCACGACTTCACCGACGTCTCGAGCGTCAAGGTCCGGCCGCAGGAGGAGGCGGCGGAGCTGGGCTGCGACCTGGTCCGGTTCGTGGGCGGTCATCCGATGGCGGGCCGGGAGAGGTCCGGCCCGCTGGCGGCACAGGTCGACCTCTTCCGGGGCAGACCCTGGGTGCTGACCCCGACCGAGACCACCGGTGACCGGGCGGTTGGCCGGACCCGGGCACTCGCCGAACTCTGCGGAGCGCGCCCGGTGGTGATGGACGCCGCCCAGCACGATCGGGCGGTGGCCCTCGTCTCGCACACCCCGCACCTGATCGCGAGCATCCTCTCGGGGCGGCTGCTGCGCGGCGAGGACTCCCATCTGCAGCTCGCCGGGCAGGGACTGCGGGACGCCACCCGGATCGCGGGAGGTGACGCCGACCTGTGGACCGACATCCTCAGCTCGAACGCGGCCGCGGTCGCCGAGGTGCTGACGGATCTGGTCCTGGACCTGGACGCGGCCGTGGACGCCCTGCGGGAACTGGCGAAAAACCCGTCGGAACCCGGCCTGGCCGGCCTGTCCCACCTCAAGGACGTGCTGGTCCGCGGTGCGCGAGGACGCGGACTGATCCAGGAGGGGGCCCCCGGTGGCCCGAGCGGTATGGCAGTGGGGGCATGAGACATCGGCGGGGGCACCGGAGCCCCCGCCGACACCTTTCCGGCGGCAAACCGTGCTCACGACAAATTGCGACCCTGTGGAGAGAGCGACTATGACCAGCCGACGGCTCGACGTCTGCGTGATCGGTGCCGGGCCCCGCGGGCTATCGGTCCTCGAACGGCTGTGTGCGAACGCTGCGTCGGACGCGGACGGCGTATCGATCACCGTCCACGTCGTCGATCCCTATCCGCCGGGCGCCGGGCAGGTCTGGCGCCCCGACCAGTCCGCGCACCTGCTGATGAACACGGTGGCCTCACAGGTCACGATGTTCACCGACGAGAGCGTGCTCATCGACGGCGCGCTCGTCCCCGGACCGAGCCTGTACGAATGGGCGCGCTTCCTCACCCTCATCGGTCCTGTGGACGGGCGGGAGTACGAAGAACGGGTTCTGAGCGAGGCACGCGCGCTCGGGCCCGACTCCTACCCCACCCGCTCCTTCTACGGGAACTACCTGGAGTGGGTGTTCCAGCGGGTCACGGAGACGGCGCCGGCCGGCCTGACCACGGTCGTGCACCGCGCCCGCGCGGTCGAGCTCGACGACGAGGAGGACGGCACCCAGCGCGTGCGGCTCGACGACGCCACGGTTCTGGAGGGCCTCGACGTCGTCGTCCTCGCCCAGGGCCATCTGCCGGTGCGGAGCTCCCGGCGCCAGGACGAGTTCGGCGACTTCGCCGCGGCCCACGGGCTCGGTTACGTCCTGCCCGCCAACCCGGCCGACGTGGACCTGACGAAGGTGGCGCCCGACGAGACGGTCGCGCTGATCGGGCTCGGCCTCAACTTCTTCGACTACATGGCCCTCCTCACCCTGGGTCGCGGCGGCCGGTTCGAACGGCAGGACGGACGGCTCGTGTACCTGCCGTCCGGCCTCGAACCCCGGATGGTCGCGGGTTCCCGCCGGGGTCTGCCCTTCCACGCCCGGGGTGAGAACCAGAAGGGGGCGCACGGGCGGCACGAACCGGCCGTGCTGACCGTCGAAGTGATCGCGGAGCTGCGCGAGCAGGCCCGGCGACGGGGCGGGATCGACTTCCGCGAGACCGTGTGGCCGCTGGTCTCCAAGGAGGTCAGGACCGTCTACTACACCGCGCTCCTCACCGCCGCCGACCGCCCGGGCGACGCGCGCCGGCTGCGAGACGCCTACCTCGCCGTGCCGCCGGGCAGCCCCCGGGAACAGGAGCTCCTGGACGAGTTCGGCGTCGCCCCGGCCGAGCGCTGGGACTGGAGCCGGATCGCCCGGCCGTACAAGGGACGCGACTTCGCCTCGCCGGAGGACTTCCGTGACTGGCTGACCGCCCATCTGCGCGCGGACCTGGAGGCGGCGCGCAACGGGAACGTGGACGGTCCCGTCAAGGCGGCGCTCGACGTCCTGCGCGACCTGCGCAACGAACTGCGGATGATCGTCGACCACGGCGGCCTCACCGGCAGCTCGCACCGGCAGCACCTCGACGCCTGGTACACGCCCCTGAACGCGTTCCTGTCCATCGGCCCGCCCGCCAGCCGGATCGAGGAGGCGATCGCGCTGATCGCCGCGGGAGTGCTGCACGTGATCGGCCCCGACACTCGGGCCACGGCGGACGAGGCGGCAGGCGTCTTCGCGGTCGAGTCCTCCGCGGTGCCGGGCTCCCGGCTCACGGCCACCGCGCTGATCGAGGCCAGGCTGCCGGAGATCGACCTGCGCACCACCGCCGACCCCCTGCTGCGCCACCTCCTGATGTCCGGCCAGTGCCGCCCGCACCGCATAGCCGACCCCGAGGGAACCCCGTACGAGTCGGGCGGCCTCGCCGTCACCGACGAGCCGTTCCGGCTGATCGACGCCGAGGGCCGGACGCACCCGCGTCGCTTCGCCTTCGGCGTGCCCACGGAGGCCGTGCACTGGGCGACGGCGGCCGGGATACGTCCCGGGGTCAACTCCGTGACGCTGCAGGACTCGGACGCCATAGCGCGTGCGGTGCTCTCGACGGGCGCGAGGGACCGGCGGCCGGACGACAAGATGATCGGAGAGCTGACGGGATGAACGGTATGACGCTCGACGCCGGGCTGCTGAGTCCGGTACGGGCCGGTACCCCGGCCGAGACGGCCACGTCCGACCTGGCCTGGCTCCAGGCGATGCTCGACGCCGAGGCGGCGCTGGTGCGCGCCCAGGCGGGGCTGGGCAACGTGCCCGAGGACGCGGCCCGGACGATCACCGGGCTGGCCCGTGCCGAGGATCTGGACCTGCGGGCGCTGGCCGTGCTCAGCAGGGGAGCGGCCAACCCGGTGGTGGCGGTGGTGCAGGCGTTCACCTCACTGGTGGCGGCCAAGGACCCGGACGCGGCGGACTACGTGCACAGGGGTTCCACGAGCCAGGACATCTTCGACACCGCTCTGATGCTCGTGGCGGCCCACACCCTCGATCTCCTGCTGGGCGACCTGGACGACTTGGCGGGCTCGCTGCACACGTTGGCCGGCGAGCACACCGGGACGCTCATGGCGGGGCGGACTCTCGCACTGCACGCCGTACCGACGACGTTCGGTCTCAAGGCCGCCGGCTGGCTGGTGGCGGTGAACGGGGCGGCGGACCGGCTGCGGCGGCTGCGTGCCGAGGGACTCGTCGTCCAACTCGGCGGCGCGGCGGGCACGCTGGCGGGGTACTTCGAGTACGAGCGGCTGCACCGGGAGGAGCGGGGGGAACCGCCGACCGACGCGTACGCCCGCCGGCTGACGGAGCGGTTCGCCGAGGAGACGGGCCTGTGCGCCCCGCTCCTCCCCTGGCACAGCCACCGGGCACCGATCGCCGTACTGGCGGCCGAACTCGCCCTGGCCACCGGGGTGCTGGGGAAGATCGCCGTGGACGTGCAGTCGCTGGCCCGCACGGAGACCGGCGAAGTGGCCGAGCCGGCCGCGGCCGGGAGGGGTGTCTCCTCGGCGATGCCGCAGAAGCGCAACCCGGCGCTGGCCACGCTGATCCGTTCGGCCGCCCTCCAGGTTCCCGCGTACGCGAGTGTGCTGAGCCACACGATGCTCTCCGAGGACGAGCGCTCGGCGGGTGCCTGGCACGCCGAGTGGCAGCCGCTGCGCGAATGCCTGCGGCTGGCCGGCGGGGCCGCGCACACCGCGTGCGAGCTGGTGTCCGGTCTGGTGGTGTCTCCCGAGCGCATGCGGGCCAACCTGGAACTCACCGGCGGCCTGATCGTCTCCGAGCGGCTCGCGGCCGTCCTCTCCTCGGCCCTCGGCAAGGCCGCGGCCAAGGACGTGGTGAGCCGTGCCTCCGCCGAGAGCGCGACCACCGCCTGCCCGCTCTCCACGGTCCTGGCGGCCCAGCCCGAACTCGCCGGACGTTTCGGTGCCGGGGACCTGGAGGCCCTGCTCGACCCGGCCGCGTACACGGGCGCGGCGGAGGAACTGACAGGACGGGTGCTGGGCGCCGGGCGGCAGGCCGGCTCGAGCCTGGTGGGGCCAGGCTGACGGGGGAGGTGATTTCGGCCATTCTCCGGCGGGCCCGACCCGAACCGGGGCCGGGGGGCCGGGCCGCGGTGTGACTTCCGGCACCGCGGGACACCGCCCGTTCGAGCCGATCCGGGCCCTTCGGACGTGCGATGCCGCGAACGCCGGCGCACCGGTACGGACGCTTCATTACAGAAGCGATGAAAGGTCCTGGTCCGGGAACGTGTACGGGCTCGGCGGCCGTCGCTGGCGGGAAGGTTCCCGTCCCGCTGGAATCGGCGGGTTCCTCTTCTAAATGCACGTACGGTCGTTTAGTTTGTGGAGTGGGTACTGCCGCTGCGGACCGGGCGACGGCGGCGCCTCAGATGAAGGGACCACCTCACATGACGACCGCCTCAGCCCACCCGACGGGCCCCGTCCCGGCCGGGACGGAACAGCAGAAGGAGACCGGGCGGGAGCAGCCGTCCGCCGCGGCCAAGCTCGCCCTCCTCGTCGCGTCGGGCGCGACGTTCCTGGCCGTGCTCGACACCACGGTCGTGAACATCGCCTTCTCCGACCTCCGCGCCGACTTCCCCGATGCCTCGCTGTCCCAGCTGACCTGGGTCGTCACGTCGTACACCGTCGTCTTCGCGGCGCTGCTCGCCGTGGCCGGCCGGGTCGCCGACGTCATCGGCCGCAAGAAGCTGTTCCTGTGGTCCACGGGCGTGTTCATCGTCGCCTCGCTGCTGAGCGGGGTCGCCACGGGTGTGCCCATGCTGATCGCCTCCCGCGCGCTGCAGGGCGTGGGAGCCGCGGGGCTCATTCCGTCGGCGCTCGGACTGGTTCTCCAGCACACGCCCGCGGCCCGCCGCCAGGTGGCCATCGGCATCTGGGGAGCCGTCGGCAGCATGGCCGCCGCCGTGGGCCCCAGCCTCGGCGGCCTGCTGGTGGACGTCTGGAGCTGGCGCAGCGTCTTCCTGATCAACCTGCCGATCGGGCTCGCCATCGTGGCCGGTGCGGCCAAGCTCACCGCTGACGCGCCGAGCGGGCGCAAGCTGCCCGACCCCGTCGGCACCCTCATCCTGGCGCTCGGCGTCGGCGGTGTCGTCTTCGGAGTGACCCAGGGGACGGAGTGGGGCTGGGGCAGTGGACGCGTGCTCGGCCTGCTGATCGGCGGTGCCGTGCTCTTCGCGGTGGCCCTGCTGCTCTCCAAGCGGCACTCCGCGCCCGCCCTCGA
The DNA here is from genome assembly GCF_035961655.1 of Streptomyces sp. NBC_01317. Taxonomy (NCBI): domain Bacteria; kingdom Bacillati; phylum Actinomycetota; class Actinomycetes; order Kitasatosporales; family Streptomycetaceae; genus Streptomyces; species Streptomyces sp. NBC_01317. The sequence continues at coordinate 1,067,690 of NZ_CP108393.1, read as the reverse complement.
ACTGGACCTGTGGCGCAGCCGGGCCTTCGCGGCCACCAACGTCACCTCGCTGCTCTTCGGCGCCGCCATGTACTCCTACCTCCTCAGCTCCCTGCTGTTCCTCAACGCGGTATGGGGCTACTCCGAACTGAAGGCGGGCCTCGCGGTGACGCCGGGTGCCTTCGCCGCCGCCGTCGGGGCCACGATCGTGGGGCGCCGGGTCGGTCCGGCCTCCCAGTGGGCCGCGGTCGCCGTCGGCTCCGCGCTCTTCGGTGCCTCCTGCGCCGCCATGTACCTGCTGCTCGACACCGAGAAGCAGTACGCGGCTGTCTGGCTGCCCATCGGCATCCTCGCCGGCATCGGCATCGGCGCGGCGCTGACCGCGATCTCCAACGCGGCCACGGCCTCGCTGCCGCCGGAGCGCTTCGCCTCCGGCACCGGCCTGCTCATGACTACCCGTCAGATCGGTGGTGCCCTCGGCATCGCCGCCCTCGCGGCCATTCTCGAACGCCACAGCGTCCTCGACGACGAGGGCTATCTGCAGGTGTTCCTGGCCTGTGCCATCGGGGCCGCAGCAGCCGCCGTCGCGGCGCCCGCGATCCGGTCCCGGTCGGTACAGAACACGTAACCGTCAGATCTGCGGTGGTAGCCCACGGCTCCCGCCACGATGTGAAGAGAGAGCACGATGCCCCCCATCGATCGATCCGATCGCTCGGTCGCGAGCGCAGAACACTCCTTGCTGGCGGAACTGCAACCGGTGGTGGAGACCAACCTCCACCGTCACCTGGGAGTCGCCAAGGAGTGGTTCCCCCACGAGTACATCCCGTGGAGCGAGGGCCGTACCTTCGACGGTCCACTCGGCGGGGAGGCGTGGACCGAGGACGAGGCCACGCTGCCCGAGGTCGCGCGGACGTCCCTTGTCGTCAACCTGCTGACGGAGGACAACCTGCCCGGCTATCACAGGGCGGTGGCCGAGTTCGGCAGGGACGGCGCGTGGGGAACCTGGGTCGACCGCTGGACCGCTGAGGAGGCCAGACACGGAATCGCGCTGCGCGACTACCTTTTGGCCACTCGCGCCGTCGACCCCAGGGCCCTGGAAAGAGCCCGGATGGAGCACATGTCGGGCGGCTACGACCGCCCCGACGGCTACAGCGCGCTGCACGCGATCGCGTACGCCTCGTTCCAGGAGCTCGCCACCCGTATCTCGCACCGCAACACGGGGACGGCTACCAACGACCCTCGCTGTGAGGCGCTGCTCGCGCGGATCGCCGCGGACGAGAACCTCCACATGGTCTTCTACCGCAACCTGGTCGAGGCCGCGTTCGAGCTGGCGCCCGACACCGCCATGCAGGTGGTCCGAGATGTGGTCGTCGGCTTCGAGATGCCCGGCTCGACCATCAAGGACTTCGGCCGCAAGTCCGCGGAGATCGCCATCGCCGGCATCTACGACCTGCGTCTGCACCACGACAGCGTCATCATGCCCATCCTGCGCAAGCTGCGGGTCTTCGAGCGGGATGGCTTCGGTGCGCGGGGGGAGGCGGCGCGGGAGGAACTCGCGTCGTTCGTCGCCCTGCTGGACAAGAAGGCGAGCTCGTTCACCGACCGCCGGGAGGGCATCAGGGCGGCCCGTACGAAGAGAATGACCTCGGCCGCCTGAGGCGTCCGGTGGACACACCAGGAGGGGGCGGCAGCAGTTTCGGCCGCCCCCTCCGGTGCGTCCACCCGGTATGGCGGGCCTGACCGGTCGTGACTTCACCGCGGCCGCCATGAACACGCAGTACGTCGGTGGCATCATCTGTCCGCCGGTCAGCGGCGCGAAGTGTCCTGGACCATCGCAGGCGGTATCGGAGAAATCCGGTACCGCCTTCCGTCGTTCTTGGGGTTTTGAGTTCCAGGCCGCGCAGGGCGGGGTTCATTGTGTTTCCTGGACGCTTTAGAACTCCTAGCGAAATGATCTTCGAGGTGGTTGGATCACTCCGGGAGTGATGATCCGGGGGTGTGGGGTGGCTCGGCCGAAGCCGTGGGATGTCGATAACGAGCTGTGGGCGGTGGTCGAGCCGCTGCTGCCGAAGGTGGAGCGGCGGGTCCGACATCCGGGGCGGAAGCGGCATCCGGACCGGCTGGTCTTCCAGGGCATCCTGTTCGTGCTACACACCGGGATCGCTTGGGAACACCTGCCGCAGGAACTCGGCTTCGGCTCTGGCATGACCTGCTGGCGCCGTCTGGCTGCGTGGACCGAAGCCGGGGTGTGGCCCCGACTGCACCAGGTGCTCCTGGCCAGACTCCGCGGCGCGGACGCGCTGGACCTCTCCCGGACGGCCGTCGACGGCTCCCACATCCGGGCGCTAAAGGGGGTCACAAAACGGGACGAAGCCCTGTTGACAGGGGCAGAACCGGCAGCAAGCATCATCTGATCACTGATGCCACTGGCATCCCGCTCGCCGCCACGCTGACCGGCGGCAACCGCAACGACGTCACCCAGCTCATCCCACTCCTCCAAGCGGTGCCGCCCGTGCGGGGCAAGCGGGGCCGGCCTCGGCGCCGCCCGGACATCGTGCTGGGCGACCGCGGCTACGACCATGACAAGTACCGCCGCCTCGTCTGGGCCCTCGGCGTGAAGCCAGTCATCGCTCGCCGGGGCACCGAGCACGGCTCAGGGCTGGGCGCTCAACGCTGGGTCGTGGAGCGTGCTTTCGCGCATCTGCACTGGTTCCGTCGCCTACGAATCCGCTGGGAGATCCGCGACGACATCCACGAAGCCTTCCTCACCCTCGGATGCGCACTGATCTGCTGGCGACGCCTGACGAAGCTCTAGTCTCAATCGCGGCTGTCCAAGGTGGCGCTGAAGCCGTGGTCCTGAAGCACCGGGAACGTCTGCACTGCGCCGGACAGCCATGCGTCGATCTCTTCGTGGGACGACCTGATGGCGCTGACCAGTTCCATGACGACGTCCAGCTTCTGCTGGCCGACGTTCAGGCGCAGTTCCGCAACCGATACCTCCCGATACGGCATGCTCAGCTGCCACCAGAAGCGCATGAGATACCGGCACTCCTGCGGCTCGCGATCATCCGCCAGGCGACTGGCGATCATCGCCTGAACACACTGCCGCTGCTCAGCGTCGCGAAATCCGTCTCGAAGGTCCGTCAGAGTCACGGCCGGACAGTGCCAACCGCGCTCACCGGCAAACCTAGCGAGGTCATTCCGTTAGGAGTTCTGAGCCAGGTGTAAAGCCGGCTCAACGAGCGATCGGTGATCACGGGACCGCGGCCTTTGCCTCCAGAGGCAAAGGTTGGATTACAGAGAGCCGAGATCAATAGGGTCAGCCGCACTCGCGCTCCTCCGTTGCGAGGTAGGACCCTTGCCGGCTCAAGAGCCGAACCTCCCCCTGTAACACCTTCAGGAGAAATGATGTGCAAACGCCTTGCTGTGTCGGCAGTCGCTGTGGCAGCTGCCGCATCGTGCCGCGCGGTTCGTAGGTGTCTGGCACACCGAAGGAGGCGACAATGATCGAATCCGTGTTCAGCACCGAAACTCTGCCCAAAGCCGACCGCTGGGCAGCCTGGTACGACATGGCCTCGCGTGAATTCATGACCAGTGAGCTGTCCTCCCAAAGTCGCGACGACTTTCACGGGAACGTGCGTCTGGTCGATCTCGGCGCCGCCCAGGTGTCCACTGTGACCTACAACCCGTTGAGACTGACCAGGACTCCGAAAATGATTCGGCAGTCCGATCCGGAGCTGTATCAGCTGTCACTGGCCCTGCGCGGAACGTTCGCGCTGGAGCAAGCGGGTCGCGAGACGGTCACCGAGCCTCGGGACCTGATGCTCTGCGACTCCTCCCGGCCCTTCCGCGGCCAGGCAACCGCGGAGCAATCCACCGTTTCTCATCTCGTTCTCCAGTTCCCGAGAACGCTGTTCCCGGTCTCCACGGACGCTCTGGACCAGATCACCGCCGTGCGATTACCCGGGCAGCGGGGAATGGGTGCCCTGCTCGCCCGCCACCTCATCGAGATACAGGAAAACGCCTGTGACTACACGCCGGCCGACGCCGCACGCCTCACCAGCATCACGCTGGACCTCCTCGCCGCGCTGTGCGCCCACCATCTTGAAGCCGTACGGTCACTCCCTCCGGAAACACGCAGAACGGCGTTGCAGGTGCAGTTGTACGACTTCATTCAGCGAAGGCTCGGTGATCCGATGCTTTCTCCCGACACCATCGCGGCTGCCCACCACATATCCGCCCGGCACCTGCAAAGTCTCTTCCAGGAGCAGGGCCTCGCCGTTGCCAGCTGGATCCGCGGACGCCGCCTCGAACGCTGCCACCGCGACCTGGCAGACCCCCACCTCCGGTCCATACCCATCCACGCCCTCGCAGCCCGGTGGGGTTTCACCGACGCCCCCCACTTCAGCCGCACCTTCCGCAGGACCTACGGCATGTCGCCCAGGGAGTACCGAGCGCTGACGCTGCCCGACGTGCGGGGACAGACAACTACGGTACGCGGCTGGACAAGGACATCGTGACCGCCTCTGGACATGCTTGAGGCCCCCCGCAGCAAGCAGCGGGTCCTCTTCCAAGTGCAAGAAGGAGAAACACATGCGTGTACGTCAGTTGCTCACCGGCATAGCTCTGGGAGCCACCGTCCTTGTGGGTGGCGCCGCCACCGCACAGGCAGCCCCCGCGGCGCCTGCCAAGACGGCACCGGTCGCGGCCGCGACCTGGCAGTGGACCGGCGAGTACTACTCCGCGAAGTCCTCCTGCGACGCCCGGAGGTCGTACTTCATGGCCGCCTCGAACGTCTACAACTACAGGTGTGTCTCGAGCGGCGGTCTCTGGGGCGGACAGGTCTACGCCGACTAGTGCTGCTCCGCTGCCCGGGGCGGTGACCACCGGGCAGGGGTGGCAGGGGCGGCCCCGACCAGGGCCGCCGCCTGCTACTCCGTACGTTCTCCGTTCACACTGCCCCCGTTCACACCGGCTCCGTCCCCTGCCGCGCCCGTCCACACCGGGTCCAGCCGCAGGTAGGTGAGAGTGCGCCGGTGGTGCGTGAAGGCGATGTGCAGGGCGCCGTCCCCGGTCCGTACGACCGACGGATAGGACAGTTCGCGGTTGAGGCCGTCACGGGAGTTGTTGGTCAGGCAGTACCCGTCACCGGTCGCCAGGTCGTGGCGGACCGGCCAGCTCCGGCCGCCGTCCGACGAGACCGACAGGGTGAGCGGAGCGCGGGGCGCGCCCCAGAAGGCCGCACCGGTCGGTGGGTCACTTTCGGTCGCCTCAGCGTCCGTTTCGGTCGCCTCAGCGTCCGCCGCGTCGCCGGTCCCCTCATCCTTGCCCTGGTCCTCGTCGCTCAGGCCCTCGTCGTCGATCTCGTCGTACAGCGATACCCGGCGTGCGGTGGCGTCGGCGGCGCTGCTGTGGTTGTGGACCAGGGCGAGCCGTCCGTCGTCCCACGGCACGTACTGGAGGGACGAGTTGTTGTTGGGGACGGTGAGTGGTTCGGGCACCGTCCATGTCCATCCGCCGTCGTCCGACGTGGAGCGGTGTACGGCATCGGCCCGGCGGCTACGGAACAGCGCGAGCAGGGAACCGTCCGGCAGCGGATGCGCGTTCATGTGCACGAGCCCGGTGGAGCCGGGCACCGGCCGCTCCTCCCAGCTCCGTCCCGCGTCGTCGCTGACCATGACCGAGCTGGTGTCGTCACCACCCGACCAGGGCCGCCCCGCCGCGGTGACACAGCGGAAAACCGGCAGCAGCCACCGCCCCGACGGGAGGACGGCGACCGGCTGGCGCACATAGATCCCGCCGCGCGAGTCCGCCGGGAACAGCACCCGGGCCGGGCCCCAGGACTTCCCCCCGTCCTCGCTGATCCGGAGCCGTACCCCGGAGGTGTCCTGGTGCCCGGCGCGCTGGGCCGTGTGCAGCAGCCAGAGCGCGCCCTCCGGGGTGGGGAAGAGGACCGGGTTCTGCTCCGAGCGCGCGGAGTCGTCGGAGAGCCGGACCGGCGTGCTCCACCGCTCCCCGTCCGGCGCCAGCCGGGAGAACCACACGGAGATGTCCGCGACGCCCTCCTGCGTACCGGCGAACCAGACGCACCCCAGGTCCCCGCCGGGGAGGACCGCCAGATTCGCGGCGTGGTTCTGGACGGCCGGCGCGGTCAGCCGGGCCTCGGCGCGGCCCGGCTCGGTGGGGTGCGGGCGCACCACGCCGTCCGCGGGGGCGCCGGCGGGGGAGTCTGCCGAGGTCACCGTGCGTCCCCGGCGCCCCGGGCGGCGGCGAGATGGCTGCCCGCGGCCTGTTCGAGGTGGACCAGATCGCTGGAGACGGTCGCGAAGGTGAACCCCTCGGCCAGCCGGCGGGCGGCGCTCGCCCCGTCGGCGGTGTGGATGCCCGCGGCGATCCCGGCCGCCGCCGCGGCCTCGCGGATCGTGGCCAGCGCCGCTTCGAAGCGGTCCTCGACCTCCGGATCGCGGGTGGTGGCACCCCCGATGCCGAGCCGCAGGTCGGAGGGGCCCACATAGATCCCGTCCAGGCCCTCGGTGGCACAGATCCCGGCGACGCGCGCCAGCCCCTCCGCCGTCTCGATCATCGCGAGAACGACGGTCTGCGCGTGCGCGTCGACCGGGTCGGGTCCGATCCGCAGGGCCGAGCGCATCGGGCCGTACGAGCGCCGGCCGAGCGGCGGGTAGCGTACGGCGGCCACCGCGTCGGCCGCGTCCCCCGGGGTGTCCACGAGCGGCACGATGACCCCCGCCGCCCCCGCGTCGAGCGCCCGGCCGATCGGCCCCGGGTCGTTGGCCTCGACCCGCACCAGCCCGACGGCGGTGCTCCCCCTGGTGTCGATGGCCGTGAGGGACGCGAGCACACCGGAGTACGCGATCAGACCGTGCTGCGCGTCGAGCGCCACATAGTCGTATCCGAGCCGCGCGATGCGCTCGGTGGAGACCGGGGAGTCGAGGACGGACCAGTAGCCGATGAGCTGTTCGCGGGCGCGCAGCGCGGAGGCGAAGGCGCCGGGCGTGCCGGACCGGTCTCGGGTCATGAGGGGCTCCTTGAGAGAGGAGAGCGATGGGTGCGGTGGGGCGGGAGAGCGCGGGTGCGGTTCCGGCGGGCGGGGGCCTCAGCGGTTGTACGCGGGCATCGGACCGCGCAGCCGGGCGCCGACCGCGTCACACGCCGCCGTCACGTCGGCGGGCAGCGGACCGGCCTGGGCGGCGGCGATGTTGGCCCTGAGCTGCTCGGTCCGTGAGCCGCCGAGGAGGAGCGCGTCGGTCGACGGCCGGTCGAGCAGCCACCGCAGCGCGAGATCCGTGAGGGCGATGCCCGCCTCACCGGCGATACGGGTCAGCTCCTCGACGGCGTCGAACATACGCTCGTCCCAGTAGCGTTCCCGGTACATCGCGGCGAGCTTCGAGTCCCCGAACCGGCCGGATTCCGGGGTCTGTCCGAAGTGGTGGCGACCGGTGAGGAGCCCACCCCCGAGCGGGTTGTAGACGAGGGTGCGCAGGCCGGTGACCCGCGCGTACTCGACGTACTCCTCCTCCAGCCGGCGCGCGAGGAGGTTGTGGAGCTGCTGGGCGACGACCGGACCGGGCACGCCCACCTCCCCGGCGGTGCGGACGAGTTCGGCGATCTGCCAGGCCGCGTGGTTGGAGACCCCCAGGGCGAGGATCTTCCCCTGGGCCATCAGCTGGGCGACGGCCGTGAGAGTCTCGGCGAGCGGTGTGGCCCGGTCCGGCTGGTGCAGATAGAACAGCTCGACCCTGTCGGTCCCGAGCCGGGTCAGGCTGCCTTCCAGCGCGGCCCGCAGGCCGGCCGCCGAGAGCGGGGCGTGCCCGCCCTGGTCGGGGTGCGGGATACCGGCCTTGGTCGCCAGGACGATCCGGTCGCGGCGGCCGGGGAGCAGGTCCGCGAGGATGCGCTCGCTCTCCCCGCCCGCGTAGCCGTTCGCCGTGTCGATTCCGGTGATGCCCGCGTCGAGTGCCGTGTCCACCATGGTGGCGGCGCCCGCCCGGTCGACGGTGTCGCCGAAGGTCATGGTGCCGAGGACGAGACGCGACAGCGGGACGGGCAGATGCGGCAGGTCGATGCCGGTGATCACAGGCGGGTGCCTTCCGGTGCGGTGGTGGTGAGCAGGTGCCGCGGCTTGACGCCCCGGATCCTGGTGGGGTCGAGCGCCGCGCGGCGCAGCGCGCGGGTGTACGGCTCGGCCGGTGAGGCGAGTACGGCCGCGGTCGGTCCGGTCTCGACGACACGGCCGGCGTTCATCACCACGACCTCGGTGCTGATCTCACGGACCACGGCGAGATTGTGGGCGATGAAGAGATACGCGATGCCGGTCTCCGCCTGGAGTTGGCGCAGCAGATCCAGCACCTGCGCCTGGACCGAGACGTCGAGGGCCGAGGTCGCCTCGTCGCACACCAGGACGTCGGGACGTGACGCGAGCGCGCGGGCGATGCCGATCCGCTGGCGCTGGCCGCCGGAGAACTCCGGCGGACGCCGGTGCAGGGCGGAGGACGGCAGTCCGACGCGGTCGATCAGCCCGGCCGCCTGCCGGGCCCGCTCCGCCGGGTCGCGGACGCCCGCGAGGCGCAGCGGCTCGGCCACGATCTGCTGGGCGGTCAGGTGCGTGTCGAGCGAACCGTACGGGTCCTGGAAGACCATCTGGATCCGCCGGCGCAGCGGGCGCAGCCGCCGCTCCGGCAGCGCCGCGATGTCCGTGCCGTCGAGATGGATATGACCCGAGGTGGGCTTCAGCAGCCGGACCAGGGCGCGCGCCAGTGTCGACTTGCCGCATCCCGACTCGCCGACGACGGCGAGCGAACCGCCACGCGGGAGGTCGAGGCTGACTCCGTCGACGGCCCGGAACGGGCCCCGTGCGGTGGGGTACTCGACCACGAGGTCCTCGACCCGCAGCAGCGGTGGCCCTGTCACCTGATCCCTCGTCCGGTCGGCCGCCGGGCCGCCGGCGGGCCCCGTCTCAGGACCGCCCGCCCCGGTGTCGTACCACGGAGTGTTCTCCGCGCCGGCGCTCATCCGGTCACGCCCCGGGGCGCGGTTCCGGTCAGGGCGTCCTCGTCCCAGCCGCCGAGGCGTGGGACGGCGGCGAGCAGGGAGCGGGTGTACGGCTCGGCCGGGCGCTCGACGATCCGCTCGGCGGGACCCGACTCCACGAACCGGCCCTCCTTCATCACATGGATACGGTCGGACACGACGCGTGCCACCCCCAGATCATGGGTGATCATCAGCATTCCGATCCCCTCGACTTCCTGTAGCTCCATCAGCAGATCGAGGACGCCCGCCTGCACGGTGGCGTCCAGCGCCGAGGTCGGCTCGTCGGCGACCAGCAGCCGGGGCCCGGCGGCGAGCGCCACGGCGATGAGGATCCGTTGCAGCATGCCGCCGGAGAACTGGTGCGGATACGCCTTCCAGCGGGTCTCCGGCTTCGGGATACGGACCTGGGCGAGCAGGTCGGTCCCCTTCTCCCTGGCCTCGGCCCGGGAGAGGCCCGGATGGCGCAGCCGCAGCGCGTCACCGAGCTGGCGGCCGACGGTGTGGACGGGGCTGAGCGCCGTCATCGGATCCTGCGGGATCAGCGACACGGTCCGGCCGCGCAGGGCGCGGGCGGCCTCCGGGTCGGCGATGATGTCCTGGCCGGCGATCCGTACGGACCCCGAGAGCACGGCGAGCCCTTCGGGGAGCAGCCGCAGCACCCCCATCGCGGTGGTCGACTTCCCCGAGCCCGACTCGCCGATGAGGGTCACGGTCTCCCCCTCACCGACCGTGAAGCTCACGCCGTCCACGGCGCGGACCACTCCGCGCGCCGTCATCAGCTCGACCTGAAGGTTCGAGACGTCCAGCAGCGGGACGCCCGCGTCCTGCGGGGAAACGTGTGCGGTCATGGCTCAGACTCCCTTCTTGCCGCGGGGCACCCGGGCGCCGCGCGGTGCTCGGACCGTACGCGTACGGTCGCGCAGCCCGTCGCCGATCAGGTTGACACCGACCACCAGCAGGGCGATGACGAGGCCCGGCAGCGTGACCAGCCACCACGAGGTGGTGATGTAGTTCTGGCCGTCGGAGATGATCCGGCCCCAGGTGGCGAACGGCCGCTGCGGACCGGCGCCGAGGAAGCTCAGCGCGCTCTCCAGCAGCACCGCCTGCGCGAGCAGCAGCAGGACGACCAGGCTCGCCGGGCGGACCACGTTGGGGATGACATGGCGGCCGAGGACGGACCAGCCGCGCAGCCCGAGGACCCGGGCCGCCGCGACATACGGTTTCTCGCGTTCCACGAGGACGAGGGAGCGGGTCAGCCGCGCCACCTCCGGCCACTGCGCGACCGCGATCACACAGGTGATGACGGTCACCGAGGGCCCGAACAGGGCCACCACGAGCAGCAGCATCATGAGCAGCGGAAGGGCGAGCTGCGCCTCCAGCAGCCGGGAGACGACCGTGTCGACCCACCCGCCGAAGAATCCGGCCGCCGCGCCCGCCGCGATACCGATGACCCCGGAGACGAGGACCGCCAGGAGACCGACGGTCAGGGAGACCTGGCCGCCGTGGAGGATACGGGAGAGCAGATCGCGGCCGAGCTGGTCGGTGCCGAAGAGATGACCGTCGCTCAGCGGCGGCAGCCGGCGCTTCGACAGGTCCTGGGCGTCGGCGCCGGGCAGCGGCAGGAGCGCGGCGAGGGCGACCGGCAGGACGACGAGCGCGGTGCAGACCGTCCCGGCCCAGAGCTTGAACCGGGCGCCGCGCCGCTGCCGGGCGGCGGTGGAGCGGGCGAGGTCGCGGGCCGTGACGGCGCTCGGGCCGCCGCCGGAGGACGGGGCGCCGGAGGTGTCGGCGGTACGCAGGGCGGTGGTCATGGTCAGGCCGCCTTTCCGAGGCGCACCCGCGGGTCGAGCAGCGGGTAGGCGAGGTCGACGAGGAGTTGGACGAGGATCGCGAGGGTCGCGGTGACCAGGACGGTGGCCTGGATGAGCGGGTAGTCGCGGGTCTCCAGGGCGCGGACGACGAGCGAGCCGACCCCCGGCCAGCCGAAGACGACCTCGACCACGACCACTCCGTTGAGCAGGGCGGCGAACCGGGTCCCGATGGCGGTGATCAGCGGCACCCCGGAGTTGCCGAGGGCGTACCGCCAGGTCAGGGCGCGTTCGGAGAAGCCCCGGGAGCGGGCGACGGTGATGTAGGGGGAGGCGAGTGCGGTGGTCATCTCCCGCCGTACCAGCCTTGATATGAGCGCCAGTTGGAGGATGGCGACGGTGACCGTGGGCAGGACCAGACCGCTCCAGGACGTGAATCCGGAGGCGGGCAGCACCGGCAGCAGCACGGCGAAGACGGTCAGCAGCATCACCCCGGTCCAGAAGTCCGGCATGGACTGCCCGCCGATGGTGAGGACGTTGGCGCCGAGTTCGCGCTTGGAGTCGGCGCGCCGGGCCATCCACACCCCCAGCGGCACCGCGACGACGGCGGTGACGGCGATCGCGGAGACGGCCAGGGTGATGGTGTACGGCATCCGGTCCAGGACCACGTCGAGGGCCGGGGCGCGGAACGAGTAGCTGGTGCCGAGGTCTCCCGTGAACAGGTCACGCAGGAAGATCCCGTACTGCTCGACCAGTGACCGGTCCAGTCCGAACTGGCTCCGGATCCTGGCGAGATCGGCGGTCGTGGCGGTGGGACCCGCGTAGGCGGCCGCCGGGTCGCCGGGAGCGAGCCGTACCAGCAGGAAGACGGTGGTGAGGGTGAGGAAGACGGTGAGCAGGCTCTGACCGAGCCGGCGGGCGAGGTACGTCGGCACGGCTCAGCCCTCCAGCCGCACGGCGGACAGGTCGTAGGAGTTGATGGGGAGCAGGGTCATTCCCCGCACCCGGGTCCTGCGGGCGAGGAGCGTCTTCGGGGCGAAGGCCCACAGGCTCGGCCAGGTCTCCCAGATCGCCTGCTGCACCACGGCGAGTTTGCTGGTCCGCGTGGCGTCGTCCACCTCGGTGGCGGCGGCCGAGAGCTGCCGTTCGACCTGGGGCACGACGTATCCCATGAAAGCGTCGCGGGTCCGTTCCTTCGCGGCCGTCCCGCCGTACATGCCCTGGAGTGTGGTGAGGGCCTGGCCGGTGGGGCTGCCGTAGCCGTTGCCGATGACGTCCCAGTCGCCGGCCCGCCCCTGGCGCCAGGTGAGGATGTCCCCGCCGGGCTCGAACTGCTGGAGCGAGGCGCGGACGCCGACGGACTTCAGCATGTCGAGGACGGCCTCCATCACGGAGGTGTCGGCCGCGAACTCGCCGGACTCCCAGATCACCTTGATCCGCAGATCAGTGGCGCCCAGGGAGGTGAGGAGTGCGCGGGCCTTGGTGGGGTCGTAGCTGTACGAGCCGGTCCGCGCGGCGCCTTCGAGCGCGAGGGGCACCACGCCGCCCGCCTCCTCCGCCGCGCCGTTCAGCACGTCCTGGACGAGGGCGTCGCCGTCGATCGCGTAGGTCAGCGCGCGCCGTACCCGGGGATCGGCGAGGGGGTGGCCCTCCGGTTTGCGGAAGTTGTAGAAGAGCTGGCACATCCGGACGCCCGAGGTCTCCTCGACCTCGACCCCGGGCAGGCCCGTGAGCTGGTCCGCGGAGTCCGGGGTCAGGGTGTCGACCACGTGGATCTCGCCGCTGCGCAGCGCGACGACCCGGCTGGACTCCTCCGGTACGAACCGTACCCGCACCGTTTCGATCGACGGCTTCGGTCCCCAGTACCGCGGATTGCGGCCGAGGGTGTACTCGCCGGCGCCGGAGTTCGCCCGCAGCACCTGGTACGGGCCCGAGCCGAGTCCGTTCTGCAACTCCTCGGGCCGGTTGGCGGCGGCCGGCGTGATGTGGATGTTGGCCATCAGCCGGTCGAGCACCGGCACCGGCTTCTGTGTGTGCAGCAGGAAGGTGCGGGGGCCCGTCTTCTCGACGGTGGGCAGCTCGGGGAAGAGACCGAGGAGGAAGGAACCGTTGACCTTGCCGTACATGCGGAGCGCCGTGGCCACGTCCTCGACGGTGACCGGGCTGCCGTCGGAGTAGCGCACGCCCTCCCGCAGCCGCACCGTCCACGCGGTGGGTTCCGCCATCTCGAACCGGTCGGCGAGGACCAGTGACGGTTTCATGCCGGGGCCGATCCGGGTCAGCGCCTGCCGTACCGCGCGCTGCACGGTCACCGCCGCGTCGAACTGGTTCAGCTTGTTGTCCAGGCTCACCAGGGAGCGGTTCAGCCCCAGGGTGAGCGTGCCGGGGCCGGGAGCGCCCGTGGGGCCCGCGCAGGCGGTCAGGGGGGCGAGAGCCACGCCCGCGCCGCCGAGTGCGCCCCAGCGCAGCAGGGTACGGCGGCTGAGTGGCTCCCGCGTGAGCGGTTCACGCGGTGGAGCGTCCGGGGGAGCGCTCTGAGGAGTAAGGGTCATCGTCGACCTTCTCGGGTTCTGGGAGGCGACCGGCTCAAGCAGACGGCGTCCGGTTCGTCCGGCGCTGTACTCCGGCTCTCCGGCACCAACAGGTGTCGCGCCGCACAAGGTGGCATGGCTTGCGTGTTTCGCGCAAGAGGTCTCGCGCAGTTCGCGCAACATGTGTCATCATCGGGCACCGAGGCAGCCCGCCCCGGGCCGCCCGGAGGAGGTATCCGTGTCCCCCACGCCCGCCGGCGAAGGCGCGCCCCGCCCGGTGCTCGCCCTTGCGGACGACCTGTCCGGCGCGGCCGAGACGGCCGCGGCACTGGGGCTGCCCGCCACGATCGTGCTGGGCCCCGCGGCGGTGGCACCACCCGCCCCCGGCCGGGCCCTGGTCCTCGACCTCGACACCCGGCACGCCGAGCCCGGGCGGGCCGCGCGGGCCGTCCGGGAGGCCGTCCTGGAAGCCGGGGACGACACCGTACTGATCAAGAAGATCGACTCCCTCCTCCGCGGGAACCTCGCCGCCGAGACCGCCGCCTACGCGGAGGGCGCGACCGGCCTGATCATCGCCCCCGCGCTGCCGGTTGCCGGGCGAACGGTCCGCGAGGGCGTCGTCCACCTGCACGGAAGCCCCCTCCACCACACGGACGCCTGGCGCGCGGAGACCCTTCCCGTACCGCGCTCGGTGGCGGCGGCGCTCGACGGCATCCGTACGACCGTGGTGCCGCTCGCCGCCGTCCGCTCGCCCCTCGGGGAGCTCACCGGGCTGCTGCGCGCCCTCGTGGAGGACGGAGTGACACCGGTGTGCGACACCGGGACGGACGCCGACCTCGACGCGATAGCCGTCGCAGCGCTCCGGCTCGGACCGGGCGTACGGCTCATGGGGTCCGGCGCGCTCGCCGCCGCCCTCGGCCGCGTGCTCGCGGGAACGCTCGCGGGAACAGGGCTGCCGCTGCCGGGAAGTGACGGGGCGTCGGAGGATCTCGGTCGCGGACCGGCGGCCGTACCGCGTCCGCTCCCGGGCAGGACGCTTCCGCTGCTCGTCGTCGTGGGTACCGCCGAACCCACCGCCGTTGCGCAGATCGCGCAACTCACCGCTGTCGGAGCCCGGCACACCGCGCTTCCCGCGCACCTCCTCGCCCGCTCCGGTCCGCCCCCGCCGCTCACGGTCAGGCCCGACGACGCCGTGAGCGTCGTCAGCGTCGACAACACCCGCGGGGTGGAGCCCGGTTCGGCCCGCCGCGTGGTGGCCGGACTCGCCGCGGCCGTCGCCGCCGTACCGCACTCCACCGATCTCGTCCTCACCGGAGGCGAGACCGCGCGGCGCGTCCTCGACGCGCTCGGCGTCACCCGGCTCCGCCCCGTGGGACAGGTCCACCACGGAGCCGTGCACAGCCTCACCCCCGACGGCCGGTCCGTCGTCACCCGGCCCGGCAGCCACGGCGACACCGGCTCCCTGCTGCGGATCGTCCGCGCCCTCCGACCGCACCACCCGGACCCGCCGGCCGGGGAGCCGGCCGGACTCCGCCCACCGGGCGCGCGGTTCGCCGCGTCCCACACCCCCTCTTCCGTACCTTCCGTACCTTCCGTACCTTCCGTACCGCAAGGAGAAGTCCTGTGAACGCAGCCCCGACGACCGCCCCCGCGGAGCAGACCGACACGGCCGGCCGGCCGCTGCCGATCATCGCCGTCACCATGGGCGACGGCGCCGGCATCGGCCCCGAGGTGATCGTCCCCGCGCTGCTCCACCCCGACACGCTGGGCCGCTGCCGCCCCGTGGTCGTCGGCGACGCGGAACGGCTCCGCCAGGCGGCGGCCATCCTCGGCGCGGACTGCGAGATCGTGACGGTACGGAGCCCGGCCGAGGCCGAGTCCGGCCCGGGCCGCATCTTCGTCATCGACCTCGGGCTGCTCCCCGCCGACCTCCCCTGGGGCCGGCTCTCCGCCCTCGCGGGCGACGCCGCCTACCAGTACGTACGGGTCGCCGCCGAACTCGCCGTGAGCGGTGAGGTACAGGGCATCTGCACCGCCCCCCTCAACAAGGAGGCGCTGCACGCCGGCGGCCATCTCTACCCCGGCCACACCGAACTCCTCGCCCATCTCACCGGTGTCGAGGAGGTGTCGATGATGCTCTCCACCCCGAAGGTGAAGGTCATCCATGTCACCACGCACATCGGTCTGATCGACGCGGTCAACCGCATCGAACCCGGACTCGTCGAGCGCACGGTGCGCCGCGGCCACGAGGCCATGGTGCGGGCCGGTGTCCCGAACCCGGTCATCGGGGTCTGCGGGATCAACCCGCACGCGGGCGAGAACGGCCTGTTCGGCTACGGCGAGGAGGAGGAGAAGATCGTCCCGGCGATCGCGGTCCTGCGCGCCGACGGCATCGACGCCGTGGGACCGCTCCCCGCCGACACCGCCTTCTTCCTCGCCTCGCGCGGCGACTACGACCTGATCGTCGCCATGTACCACGACCAGGGCCACGGCCCCGTCAAGGTCATGGGGATCGAGGCCGGGGTCAACCTCACCGTCGGACTCCCGGTCATCCGCACCTCCGTCGACCACGGCACCGCCTTCGACATCGCGGGTACGGGCCGTGCCGAGGCCGGTAGCATGGTCGAGGCACTGCGCCAGGCCGCTGAGATGTCCACCGTTCCGGCCCGTTGATCCCGGTCCGCCCGCACCAGAGGACAGAAGACTGATGTCAGCGATCGGATCCAACGCCCGGCGCGACCGCATCGTCCATCTCGCCACGACCAGCGGGCTCGCCAGCGTCGAGGAACTCTCCCAGCTCTTCGGGGTCACGGCGTCCACCATCCGCCGCGACCTCGCGAAGCTGACCAGCGACGGGCGTCTCGCCCGGACGTACGGTGGCGCGATGGCGCTGGCCGCCCACCCCGAGGCGTCGCTCAGACAGCGCACGGGCGAGGCGTTCGAGGCCAAGCGGGCCATCGGCCAGTGGGCGGCGGCCGAGGTACGCCCGGGGGAGTCGCTGCTGCTGGACGCGGGCTCCACCGTCGGAGCGCTCGCCCACGAGCTGCGCACGGCGAAGGACGTGACCGTGGCGACCACGGGCCTGACGGCCCTTCAGGAGCTGGCGGACGTCGAGACGGTCCACGTCGAGTGCCTCGGCGGTACGCTGCGCCCGCTCAGCCAGGGCTTCGTGGGGCCGCTGACCGAAGCGGCCCTGGAGCGGCTGACGTTCGACCGGCTCTTCCTCGGTACGGACGGGGTCTCCCCCGAACACGGCATCTGCGAGGCCGACCTGCGGCAGACACGGCTCAAGGAGCTGATGGCGCGGCGTGCCGAGCGGGTGTACGTCCTCGCGCACGCGGCGAAACTGGGGAGGCGGCCCTTCCACACCTGGACCCCGCTCCGCACGGAGTGGACGCTGGTGACCGACGACGGCGCGGACCCGCGGATCGTCGAGGCGCTGCGCGCGGGTGGCATCACGGTCGTCCTGGCGAAGGCGGATCACGCCACGGCGCACTGACGCCGGCCGGGCCACTGCGTGGCCCCCGCCGACGCAGTCCCGGGTCCCCCGGCCGGACCCTACCCCGGAGGTCCCGTGGAGCGAATGCTCCGCGGGACCTCTTTTCCGGTCACGGGCCATGAGTTCGGTCAACCCCGGGCAGAGCGGTGCGAGCGGCACACCCCGTCACGGGCCGGCCCATTCACGTGCAATCAAGTCTCTATCCGGTAATTGAGTATGGCCGAATAATGCCGTTCCCTGAAGGGTCGACTTTCCCTGGGCGAGTTACTAGGATGCCCAAGAAGTTGAGGGCGCCGATATTGTTGAAAACCGAATTGGGTCTCGCGCGCTGCTCTTCATCTGCTGGCAAAGTGTCGTTAAAAGGCTGGTCGCCACCTTCCGTGCCCGGGTAGTTCATCTGCCCATGAAGCGCAGGTGGTGCGGCGTGCCATGCCGTTACGGGGGATGGGACATCAGTGAGGCCTGACAGAGGTCTATACCGCAGAAAAGTGCTGCCCGTTTCCGTCCGCGGATGTTTCGGCGTTGTTATGTGCCCAGCAAAAGGCACTTTCACGCGCCGTACGCCCGAGTGCTGATCACAGGGGCGGGAGTCGCGTGCGTTTCCAGCTTTTGGGCCCTTTGAGCATTGCCGAGGGCCACGATGCCGTTGTCCTAAAACCATCCAAGCCGTCCAGTCTGCTGGCGGCCCTTCTCCTGCACCCCGGATCCGTCGTGTCGACCGGGTATCTGCTGCGGGCTCTCTGGGACGAGGACCAGCCGGCCACCGCCAGGGCCGCGCTCCAGAGCTGTGTTCTGCGACTGCGCAGGCTGTTCACCAAGTACGGCGTCATGGGCGATGTCATCGAGGCGGTGCCCGGTGGCTACCGGATGAACGCCGACGCCGACACCCTCGACCTCGTGCGGTTCCGCACCCTGGTACGGGCGGCCGACGGCGCCGGGGACGCCGAGGGGGAGCTGTACCGGCTCAAGGAGGCGCTCACCCTCTGGCAGGGCCCGCTGCTCGCGAACGTGCCCTCCCCGATGCTCCACCGCGACGAGGTTCCCGGGCTGACCGAGGAGCGGCTCCGCACGCTCGAACGGGCCTGTGACATCGAACTCGCCCTGGGGCGATGTCACCAGGTACTGGTCGACGTCTGGGAGGCGGCCCGCCGCCATCCGGGACGTGAGCGATTCTCCGAACAACTCATCGAAGCGCTTTACCGCACCGGCCGTCAGTCGGAGGCCCTCACCGAATACCGTGCGGTCAAAGGCCGGTTGAAGGAAGAGCTGGGCATCGACCCCGGCGCGGCGCTCCAACGGCTCGAACTCTCCATACTCCGGGGCGACGACCTCGGCCCCGCGGCCGTCGACCGGACGGTGCCCCTTCCCGGCGGACCCGCCCCGGCCCTCACCTCCGGCCCCGCGCCGCTCGCGCTCACCACCTCCCCCGCCCCGGCCGCCGCCGCGTCCCACCCCTCGCTTCCGGTGGGCGCCCCGCCGCGCGTACCGCCCGTGCCGTGCTTCACCGGCAGGTCCGCCGAGCGGACGGCGATCGCCGCGAGCCTCGCCTCCGGTTCCCCCGGCGCCTCCACCGTCGTGGTGCTCTCCGGAGCCCCCGGCATCGGGAAGACGGCGCTGGCCCTCCAGGCCGCCCACGACGCCCAGGACCGTTTCCCCGGCGGGGTGTTCATCCTCCCGATGACCCGCCCCGACGGGTCGTCCGTCACCCCGGCCGAGGCCGCGGCGGAACTGCCCGCGCCCGGCGCCGGCCGGGGCCGGACCCTGCTGATCCTCGACGACGTCACCACCGCCGACCAGGTGCGCCCGCTGCTCGCGGCCGCCGCCGCCGGCGGGGCCGCGGTCGTGACCAGCAGACGCGGTCTCGCGGGACTCGTCGCCACCCACGGCGGCACCGTCCACCGGCTCTCCACACTGGATCCGGTGGAGTCCGAGCAGCTTCTGACCGCGGCCCTCGGCCGCGCCCGGGTGGACGCCGAACCCGCCGCCGCCCAGGAACTGGCCCGCGTCTGCGGCCACTTCCCGCTCGGTCTGCGGATCGCCGCCGCCCGGCTGCTCACCCGTCCGGGGCTGCGCGTCGCGGACTGTGTGGCCTGGCTGGCCGAGGACCTCCCGGCCCGGCTCTCCCTCGCCGACGACCCGCGGATGTCCGTACCGCAGGTTTTCGCCAGGGCGCTCCACCGGCTCGAACCCCGGTGGCGCGAGGCGTTCCGTCAGATCGGCCACCACGAGGGGCTGTTGCTCCCGTCCGGCGCGCTCGGCGATTCCGCGGAGGCCGAAGAGGCGCTGGAGCGCCTCGCCGACGCGGGGCTCCTCGAAGAAGGGCCCCCCGGCCCCTACCGCATCCATCAACTGCTCAAAATCTACGCGCGTCGTCAGGCGCGCGAGGAGACCCGGAACCCGGCGGCCCAAGCGCCCCACTGACGGGCGATGCCCGACCTCGAACGATCCCGCCACCTTGTCCACGTTATCCAGGGGTGTGTCACTCACATGGGCTCAACGTACGATGCCGTCGCCGCGACCCGTCCGCGCATTCGCCGGGACGTCCTCTTCACCGAGACGGCGGACGGCGTGCTGTTCCACAACGCCGACGGCGGATTCCAGCTCACCGCCAGGTCCGCCTACCGCTTCGCCACACTGATCGTCCCGCATCTCACCGGCGACCACGCCGTCGCCGACATCTGCCAGGGCCTCGGCGAGCAGCAGCGCGCCATGGTCGGGGAGCTGGTGAAGAGCCTGTACGAACGGGACTTCGCCCGCGCGGTGCCGGCCGGCGAGGGCGAGCCGGCGGACACGCCGCCCGACGTGGCCCGCCGCTTCGCCCCCCAGATCGCCTATGTCGACCACTACGCCGACGACGCCGAGGCGCGCTTCCGCCGCTTCACCACCGCACGCGTCGCCGTGCTCGGCGACGACCTCGTCGCCCGCTGGTGTGTGCTCAGCCTGATCCGCAACGGCTGCGCCACCATCGGGACACAGCCGGGGCTCGACGCCGAGGCCAGGGACCTCATCGAGGCCGAGGCGCGGGAAGCCGCGTCCGACGGCTGCCCGGTCGACCTCCGTACCCTCCCCGAGGGCGACGCCCGGCAGCCGCTCGGCTGGGCCGATCTCGACGGATACGACCTCGTGGTGGTGACCGGCGGCCCCGCCGCACCCCAGCGGCTGTTCCCGCTGCTGCGCGCCGGTGTCCCCGAGGGCCGCACCCTGCTCCCCGCCTGGTCCTACGGCGGGCGCTCGGTGGTGGGACCGCTGATGACGGCCGCCACCACGAGCTGCTGGGCGTGCGCCGCGCTGCGTATCGGCTCCCACGACGAGTCCGCCGCCGCGGCCGACCTCTGGAACACCCTGGCGCTGCCCGGCGCCACGCCGGTCGGTGACCTGCCGAGCCGTCCGCTCGCCGCCATGATCGGCAACCTTCTCGGTTACGAGATCTTCCGGGTCACCACCGGAGCGCTGCCGTCCGAGACGACGGGCCAACTCGTCATCCAGGACATGAAATCCCTCGACGTCACCGCCGAACCCCTCCTGCCGCACCCCCGTTGCCCGTTCTGCGCCGGGGCCGAGGGCGCCGAGGCAGAGACGGACCCGGTCGACCTGACCACCGCCGGCGCCGACACGCTGCCGATGCCGACGCTCGCCACCGCCCGCGAAGCCGACGCCCTGGTCGAGGAGTTGAACCGCAGGACGGTCCTGGTCCGCCCGCGCGCCGGGGTCTTCACCCGGTTCGCGGACGAAGCCCTCACGCAGATTCCCCTCAAGGCCACCGTCGTCGAACTCGGCACCGGACACGGCGCCGCGCGCCGCGTCGCCGCCTTCGACGTCCACCATGTGGCCGGGGCCCGGCTGCGCGCGCTGGACGCGGCGGCCCAGGTCTACGCCGAGCACGTCGTCCCCACCGCGGACGTCCTGGCGGGCACGCAGTTCGAGACCGTACGGGCGCGGAGCCGCGCCCTGGAGCCCGCCGCGCTGACGACCGCGTGCGTCGCCCCCGGCGCGGAGCGGGTGACCGCGTGGACCCGGGCCACCTCGCTCCTGACCAAGGAACAGGTCCTGGTGCCCGCCGCGGCCGTACGGACCTTCGGTCCTCACAACACCGAGCGGCTCTTCGAGCCGACCCGCGCGGGCACCGGCGCCGGGGCGACGCCCGCCGACGCCGCCGCCGACGGCCTGCTCTCCGCCCTCGCCCATGACGCGCTGACGCGCACCCTGCGCGGCGAGCCGGCGAGCCGCGTGGCGCTGAAGACGCTCACCGAAGGCCCGGACGCCGACGCCGAACTCACCTTCCTCATCCGCTCCGCGGCCGTCCTCGGCATCGAGGCGGACCTGCTCGACCTGGGCGAGAGCGACCGCACCGGCGTTCATGTCCTGTTCGCCCGGGGCGCGGGCGGCTGGGCCGTCGGCAGCGCGACCTCCTGGCAGAGCGCGGCGGTCGCGGCCGTCCGTGATCTGCTCGGTGCGGTCCAGCTCGGCCGCGAGTCCACGGCCGTGCCGTTCGACACCGGCGACCCGCTCCTGCGCGACCTCGACCCGGTCACCCTCGACGCCACGGACGGCGCGGGACTGCCCGCCGCGTCCGCCCTGCCGGACACGCCTTGGTCCGACGTCCTCGACCGGCTCCGGGCCGCCGGACGCGACGCGCTGGTCGTCCCGACCGGCTCCGCCGACCTGGCGGCCGCCGGCATCAGGACCGCCCGGGTGCTCCTCACCACGGAGGCGCTCCGTGGTGCCTAGCACCCTCGCCGCGCCGGAGCCGGGTCTCGCGCGCACCCGGCTGGAGGAGTTGCTCGGCCGCGCCCTGGAGCGCCTCGGCGGCCCGGGGACGGTCGTCACCACCCTCGGCTCGCACGACGCGTTCACCGCCGCGCGGCCGGACGCCGCTCCCGCCGCCGGGACGATCGCCGACGGGGGCACAGGCACGGGCACAGGCACCGGCACCGTGCCCGCGCCCGGGTCCGGCTCCGGTGCGGAACCGCCCATCCCGGTTCAGCTCTACGCCGGACACGCCGTCGTCGGTCCCGTCGCGCCCGGCGACGGAACCCCCGCCACGCCCTGCGCGCACTGTCTGGCCCGCCGCTGGCAGGCCGTACGGTCCGTGGCGCTCCGCGACGCCCTGGAGCTGGGCGGCGAGACCCGCGCCGCGGGCGACTGGCCGTACGCCACCCCCTTCACGGCGGACGCCGTCGCCGCGCTCGTGACCGCCCTGCGCGACAGCCCGCCGCCCCAGGACGGGCCGTTCCCCGAGATCCGGCTCGTCGACCTGCGCACCCTCACCGTCCGGCTCTACCCGCTGGTGCCCGACCCGGAATGCCCGCGCTGCGCCACCCCCCGGACCGACACCGCCGAGGACGCGCGGATCACCCTGCGTCCCGCGCCCAAGCACCGTCCGGGCGCCTTCCGGCTCCGTCCGATCGAGGCGTACGCCATCGATGTCGCGGCGTTCGCCAACCCGGTGTGCGGCGCGCTCGGCCCCTCGGTGGTCCACGACGTCTCCTCCACCTCCACCTCCGCGACCATCGGCTGCTTCTCGATGCGCTCGGGGGAGTATCTGCGGGAGACGTTCTGGGGCGGCCACGCGGACTCCTTCGGCCACAGCAACCGGATCGGCGTGCTCGAAGGCATGGAGCGGTACGCCGGGATGCGGGCGCGCTCCCGGATCACCAGCGTGACGGGAACGCTCGACGAGTTCGGGGCCGACGCCGTCGACCCGCGTGAAGTCGGCCTGTACGCACCCGAGTTCTACCGCGACAACCCCCGCGTCCGGCCGTTCGCGCCCGACCGCGAGATGCCCTGGGTCTGGGGCCACTCCCTGCGCGACGACACACCGCGCCTGGTGCCGGAAGTGCTGACGTACTATCACGCACCCGGTCTGGAGAACCGGTTCGTGCAGGAGAGCTCCAACGGCTGTGCCTCCGGGGGCTGTCTGGAGGAGGCCATCTACTTCGGCCTCATGGAGGTCATCGAGCGCGACGCCTTCCTCCTGGCCTGGTACGGACAGCAGCACCTGCCGGAGATCGACCCCGCCACCAGTACCCGGGCCTCCACCCGCCACATGGTCGACCGGCTCGCCATGTACGGCTACCGGGCGCGGTTCTTCGACACCCGGATCACCTTCCCCGTCCCCGTGGTCACCGCCGTGGCGGAACGCTTCGACGGCGGACCCGGCCGGATGTGCTTCGGCGCGGGCGCCGGACTCGACCCCGAGTCGGCGCTCGACTCGGCGCTCTGCGAGATCGCCACCGACGCCGTCAACCTCCAGGGCCGCACCGAGCGCGACGAGGTCCGGCTGCGGGCCATGGCCGAGGACTTCGACCGGGTGACGGCGCTGCACGACCATCCCCTGGTGTACGGGATACCGGAGATGGGCGCACACGCCGCCTTCCTCCTGGACGAGCGCCCGGGGGCGGAGCCGCCGCGCGCGGTCGCTGACCTCCGCTGGCCGGACGCGTCCGGGGCCCCGGCCTCCACGGACCTCCGCGAGGATCTGCGCCGCTGTGTCGACGCGGTCACCGCGGCCGGCTTCGACGTGGTCGTCGTGGACCAGACCATGCCGGAACAGCGCGCGCTGGGGCTGCACACCGTCAGTGTGCTCGTCCCCGGCCTGCTGCCCATCGACTTCGGCTGGTCCCGGCAGCGGGCGCGCACCATGCCCCGGCTGCGCACCGCGCTGCGTGCGGCGGGACTGCGCGACCGCGACCTCACGCCGGAGGACCTCAACCCGGCGCCCCACCCCTTCCCGTGACCACGCCCAGCCCCCCCTTTTCGTGCACATGTCCAGCAGAGAGGAGCGTTCCATGGGCTACGCCCATGAGTACGCGGCAGCGATCATGCAGCGCGGCCGGATCCCGATGGAGCCCGCAGATTTTGTCCCCGACTGGGTGGACCGGCCCCGCAAGGCGAAGTTCTACCCGGGCGTCGGCGGGTTCCCGCTGCCCGAGACGGACTTCCCCGCCGGTGCGACCGTCGCGGCCGGCTGTCTGCCCGGCGCGGCCGGGGGGCCCGGGGCCGAAGGCGCCTTCGCGGAGCGGCCGTTCACCCTGGACGCGCTCTCCGGGATGCTGCGTGACTCCTACGGGCTGACCGGACGCCGGCTCGGCGTGCAGAGCAACACCGATCTCGCCGCTCTCCCGCACTACGCCCAGGCCAACTGGTCGCGGGGCACGGCGTCCGGCGGCGGCCTCTACCCCGTCAGCGTCTACTGGATCTCCGGGCCCAGCGGTCCTGGGACACCCGGCGTCCACTACTACGCGGCCCCGCACCACGCGATGCAGCGGCTGGTGGCCGGTGACGTCACCGGCGAGGTGCGCGCGGCGCTCGGCGCCGACGGGACGGGCGCGGACCACGACCACTTCCTCGTCCTCGGGATCAAGTACTGGCAGAACGCGTTCAAATACAACAGCTTCTCCTTCCACGCGGTGAGCATGGATCTGGGCGCCGTCCTCCAGACCTGGCGCATGTGGGCCCGCGCCAGGGGGCTGACGATCGAGCCGGCGCTCTGGTTCGACGAGCCGAGGCTCAGCCGTCTCCTCGGAGTGGAGAACGAGGAAGAGGGCGTCTTCGCCGTCGTGCCGCTGAGCTGGGAGGGAGCGCGGCCCACCGCCCCCGCGCTCCCCGTGCCCCCGGCCGTCCGGCATGCCGACTCCGAGCGCTCCCGTACGGTCCTGACCTTCGAGACGCTCCAGCGGATCCACGCTGCCACCGTGGAAGCCGCCACCGACCGCCCCGCGCCGGGCGCCCTGGAGCCGGCCACCGCCGCCGTACCGGCCGGGACCGGTGCCACCGTGGCGCTGCCGGCGCCCGAGCTGCCGCCGGTCAGCGTCCGTACCGCGCTGCGCGAGCGCCGGAGCAGCTTCGGCCGCTTCGACGCGAGCCGTCCCGTCACCTCCGGGCAGCTCGCCGCGACGCTGGCCGCCTGCGCCGCCACCTCGCTCGGCAGCGACGCCGAGCGTCCCGCTGCGCCGGCCGACGGCCCGGGCGCCGGGCGGACGGCGCTCCCCGGCCTGGTCACGCTGTACGCGTTCGTCAACCACGTCGAGGGTATCGAACCGGGCGCGTACGCCTACGACCCGGCCGCACACGAGCTGCGGCTGGTGGTGCCCGGAGCGCCAGGACCGTTCCTCCAGCGCACCTACTTCCTCTCCAACTACAACCTGGAGCAGACGGGCGCGGTGCTGGTGCCGACGGTCCGTACCACCGCCGTCCTGGACGCCGTGGGAGACCGCGGCTACCGGCTGGTCAACGGCACGATCGGCGCGGTCGCCCAGACCTTCTACACCGCGGCGTCCGCCCTCGGGCTCGGCGCGGGTGTCGCGCTCGGCTTCGACAACATCTCGTACATCGAGGAACTGGGCCTCGACGGTACGGGCGAGAAACCGCTGCTGATCATGCTGCTCGGCAACGAGCGGGCGCGGCCCGCCGACTTCCGCTACGAGATCGCCTGACCGGGAATGGGGGAATCTGCCATGGCACCGGCCACGGACACGAACGCGGACACAGCTGAGGACGCGCGCACGAGCGCGGACCGGGGGAGGAGTACGGCCACGGGCGCGGCCACCGCTCAGGACACCACGCGGACCCGGTGGCGTCCCGGCCGCCGCTTCATGCTCCGCGTCGCCGGACTCCCGGTCGAATCCGTCCACGCGCTGCGGTGCGCGGACAGCGGACGCTGGTCCGACGACGTCCTCGCCGCCGAGGAGCGGCTGCGCACGCGCGGAGCCGCACTCAGCGACCTGCTGCACGACGTGGTGCGGACCACCGACGTCTCCCCGGACGGCGAGGGCGCGGGCCAGCGCAGGGAACTCCTCGCCCTGCGCCGCCGGATCTTCAACAACCGCCTCCCCGCCGCCCCCGAGGACGCCGTACGCCTGGTCGCGGCGCTCGACCCGCGCGCCGGGGACCTCACCGCCGAGTGGGTCCGGGACCGCCTGCTGCTGGAGAGGCTGCGGAGCGAAGGGGCGCCGCTGCTCGCCGCCGACCTCGAACGGACCCGCGCCGCGCTGCGCGCCCTGCTCGCGGAGGACCGGCTGCGATGCGGGCTCCTGCTCGCCTCGCCGACCCTGGAGGGACAGCTCGACGCGTTCGTGACGAAGGCCGGATCCGGTGTGCCGTACGACAAGCGGATGCGGAAGATCGAACGGTCCGTGCTCGCGTATCTCTACCGGACGGCCTGCAAGACCAGCCCGTTCAGCACCTTCACCGGTGTCGCGACCGGCCTCTTCGACGGGGTCCGCGAGGACGCCACCACCGGCACCGCCACGGGGAACGGGACCGGGAGCGCCCCCGCCGGTCGTGACGGGAGCGGGGATGCCGGAGCCCTCCGCGTCGACGGCGCGTGGTCCAGCCATGTGCGGCTCAACGTCGTCGTGCTGGGGCGGTTCGCGGAACTGATCCTGGCCGACCCTGGCCGCCGCGGTGATCTGCCCGTACGGCTCGCCTCCGGCTGGGAGCGCGACGACGACCGGATCCGGTACGTACGCCAGTGGATCACGACGGGCGACGACTCGGCCGCCGTCACCTTCGACGCCGTCAAGGACCGTCTCTTCTTCCTGCGCCGCAGTGGCACCCTGGACCGGCTGCTCGGTCTCTTCGACAGCGGCGGGGAACTGCGCTACCGCGATCTGGTGGAGTGGCTCCGTACCGAACACGACGCCGAGCCCGAGCAGTGCGAGACCTATGTGGCCGCGCTGCTCCAGCTCGGCATGGTGCGCGTGCCGTGCCTGGACACCGACGTCCACAGTCCCGATCCGCCGCGCGCCTTCCGGAACGCCCTGACCGGCCTCGGCCGGCCCTGGGCCGACGGCCTCGCCGCCGCGCTCGACGGACCGCTCGCCGCCGTCGACCGCTACCCCGCGGCCGGCCGGGCCGAACGGGCCGAGCTGCTCACGCGGTTGCGCGCCGGACTCCACGCGGCGCAGGCCCTGCTGAACGGCGGCGCGGCGGCCACACTGCCGCAGACCCTGCTGTACGAGGACGTCAGCGCCGGCTCCGAGCTGAGCTGCGGACCGGACGCGTGGACCGGGCCGGCCGGCGGGGCGCTGCGCTCCGTCGAAAGGATCCTCCCCGCCTTCGACCTGACGCTCCCTCAGCGCATCACGTTCAAGGGGTTCTTCGTGGCGCGGTACGGCCGCGGCGGCCGGTGCGCGGACCTTCTCGGCCTGGTCCACGACTTCCACGAGGACTTCTTCGACCAGTACCTCTCCTTCGCGGGGAAGCGGCGCCCGTTCGACGAGCGGGGCGCGTACGTACCGGAGGAGAACTGGCTCGGCCTCTCCGGGATCCGCGCCCTCGACGCGGCCCGGCGGACCTTCATCGACCGGATGCGCCAGGCGTGGGCGGCGCGCGGCGACACGGCCGAGATCCGGCTCGGCGAGGACGACCTCGCCCCGGTGGCCGCCGAACTCGCCCCGCTCGCGGGCGACTTCGTCCCTCAGTCGCACCATCTCCAGCTCGCCCAGGAGGACGGCGTCCCGCTGGTCGTCCTCAACCGCTCCTACGGCGGACTCTCCTTCCCCTTCAGCCGCTTCACCCATGTCTACGACGCGCCGGGCCCCTCCGGCGAGGCGGGCGGCTTCTCCCGGGCCCTGCGCGACACGGCCGCCGCCGTCACCCCCGAGGGAGCGGTGCTGGCCGAGATCACCGGCGGAGCGGTCACCAGCAACCTCAATCTGCACAGTCCGCTCACCGACTACGAGATCGTCTGCCCCGGCGAGTCCAGCACCGTTCCCGAGGAGCGCCGGATCCATCTGGACGACCTCTCCGTCGAGCACGACGAGGCCACCGACCGTCTCGTGCTGCGCTCGGCGCGGCTCGGCCGCGAGGTCATCCCCGTCTACCTGGGCTATCTGGTGCCGCTCGCCCTGCCCGAGATCCCGCGCACCCTGCTGCTGATGTCCCCGACGTCGATGGCGCCCCTCGACGTGTGGGGCGGCGTCCCGGAGGGCGAGGCGGCGGACGGCGTCACCTCGCGCCCCCGCGTCCTGCACGGCGAAGTCGTCCTCAGCCGCCGGAGTTGGACCACGACGGCCGGCGCGCTGCCCGCGCGCCGCCCCGGCACCGGCGACCAGGACTGGTTCCTCGACTGGCAGCGGTGGCGGCGCGCGCACGGGCTGCCCGACCAGGTCTTCGCCACCGTCTCCAGCGGCCCCCGGGGCGGCGCGGGCGCCAAGCCCCAGTATGTGGACTTCCTCAGCGCCCTCTCGCTCACCGCCCTGGAGGCGCTGCCCACCCATCCCGGCGACCGAGTCGTCCTGCGCGAGATGCTCCCCACCGAGGGCGGGCTGCACGTCCGCTCCGAGCGCGGCAGCCATGTCGCCGAACTCGCCGTGGAGACCTTCACCTCGACCCGACCCACAGAGGGCGTACCCCCATGTCAGAGCTGACCCCCACACCCGGCGTCCCGGGCGACTGGCAGGCTGTCCACATCTTCTACGCGGCCAACCCCCAGCCCCTGCTGGTCAACTGCGTCCGGCCGCTGGTGGCCGGACTGACCGCCGACGGGCTGCTCGCCGGCCACTTCTTCATCAACTACTGGCTGGAGGGCCCGCATGTGCGGCTCCGGCTCCGGCCGGTGGACGCGGCCGCCACCGACGAGGTCCGCCGCCGCGCCGAGGAGGCCATCAGCCGCTTCCTGCGGGCACGGCCGGCGCTCTACGAGGTCGACTCCGGTTTCCTCAACGAGTTCTACAACACCCTCTTCGAGATCGAGTTCCCGAAGGGCGACCGAGGCGCGTTCATGGACGCGGACGGCAGGATGAACCTGCGGCCCAACAACTCCTTCTCGTACGAGCCGTACGAACCCGAGTACGGCAAGTACGGCGGCCCCGCCGGGATCGCGCTCGCCGAATGGCACTTCGCCCGCTCCAGCGAACTGGTCATGGACGCCTTCCGCACCATGAACCTCCATCTGCGGACCGTGCTGCTCGGCACCTCCGCCCAGCTCATGATGGTCATGGCCGGCTGCTTCCTGCCCGGGCGGGAGGAGCTGGGGAGCTACCTCGACGACTACTACACCTTCTGGCACAAGGCGTTCCCGGGCACCGGCTTCATCGGCTCCGAGGAGTACGACAAGAACTACGCGGAGATGGCTCCCGGCCTCGGCCGCCGCTTCGAGGGGATCCGCGCGGCCGTCCGCACCGGGGACCTGAGCCGGCTCCCCGCCTTCCTGCGCGGCTGGGCCGAACACTGCGCCGAACTCCGCTCCCGGGCGCGGGACCTGGCCGTCGGCGGCGAGCTGGTGTTCCGCTCCTGGGACGGCACACGCGACGAGACGGTCACCGACCCCGCCGTGGCGCTGCCGCTGCTCCTCTCCCCGTACATGCACATGACCAACAACCGGCTGCATGTGACGATCCGCGACGAGGCCTACCTGGCGCACGTCCTCGG
Organism: Streptomyces sp. NBC_01317; assembly: GCF_035961655.1. Classification (NCBI taxonomy): domain Bacteria; kingdom Bacillati; phylum Actinomycetota; class Actinomycetes; order Kitasatosporales; family Streptomycetaceae; genus Streptomyces; species Streptomyces sp. NBC_01317. The sequence goes on along the minus strand of NZ_CP108393.1, from coordinate 1,038,450 downwards.
CCGGGTCCTGCGCGAGGGCGCGGCGGCCCCGGCTCCGGCGGCGATCCCATGAGCGGCCCGCCCGCCACAGCCGCCGCTCCCGGCGGAAGCCCCACTCCCGGCGGAAGCCCCGCGCACGGCGAACTCCTCTCCCACCGCCCGGCGCTGCGCCCCGGCATCCTGCTGAGCCCCGCCCTGCTGCACGGCCCCGCGACCGTACATCTCCTCAAGGACCCGGACGGGGGCGCGGCCTTCGAGGTCGGGGTGAAGGAGCACTTCCTCATCTCCCGGCTCGACGGCGTCCGCACCCTCGGGGAGATCGGGGACGCGTACGCCGAGTCCTTCGGCAAGCGCCTCGCGGAAGCGCACTGGGGCCGGCTCCTCGGGCTGCTCTCCGCCCGGGGGCTGCTGGCCGGAGCGCCGCCGCGGCGCGCCGCGCCGGACGCCGGAAGCACCGCGCCCACCGGTCCGTTCGACGGGAACCCGCTCCGCGGCACCCTGCGGCTGGTCGCCGACGCGAACGCCACGACGGGCCGGCTTCACCGGCTGCTGGGTCCCGCGCTACGGGCCCCGGTCCTCCTCCCCGTGAGCGGGCTCCTCGTGGCGATGGAGGTCCTGCTCGCGACCGCTCTCCCCGGGTTGGTCCGCGACACCTGGTGGCTCTTCCACCAGCCCGTCGCGCTCGTCGCCGTCTTCACCCTGCTCTGGCTGAGCACGGCACTGCACGAACTCGCCCACGGGATCGCCGCCCGGAAGTACGGCGGCACCGTCAGCGAGATCGGGCTGCGCTGGCGGCTGCCCATGATCGTGATGTACTGCACGGTCGACAACTACCGCTATCTGCGCACCCGTTGGCACCAGTGCGCGGTCGCGGGCGCCGGTGCCTTCGCCAATCTGCTCTACCTGCTGCCGTTCCTGGCCTGGTGGGCCGCGCTGCCCTCCGGCGACCCGACCCGCCGTGTCCTGTCCGGACTGCTGCTGCTCGGCAGCGTCCAGGCCCTGGTCAATCTGGTGCCGCTGCCCCCGCTCGACGGCTACGCCCTGCTCGGCCACGTGCTGCGCGTCACCCGTCTCGCGCCGGAGAGCGGGCGGTATCTGCGGCTGCGCCTGCGCGACCGCAAGGCCGCCGCCCTCTATCCCCGCCGGGCCCGTGCCCTCTACCTCGGGTACGGGGTGGGGTCGGCCGTGCTCGTCGCGGCGATCGTGGCGGCGCTCGCCACACTCATCCACGTCAACCCGCTCGACTGACCCACCCGGTTCACCGACCCACAACCCCGAGGGGCGCACAAGCACATGAGCGAGGCCAGGACCATGGCATCCGTGCCGGACGAGACCGCCACCGACGCGGCGATCGTCGTCGACGGCATACGCAAGCGATACGGCGACCGCCAGGCCGTCGACGGGGTGTCACTCCAGGTGCACCGGGGGGAGTTCTTCGGACTCCTCGGACCCAACGGCGCGGGGAAGACCACCCTCGTCGAGATCATGGAGGGGCTGCGCCAGGCGGACTCCGGCACCGTCACGGTGCTCGGCGCCGCGCCCTGGCCGAGGAACGTGGCGCTGCTGCCCCGGCTGGGGGTGCAGACCCAGTCCTCCGCCTTCTTCGTACGCCAGACCGCGCGCGAACACCTCCGTACCGTCGCCGCCCTGTACGGAGCCGGGCGCGAGGACGCCGACCGCACCCTCGCCTCGGTCGGGCTGACCGAGCAGCGGGACGTCATGGTCGAGAACCTCTCGGGCGGCCAGCGACAGCGCCTGGCCATCGCCTCCGCGCTGGTCCACGGCCCGGAACTGATCTTCCTCGACGAGCCCACCGCGGCACTCGACCCGCAGGCCCGCCGCGATCTGTGGAAGGTCCTGCGCGACCTCAAGAGCGAGGGTCGCACCATCGTCTACACGACCCACCACCTGGATGAGGCCGAGGCGCTCTGCGACCGCGTGGCGATCCTCGTCGGCGGCTCGGTCGTCGCCCTGGACTCGCCGCACCATCTGGTGAGCGGCGCCGCGGTGCCCACCCGGCTGATGGTGCCCGTCGAACGGATGACGGAGGCGGACGCGACGGCCATCCCCGGTGTCGACCGGGTCACCGTCCAGGGCGGCTCGCTCGTCCTGGAGACCGCGGTGGCCGGCAAGGTCCTCCAGGCGGTCGACGCGCTCACCGGACTCGACGGCGTGCAGACCCGGACCGCGACGCTGGAGGACGTCTACCTCGAACTCACCGGCACCCCCACCGCAGCCGCGCCCCCCACCGACGGCGCCGGCAGCACCGACCTCAGCACCGACCTCGGCAACGACACGGAGCGGCACGGATGAGCGCGTACGCGGCACTGACGGGGGCCGGCTTCCGGGCACAGGTCCGGGACAAGGCCACCCTCTTCTTCACCTTCGCCTTCCCGCTCCTCTTCCTGGTGGTCTTCGGGCTGATCTTCCGGGGCCAGGAGGTCGAGGAGACCGGCCGCCCCTACATCTCGTACATCGCCCCGGGCGTGATGTCCTGGGGCGTGGCCAACGCCGCCGTCTTCGGAGTGGCCTTCACCTTGATGCAGTGGCGTCGCGACGATCTCCTGCGGTTGATCCGGATGACGCCCACCCGGCTGCCGGCCGTTCTCGGCTCCCGGTACGTCCTCGCCCTCGGCGTGGGAGTCGTCCAGGCGGTGGTCTTCGTCGCCGTGGCGATGCTGCCGGTCTTCGGCCTGGAACTGGACGCCCGCTGGCCGCTGGCGCTGCCTGTGCTCGTTCTCGGCATCACCGCGTTCCTCACCATCGGCGTGGTCATCGGCTCCTACGCCGACACCCCCGAAGCCGTCGCCGCCATCGCCAACTTCCTGATGGTGCCGATGGCCTTCGTCTCCGGCTCGTTCCTCCCGCTCGACATGATGCCCTCCTGGCTCCAGGCCATCTCCCGTGTCCTGCCCCTGCGTTACCTCAACGACGCGGTGTCGGCGGCCCTCTCCGGCCGCGGCGGCCTGGACGACATCGCCGTGGGGTGCGTCGGTCTGGTCGTGTTCACCGTTGTCTTCGGCGCGCTCGCGCTGAAGACGTTCCGCTGGAGCAACAGGACATGACGGACCGCATCCCCCTGGAGCGGGCGCGCGAGGACCTCCACCGCGGGCTCGCGGCGGCGCTGGCCCCGGCCGCCGCGCCCGCGGTGGTCACCCTCGGCGCCGCCGATGTCCTCGGGCACCGGGGAGACGACCCCTTCGCGCGCGAGCGCCCCGCGGCCACCGTCCATCTCACCGCGCGGACCGTGCTGGTGGGTCCCTGGGGCGGCGACGCCGACGCCCGCGCCTGCGGCCAGTGCCTCGCCATGCGCTGGCAGCGGCTGCGCACCCGCACCCAGCGCGACGCGCTGGAGACCGGCACGGGCACCCGCGCCGGCGGCGACTGGCCCTCCCTCACCCCGTTCGCCCTCGACGCGGTGCACGCCCTCTACCGCGCCGCCGTCCTCGCCGGCTCCGTCCTCCCACCGGAGGGGGAACCGGCGGACCGGTCGCTGCCGCAGGTCTCCCAACTCGACCTCGCCACCCTGGAGGTGCGGACCTTCCCGCTGCTCGCCGACCCGCTCTGCCCGCACTGCGGACCGCGCTCCGCCGACGCCCCGGCCGGGGACGAGCCGTTCCTCGTCAGCCGGCCCAAGCCCGCCCCCGACGTCTACCGGCTGCGCTCCGCGGCCTCGTACCCGATGCCGGTCACGGCGCTCGCCAACCCCGTCTCCGGGGCGCTCGGTTCGGGGACCTGGATCAATGTCACCTCACCCACCACCGCGCCGGTGGCGGGCAGTGTCTTCATGCGCGGCTACGCGGGTCTGACCGACGTCACCTGGAGCGGCCAGGCCAACGGCTTCGACGCCAGCCGTGACCTCGCCTACCTGGAGGGGCTGGAGCGGTACGCGGGCACCCACCGGCGCACCGGCACCACCCTGCTCACCGCCGCCTACAGCGCCCTCGGGAGCGACGCCCTCGACCCCGCCGCGTGCGGTTTCTACGCCCCCGAGACCTACCGGGACGACCCGATGGTCAGCCCCTTCGACCCCGACCGGCCCATCCCCTGGGTATGGGGCCACTCGCTGCGGGACGACCGCCCCGTGCTCGTACCCGCGCGGCTGGTCCACTACAGCGCGGGCCTCGCCTCCGACAACTTCGTCTTCGAGTGCTCCAACGGCTGCGCCATCGGCGGCTGTCTGGAGGAAGCCGTCCTCGGCGGTCTCCTCGAACTCATCGAGCGGGACGCCTTCCTGGTCGCCTGGTACGGCGACACCCCGCTCGCCGAGATCGATCTGGACTCCGTCGCGGACCCCGCGGTCCGCGCCATGATCGACCGGGCCGCCCTCCAGGGGTACGACGTGCACGCCTTCGACAACCGGATCGACCTCGCCGTACCGGTCGTCACCGGCCTCGCCGTACGGCGCGACGGCGGCCCCGGCACCTTCTCCTTCGGCGCCGGCGCGAGCCTCGACCCGGCGGCGGCCCTGGAGGGCGCCCTGTCCGAGGTCCTCACGTACATCCCGCACCTGCCCCGTCAGGTGGAGGAGCGCCGTCCCGAACTCGAAGCGATGGCAGAGGACTTCGGGAAGGTCCTCCATCTCAAGGACCACGCGCAGCTCTACGGACTGCCCCGGATGGCGGAGCATGTGCGCAGCTACCTGGAACCCACGTCCGTCGCACCGATGAGCGAGATCTACGGGACGTGGGAGGAGCGGAACCGGCCGCGCACCGGCGATCTGCGCGACGATGTGACGTACTGCCGCGACGAGTTGGTACGGGCGGGACACGATGTCGTCGTCATCGACCAGACCACCCCGGAGCAGCGGCGGATCGGACTGCGCGCCGTGGCCACGCTGGTCCCCGGGCTACTGCCGATCGACTTCGGCTGGTCGCGCCAGCGCGCGCCCCTGATGCCCCGGCTGCGCACCGCCGCACACCGGGCGGGGCTGCGGTCGGCGGAACTGACGGAGCGTGAGATCCGTATGGTGCCGCACCCTTTCCCGTAGCGGGTGGGGCACGCGTTCCCGTAGCGCGACCCGTGAGGCCGTGCGAACCGGCACACGAAAACGGGCGGTACCGGCGAGGAAGGTCACCGGTACCGCCCGTTTCCGTGCGGCGCGCGTGAAATCAGGCGCTGCAGGAGGTGGTGCTGGTGGTGGAGGAGCAGGTCGACGTCGAGCTGCAGCTCGTGGAGCCCGCGAGCACGACCTCGCTGGCGTCCGAGTAGTCCGAGATCTCGAAGGTCTCCGACTCCAGCTCCATGATCTCGTCGGCGAGGGAGGCGAGGATGCTCTTGTCAGCCATGGTGACTCCTTTGGGGACGCCCAGCCGCCGGGGGATTCCCGGAGGTCCTTTCTTGTGCCACCCGTATTCCAGCGGACGCCACTTGCCGAACGGCACGTCTTCCACTGACCGCGCGCGTCAGTGGTCTGTACGCCGGAGACCGGCCGCGTGCCGCACCATGGTCCGGTGAGCCGTGTCGCGTACCCCGGAGAGAACGTCCCCGTACTGAACGGGCTGGCGGAGCTGGTCCGTCCGGCGCTCGCCCTCTATCTGGACCTGCACCGCCACCCCGAACTCTCCGGTGAGGAACGGCGGACGGCCGCCGCCCTCGCGCACTGGCTCAGGGACGCCGGGTACGAGGTGACGGAAGGCGTCGGCGGCCACGGCGTCGTCGGGGTCCTGCGCAACGGCGAGGGACCGCGCGTCCTGATCCGCGCCGAACTCGACGCGCTCCCGGTCGAGGAGCGCACCGGGCTGCCGTACACGAGCCAGGGCCCCGTGATGCACGCCTGCGGCCACGATCTGCACATCGCCGCGGCCGCGGGCGCCGCGTCCCTGCTCGCTCGTGCCCGGGAGAGCTGGCGCGGCACGGTCGTGGTCGTCGGCCAGCCCGCCGAGGAGACCCTCGCGGGCGCGCGGGCGGTGCTGCGGGACGGGCTGTACGAGCGGTTCGGGCGCCCCGACGCCGTACTCGCGCAGCACACGGCGCCGCTGCTCGGCGGCATGGTCGCCCACGGGTACGGCCCGATGCTGGCCGGGAGCGTTACCTTCGAGGCGGTCGTCCACGGTCGCGGCGGGCACGCGGGCACCCCGCATCTCGCCGTGGACCCCCTGCTCACCGCGGCGGCGGCCGTTCTCCGGCTCCAGGGCACGGTGTCCCGCGAATCGGCGCCGACCGAACAGGTCACCCTGAACGTCGGCTCCTTCCACTCCGGTACGGGCAGCAACCTCGTTCCGGACCGCGCGACGCTCGGCATCACCGTGCGCGCCCTCTCCGAGCGGGCGCTCGACCGGATGACGGCGGCCGTGGAGCGCGTCGTACGGGCGGAGTGCGCCGCGTCCGGCTGCCCCCGGGACCCGGAGATCACCGTTGTCTCGCGGTCCCCGGTCACCCACCCCGATCCGGCGGCCACCGGAGCGGTACGCCGGGCCCACGAGGAGCTGTACGGTCCCCGGCGCGTGGGCTTGTGGCCTCCGGCCATGGCGACCGAGGACTTCCCGCTCTACGGGGACGCGGGACTCCCGCTGCACGGGATGGCGGGCATCCCGCTCTCGTACTGGATGCTGGGCGTGGTCGGCCCGAAGACCTGGGCCGGCACACCGGGGTCGCCCGAGGAGAGGCTCGCGGCCCAGCCCCCGAACCACTCGCCGGAGTTCGCCCCGGACGCCAGGACCGCCCTGCCCACCGGCATCACCGCGATGGCGTCGGCGGCCCTCAACTGGCTGGGGACCGCCCCCCGGGCCGCAGCCGGTGCCTCCCTTCCCGGGGATCAGGGGATCAGTCGGCGCACAGTGTCAGATTGACACGGTCATCCATGGACACCGTCTTCGGAGTGTGCGGGTCGACCGAGAAGACCGTGCCCGGCTCGCCGTTCTTGCCGCAGTCCGTCTCGCTGACCGTGCCGAGCGTGAGCCGGGACTTCACGAGGCGCATCTTGGCGATGTCCAGGTCGGTGCCCGCGAAGTCGATCGTGTACGTGCTGCCCGCCGGGGGGATGAAGATGACTTCGAGGCGGTTCGCGGTGGTGGGTGCGGGTGCAGGCGTAGAGGAGTCCGGACCGGTGGCGCAGAGTGTGACGTCCAGGGTGTCGCCCGTGGCCACCACGGCCGGGCTGTGTGGAGAGATGGCGATGACGGAGCCCGGCTTTCCGTCACACGGCTTCCTGGTGACCTCGCCGAGTTCGACCTGGGTCTTCGCGAGCACGTCCTTGACCAGGCCGAGGTTCATGCCGCCCAGTTCGAAGCGCCGGACGTCGCCGGGGGCGCCGTACAGCAGCGTTGTCCCGCCGGCCGTCGTCGTCGCGTCGGTGGCCACCGCCGGCTTCGAGGTGTCAGAACCGTGTGAACCGGCGGTGGCCAGGGCCGTTCCGCCGCCCGCCACGATCAGCGCGGCGGCGAGGCCGGTGAGGGCCGTGTTCCGCCTGCGACGTGTCGCGCGCACCATGCCGGCCGCGTCAAAGCCGGGGGCGTCCGCCGAGTTTGCGAAGTCGTTGATCGCGTGCACCAGTTTCTCTTCGAAGGGGGTGTGACCGGTCCGGCCCGGAGGCCGCGAACTGTTCGGAGTCATCGGGTTCCTTCCGGGGGCTGCTCCGGTGAGGGGCCGGAGAATGCGGGGAACCGGCTCCTGAGGTGTTCGATCCCCCGGGCGAGTTGGGAACGTACGGTGCCGGGCCGGATGCCCAGGTCGGCCGCGATCTGCGCGTCGGACAGATCGTGGAAGTACCGCAGCACCACGACCGTCCGCGTCCGCATCGGCAACAGCTGGAGGGCGCGCACGAGTTGGTCTCTGCTGTCCACCCGCCCGTACTCGTCCCCGGGAGCCGCCGGGTCACCGAGGTCGCCGTACGGAACCGTACGGCGGAATCGTCGCCATCTGTCGTTCGCGAGGTTCACCATGATCCGCCGCACATAGGCGTCCGGGGCGTCCTTCGCGGCGATCGTGCGCCACTTGCGGCACGCACGCTCCAGTGTTTCCTGCACCAGGTCCTCCGCCGCCTCCCTGTTCCCCGTCAGGACAAAAGCGCCCCGGAACAGCGCGGCCGACCGGGCGGCGACAAAATCGTGGAAGTCGCTCCGCGCCGCCCCGGTGGCTTCACCCGGGCCGGCCTGGAGTCTCCACTCCGTTGCCAGATCCATCCGCTCCTCCCTTCCTGTCACCCCTCCTCGACGTGGGAGCCCCCTCATCTGCTGCACGGGGCGGACGTGATCCGGGTCACAGGGCGATCTCTTCGGGCGGCACCGCGGTGGGTTGGCCGACGGAAGGCTGCTGGGAGAGACCTGCACCCCGGGCGAGTTCACCGGTGGTGCGGCCGTCATCGACCAGACGCGGGGTGGCGGCTCTGCTGGTCCCCAGCAGGCGGGCGAGCGGGTCCTCCGTACCCGATGCGCGGCCGGCGAGCGCGGCGGGGTCGGAAACCGAGCGACCTTCGTCGCCCTCCTGGGGCCCGGGCTACTTCTTCTTGCCGCTCTTCGCCGGGGTCTGCGCCAGGGTGCTCGCCGCTGCCGCCTTCTCCGTCTTGGTGGCCTTCTTGCTGTTCAAGGTCTTGCCCGCGGCGGAGGCGGCCTTCTTGCCGGTCTGTCCCTTGCTCTCCGGCGCCTGGGACACCGCGCTGGCCGCCGCCGTCTTCTCGGTCTTGGTGGTCTTCTTGTTCGTCAGTGACTTGCCGGCCGCCGTCGCGGCCTTTTCCCCGGTCTGACGGGTGTTCTTCGTGTTCTTCGACATGTGGATCGATCCTTTCGGAAGCGGATGCGCCCGTGGTCCGCGTGATCCGCGTGGTCCGCGGCGGGCTGTTCAGTGTCGTAGAGCGCTTCTACCCCCCAACGTCCCAGGCACGCTTGCCCAGTTGACGCCAGGATGCCGATGACACGTGCTGGCGTCCGCCGAAACCACCGCATCGCCCGGGTCCGGGACGGGACCGATGACTGCGGCACTGTGGGCCGCGCCCGGGAGGACGCGGCCCACAGTGACACACCGGGCGGTCTCAGTATCCGAAGATCAACTTGTACGCGACTTCGGGGAGGAACTGACCCGCCGCGGACCCCCCGCCGACGCCGCAGTTGCCGTCGGAGTCACCGGGGGTCTTCAGCCACAGCAGCATCTCGGCTCCGCCGCCGGTCTGGGCGGCGGCCCCGATCCTCCGCCCCGCGGGGTTGCACCACTCGCCGTTCGAATCGTTCCCGTTGCGGCTGGTGTCGATGACAAAGGGCTTCGTGTAGCCGTAGGACGCCGACAGCGCCGAGTTGACGGCGTTGCCGTAGCTGATGTTCCGTCCGTTGCCGTAGTAGTTGGAGATGTTCGACGCGAAGCCGTGGGCCTGTCGCGCCCCGGCGCCGTCGAGAGCGCGGGCCATGGTGCCCGCGTCGATCCAGCCGGGGTTTCCGGCGTCCAGGTACGTCCACGTGTTCGGCGCGTGCGCGGAGAACTGCCCCAGGGCGTCCCTGAGCATGCCGTTGCGCTCGTTGATCTGCTGCTGGGACATGCAGCTGAAGTCACCGAGGGAGTCGGGCTCGATCACCACCAGCGCCGGCCGCCCGCCGATGGCCGAGGCGAAGGCGGATATCCAGGTCCGGTACGCCGCCGGGGAACCCGCCCCGCCGCCGGAGTGGCCGCCGCACGCGTCGCGGCCGGGGATGTTGTAGGCGATCAGGACGGGAAGCTTGTCGGCGGCGTCGGCGGCTCCGACGTAGGAGCCCACCGCGGCCCCGATGTCACCGCTCCAGGCACCGAACCACCGGGCCATGGGGCGCGAGGCGATGTTGTCCCGGATCGCGGGCGCCCGTCCGTCGCCGGGGTTCGCCGCGACCCACGCGGCCGGATTCGAGTGCGGGTCCACGTAGAACCCGCTGGTCATGCCGATCGGATCGGCCAGGGCGCGGGCGTCGGCCTGCCCGGTGCCGAAGGGCAGGAGCAGGCACGCGAATGCCGACACGGCGAGCGTACGCATCATTTTTCTCATGAGTGCGGCCCTCTCTGGGAGCGCTCCCACAACAGCGGTGATTCAGCTGTGGGGGAGACGCGGGTGGGGGGAGGATCGAGCGGCGGTCTCCTGGGGGCTCTCTCCGGGAACTGCCGCTGTCAGACGAGACAGTGACAGGGGGGCGGTCGGCTGTCAATGAGTTCGGCAAGGGGTGCGGGACGAGGGGCAGGTCGCAGGCGGTATCGGAGAGATCCGATACCGCCTTCCGCGTTTTCGGGACCTGGAAGAGAGGGCCGCCGCCACGCCCCGGCGGTGGCGTGGCCGTGGTGTCATCGCAGATCGCGACGCAGCTCGTGGGGGAGGGCGAAGGTGATGGACTCGTCGGCGGTCGTCACCGTGGTGACGTCGTCGTAACCGCGCTCGGCGAGCCAGTCCAGTACGCCGTCGACCAGGACGTCGGGGGCGGAGGCGCCGGAGGTCAGCCCCACCGTGGTGACGCCTTCCAGCCAGGCTTCGTCGATCTCGTGGGCGAAGTCGACCAGATGGGCGGCGGGCGCGCCGGCGTCGAGGGCGACCTCGACCATGCGGACGGAGTTGGAGGAGTTCTTGGATCCGACGACGATGACGAGTTCGGCGTCCTCGGCGAGTTTTTTCACCGCGATCTGGCGGTTCTGCGTGGCGTAGCAGATGTCGTCGCTGGGCGGGGAGGTCAGGTGCGGGAAGCGTGTCTTGAGGGCGTCGACGGTTTCCATGGTCTCGTCGACGGAGAGGGTGGTCTGGGAGAGCCAGACGACTTTGGACTCGTCGCGTACGGAGAGGTTCCCGACGTCGTCCGGGCCGTCGACCACGGTGATGTGGTCGGGGGCCTCGCCGCTGGTGCCGATGACCTCTTCGTGTCCTTCGTGGCCGATCAGGAGGATGTCGTAGTCCTCCCGCGCGTACCGGACGGCTTCCCGGTGGACCTTGGTGACCAGCGGGCAGGTCGCGTCGATGGTCGCGAGGTTGCGCGCGGCGGCTTCGGCGTGGACGGTCGGGGCGACGCCGTGGGCGGAGAGCAGGACGACGGCTCCCTCGGGGACCTCGTCCGTACGTTCCACGAAGACGGCGCCCTTGTCCCGCAAGGTCCGCACGACGTGTTTGTTGTGCACGATCTCGTGGCGGACGCGGCGGGGTTCGCGACCAACACCAGTGTCGGCGTCCGCGCCCTGTCCGCGATCGACGGCACCGGACTTCCCTCTGATCACCCCGTCCTGAACCGCCTCCAGAACACATACCGGTCGATCCCCGGCGAAATCCTCTGAGCCCTCCGGACACGGAACAGGACGGGGGTGGTCACCTCTCCGGGATGACGGGGAGCAGCAGGTACGAGGCGTGTGCGCCGCCCGTGTGGACGGTGGTGTGTCCGTCGTACGTCCCCGCCACCCGGTCGCGGTTGTCGTTGTGCAGGAACGGCCCGCAGCCGGTGAGGTCGTTCTTGAGGTTGGACAGCCGGGCGCTGGGGCCCGGGTGGACGTAGTCCTTGCCCCGTACCTGGAGCGCGATCCGGTAGCCGGCCGGAACGACCAGGCAGGTCGGCAGGATCTCGATGTCGAGTTCGTACACCGTCCCCGGCTCCAGGGGCTCGGCGGCCTCGTGCGGGTGGTACGGGCGGTAGGCGGTGGACAGTCCGGGGTCGAGGCGTCGGTGTGACGCGCGCAGCCAGCCCTGGGCGACGGGAGTGTGCGGGTCGAGCGCGCCCTGGAAGACGACCTCCTCGTCGTCCGGTGAGAAGACCCGCACGACAAGGAACAGGTCGGCGTCGGTGGTGCTGGAGGAGACGAACAGTTTCGCCGCCAACGGGCCGGTGATCTCGGTCTGTTCGGTGAGCGGCGGGGTGCTGAACTCCACTCCGTCACCGAGTGCGGCGAAGTCCGCCGTGCCGCCGGACGCGGCGGCCTCCGTGCGGAGGGACGGTCCCGCGGTGTCCAGATAGAGCTTCGTCCACCGGGTGGACGGCAGCGGCCAGGCGTCCTCGCCGCGCGGTGTGAAGGTCGCGTCGACGTGCCGGATCTGCAACTGCACCGCCGGGCGGTCCTCCCAGCCGTTGGCCTCGTCCTTGAGATAGCGGTCGAAGAAACGCCTCTGGAGATCGACGCCGTAGTCGGTGTAGAACAGCGGCCAGTGTGCGTGGCCGTGCATCTCCAGCCACTTCGCGCCGGACGCCGCCCGTACGAAGCCCTCCACGTTGCCGCGCAGATGCAGGCCCTGGCCGCCCCAGTTGCCACAGCTGAGGACCGGGACCTCGATGGCGTCCCAGTCGGCCGACCGTTCCCGGTGGTACGCGTCGTAGAAGGGGTGCGCGGCGATGTCCGCGCCGAGGTCGGTGCGGTTCGCGGCCAGTTCGGCCGGGGTGAGCGCTTCGTCGCCGCAGATGAGCTGGCCGGTGTTCGGGTTGCGGCCGCCGGTCTCGCCGACACCGTACTGGACGGTCTTCACCTGCATGTCGTACCAGTGCTCCCAGAAGGTGGAGCGGATGCCTCCCTGGTACGAGCCGTCGCGGTAGAAGTCGGACGCGCCCTCCCACGGGCAGATCGCCGCCAGGTGGGGAGGCCGCCGCGACGCGACCTGCCACTGGTTGATCGCGTAGTAGGAGATGCCGTTGAGGCCGACGCGCCCGTTGCTCCAGTCGCGGGTGCCCGCCCACTCGACGCAGTCGTGGAAGTCCTGGGTCTCGCGCGGCGAGAAGGGATCGACGCGGCCGGGGGAGCGGCCGGTGCCGCGCGAGTCGATGCGCACGCAGGCGTAGCCGTGCGGCACCCACTTCTCCGGGTCGACCACTTCCCAGTTCTGATACGTGTTGGAGGTGCCGGCCACGGTGTCGGGGTGGTCCCGCGCCATGGCCTCCCACGCGCTGGGGTAGCCGCGCTCGAAGGGCAGTCCCTTCGCGTACGGCCCGTACGTCATGATCACCGGCACCGGTTCACCGGTCACCGGACGGAACACGTCCGCGCGCAGCACGACTCCGTCGTCCATCGTGACGGGCACGTCCCACTCGACGCGCATGCCTGCGGTGATCTCGGTCCGGAACGGCTGGGTGCCGCCGTCGTCGGGCATTTCTTGCTCCTTGGTTCTGTACGGGGGAGGACGCCGGGGGAGGGCGAGGGCGTCGGACGGGCGGCGTGACGACCAGCGGCCGGTGGTCAGCGGTTGACGTGCAGATGCCAGGGCGCGAACCGGCGGAGCGCGCCCTCCGTCCCGGTGCGTGCGGCGATCCCGAGCAGCGCGAGCACGAGCACCGCGACAAACGCGGCGTCCTGGTCGAACGACCGGGCGTTGGTGAGGATGAAGGTCCCGAGCCCCGGGAGGCTGGCGAGGAACTCCACCGCCACCGCGCCGACCAGGGCCCGGCCCACCGCGACCTGGACACCCGCGATGACAAACGGCAGGGTCGCGGGCAGCAGGACGTCGATCACCACGCGCGTACGGGACAGCCGTAGCATCTGGGCGAGTTCGGACAGCTGGAGCGGTACGTTACGGGCGCCGTCGCCGGTGCTGACCACACACGGCAGGAACGCCGAGAGCGCGATGACGGCCAGCCGGGTCTCGCCGGAGTAGCCGAGCCAGATCGTCGCCATCGGGACGATCGCGAGCATGGGCATGGCGTACAGGCCGCTGACGTACGGGGAGATCAGATACCGCAGCCACGGCACGCGCCCGACACCGAGGCCGAGGGCGGTGCCCGCGACGCAGCCGAGGAGCAGGCCGAGGACCACACCGCCGAGGGTCTCGCCCAGTGCGGTACGGAACTCCGGCGAGCTGAGGGTCGGCCAGGCCGAGCCGGCGACGCCGGTGGGCGTGGGCAGATAGTCGGGCAGCCACAGCCGTACGGAGCCCTCCCACACGACCAGGACCAGGGCGGCGACGGCCAGCTTCCCGAGCACGTCGGCGCGGCGGCCGACCGGCCGGTCCGCGCGTCCGGGGCGGCGGCCTCTCCCCTTGGAGACGGGCGGCTCGGACGTTTCTTTCGCGTCCGGGCCCTCCGTGATGCCGGTGGTGGTCATGGGCGTACCTCCCGCCACCGCGCGAAGTAGCCCTCGACGGCCCGGCCGCAGCCCATCAGGGCGACGGCGAGCACCGACACGAGCAGGGTCAGCCCGAGCACGGTCGCCGAGTCGAAGCGGGTGCTCGCGGCGAGCAGCAGCCCGCCCACACCGCTGGCGTTGAGGAAGAACTCCGCCGCGAGGGTGCCGACGAAGGCCATGGCGATGCCCTGGCGCACACCGGTCATCGCGTACGGCACGGTGTGCGGCAGGAGGACGTCCTTCCAGATCCGCCACTCGCTGCTGCGGAACGTGCGGGCGACTTCGAGGAGTGTGGTCGGCACCCGGTGGGCTCCTTCCGCGGTGTTGACGAGAATGGGGAACACGGCCGTCAGGAACACGACCAGGGTCTTCGCCGGCAGGCCGAAGCCGAAGGCGGAGAGGATCAGCGGGGCCAGCGCGACGATCGGGACGGACTGGAGCGCGAACAGCAGCCAGTCGGTGCTGCCGCGCAGCAGCCGGGCCCGGGAGAGCAGCAGACCGGCTCCGACACCGGCGACGATCGCCAGCGCGAGGCCGACGACGAGCAGCCGCCCCGACGAGAGCAGCGCGCTCGGGAGCGAGCCGTCCTCGGTCAGGGTGGCCAGCGCCGAGAGCGAGCGGCCGGGGGTGGCGAACAGCACCGGGTCACGGACGCCGGCCCACTGCCAGAGCCCGAGGCCGACGACGAGGCCGGCCGCGGAGACGGCGAGAGGGATCAGACGGCGGGCGGCGCGTGCCCCGGGTCGTACCCCCGAAGTCTTCGTGCCGGTGCCCGTTGTGGTGTCCGGCGGCGGGGGAGTGCCCATCACCCGATCACTTGCCCGTCGCGTCGGCGAACACCGACGGGTCCGCCAGCTCGTCGTACGTGGGCGCTTTCTGCTGGGGTACGTTGCCCGCGGCGACCGCGCCCTCGATCGTGTGCTCGATGGCCTTGCGGTCCAGGCCGTCACCCGACTTCGGCCAGACACCGAGCGAGAGGAACGTCGGCAGTGCCGCTTCCGTGACGCTCTCGGGGGCCTTGGTGACCCCGGAGGCCACGGCCGCGACCTGCTTGATGTGGGCCGGGTCGTTCATGTAGGCGATGGACTCCCGTACCGCGGCGACCACGTTGACCCACTGCTCACGGGCCGGCCCGTCCAGTGCCTTCTTGGAGGTGACGAGCACGGTGTAGTGCTCCAAGGGGTCGACGCCGGCCAGCGTCATGATCTCGTCGACCTTGGTGCCGGGCTTGATCTTCTCCCGTACGGTGGCGAGTTCGTCCGGGTGCAGTACGGCGACCTTGACCTGGCCGGCCACCAGCGCGTCGACCGTGGGCGGCCCGCCCACGTTGATCGTGCTGACGTCCTTCGGGCCGAGTCCGCAGCTGTCGAGCATGCTGGCCAGGGCGAGAGCCTTCGGCGCGCCGACCGCGTCCACCGCGACCGTCTTGCCCTTGACCGCCTCGCAGGTGGTGACCCCCGGGTCGGTGCTGGCCAGGAGGTAGGTCGGCTTGGGGAAGCCCATCACGGAGACGATCGAACCGCCGGAGGCGCGCAGGGCGACGGCGCCGGGCGTACCGATGATGCCGCCCTGGATCTCACCGCTCTGGACCGCGCGGCCGACGTCCGCGCCCGTGGTCAGCGGGCGCAGGGTCACGTCGAGGCCCCGGTCCTTGAAGAAGCCCTGCTTCTCGCCCACGTACATCACGGTGTTGAGGAAGATGGGCGGGATGCCCGGCACCCCGATGGTTATCTTGCCGCCGCCGCCCTTACCGCCCGACGCGGAACCGGCGGCCGTGTCCGAGCCGTTGTCGCCACAACCGGAGAGGACACCGACGAGGGCGAGGACGGTGGCCGCCCCGACCAGGGCGGACCTGCGCCGCGGAATCTTCATGAGAACTGCTCCTTCTGCTTCCGCGCCCAGGTGCACGGCGGGCATGGCATGACTGAGGGTGGGTGTGACCGATGAGGTGATGTCACTGATGAAGTGGTGTGACTGGTAGGTCGGTGTGACTGAGAGAGCGATGTGACTGAGGGGTTGGTGTGACGGGGAGGCCGTGTGCTGTCAGCGGCCCGGATCGGCGTTCATGATCAGGGACCAGACCCGCTCGCGGATCGCCAGGAACTCCGGTGTCGCCAGTACGGACCGGTCCCGGTGCGCGGGAAGCCGTACGTCGATCAGCTCGGCGACCCCGCTGGGCCGGCCGTTGAGTACGGCGATCCGGTTCCCGAAGAGAACGGCCTCGTCGATCGAGTGGGTGACGAACAGCATCGTCACGGGGTGGTCCTGCCAGATGCGCAGGAGTTCGAACTGGAGCACTTCGCGCGTCTGGGCGTCCAGCGCGCCGAAGGGCTCGTCCATGAGCAGCAGCCGGGGCCGTACGGCGAGCGCCCGGGCCAGGCCGGTGCGCTGCTGCATGCCGCCGGACAGCTGATGCGGGTACGACTTCTCGAAGCCGGAGAGCCCGACGAGGGTGATCAGCTCCCTGGCCCGCTCCAGCGCCTCCTTCTTCCCGGTCCCGCGTACGCGCAGCGCGTACGCGACATTGGACTCGACCGTCTTCCAGGGGAAGAGGCCGAAGTGCTGGAAGACCATCGCCACACCGTCGGGGGTGCCGTCCACCGCCCGGCCGTCGATGCGGACCACACCGTCGGCCGGCCGGATCAGGCCGGCCACCGCCCGGAGGAGTGTGGTCTTGCCGCAACCCGACGGCCCGACGATGGACAGCACCTCGCCGGCGCCGATCGTCAGATTGATGTCCTTGGATACCGTGCGCTCACCGAAACGCATGGTCAGCCCGTCGAGCCGTACGGTGGCTCCGGCGTCGCCGCCGAGCGGTACGGCCTCTCCCGCCGACCCCTGCGCACTGTCCTCGGGGCCGCCGCGCTTGTCGCCCTCGCTGTGGCGCACCGATTTGATCGTGGTCATACCGGGGATTCTGGGGCTACGATGCCTGACATGCAATAGCTATACTTAAGAAACCAGAGAATGCATCATCTTGGTATGAGGTGCCTATGACTTCGAGGGTGAGCCCTCTCCTTCTCCTCCACACCTGGGGCGGCGACGCCGGCACCTGGGGGCCGGCGGTGCGCCATCTCGGCGCCCAGGTGCCCCGCTTGGAGGCGGTCGACCTGCCCGGACACGGGGCCCGCGCCGCGGAGCCGTTCACCGTGGACGGGGCCGTGGCGGCGGGATCGGCGGCGCTGGACCGGTTGGCCGGTGCCGGTGCCGGTGCCGGAGCCGTGATCGGCGCGGGTACGGGGACGGGTGACCTGGCCGCCGGACCGGCGCACGTCGTCGGCTCGGGGCTCGGGGCGCTGATCGCTCTTGTCCTCGCCCAGCGGCGTCCGGACCGCGTCCGGTCACTGACCCTCGTCGGATTCCCCCCTGCCGACGGCCCGGAGGCCGCCCGCCGGCCCGCCGAGACCGAGGCTCTGCTGGCGCGCGACGGCACCGAACGGTTCGCGAAGGCGTATGTGGACAGCACCGTACTGAGCGGCGATCCCGCCCACGGCGACCTGCTGTACCGCTCGATGGCGGCGACGCGCCCCGAGGTCCTGCTCGACTCGCTGCGCGCGACGCTCGGTTGGGCCGGACACGTCCGCCCGGGGCCGCTCGGCCCGCCGTGCCAGGTGGTACGCGGCGCGCGGGACCACCGGGTCGGCGCCGCCTCCGCCGCCGCCCTCGCCCGGCGCCTCGGCGGCTCGACGGCCGTCGTACCGGGCGCGGGCCACGTCGCGTATCTGGACGAACCGGAAGCCTTCGCCGCCACCCTCGCCGCGTTCCACCACGGACCCGCCCTGGAGCCCGGCAGGTGAGAGCCGCCAACTGTGCATCCCCGCAGGTCCGTTGATCCGCCGGACCGATGCGACACTCGTAGATCCCGAAACCCTCCACCGGTCACCGTCCGGCGCTCACCCCGCGCCGCGCGCCGAACGACAAGGACAACGACATGCCGCCGCAGTCCCGCCGCCTCAAGAGCACCGCCACCGACGGCGGCGTGCCGAAGCCCGCGAAGCCGGCCAAGACGGTCAAGGCGCCCACCAAGCGCGACCACATCGCCACCGAACTGCGCCGGATGATCAGCGAGGGCGAGCTGCCCCGGGGCAGCCGTATCCAACAGGACGTCCTCGCCTCGATGTTCGACACCAGCATCACCCCGGTGCGCGAGGCGCTCCGGCTGCTGGAGGCCGAGGGCGTGCTCGTCGGGGAACCGCACAAGGGCGTCAGGGTCGCGGACGCCGAGTACGAACAGGTCAAGACGGTCTACCTCCTCCGCCGTCTGATCGAGCCGTACGCGATGCAACGGGCCGCCCGGCGGCTCTCCCCGCTCGACATCGACCTCGCCGAACGGCTGGTCGCGGACATGGAGCAGGCGGCCGAGGAAGGGGACCGGGCGCGGTTGAACGCGTCCAACTACCAGTTCCACTTCCTCTTCTACGCCAAGTGCGGCAACGAGGGGCTGGCGGCGGAGATCGACCAGCTCTGGCAGAAGTTCCCCTGGGACGTGCTCCAGGTGCTGCACGACCGCGCCGACGAGACCTCCAACGAACACCGGTCCATGCTGGCCGCCGCGCGGCTCGGTGACGGCGCCGCGCTCGCGAAGGCGACGGAGTGGCACCTCTCGCGCAGCTTCCAGGCGCTGGGGCGGCACTTGACGGGCCGGGAGGTCGCGGACCCGTTCGACGTCGACAACGACTGACCCGGCGAAGCGCCGTCGACCACGACTGCCCGGAGGCAACGTCGGCGACGACCGACCCGGAAGCCGTCCGGCCGCCCTTCCTCGGTGAGGGGGACGACCGGACGTCTGCTGTGGCGGTCGGGAGGCTCCCTATTCGGCGACCGCCGCGGGAGTCGGCGCCTCGGGAAGCCCCAGTTCGCGCAGCACTTCGCCGGTGTGCTCGCCCAGCGCGGGCACCCGCCGGCCGCCCGGCGGCTCCGGCACCCGGTGCAGCGGCGAGGTGACCACCCGTACCGCCCGCCCGTCCGGCAGCGTGGCCTCCGACCAGCGTCCGGTCGCCTCCGCCTGCGGATGGGCCAGGACGTCGGCGATCTGGTTCAGCCGCGCGTACGGTACGTCCGCCGCCTCCAGCCGGGCCGTGACCTCGGCCGTGGACAGGGTGATCAGCCGCGCCTGGACGGCCCGTTCGGTGCGTTCCCGGTGCCGTACCCGCGCGCTGTTCGAGCCGAAGGCCGGGTCGTCCAGCAGCTCCGTGTGGTCGAGCACCGTACGGCAGAGCCGCTGCCACTGGCCCTCGTTCTGCACCGCGATCAGCACGTCCTGGCCGTCGGCCGTGGTGTACGGCCCGTACGGCGCGATGCTGGCGTGCCGCATCCCGGCCGGCGGCGGCGCGGAGCCCGAGTGCAGTTCGGCGAGCAGGAGCGGACTCATCCACTCCAGCAGTACGTCGAAGAGCGCGATGTCGATCCGCCGGCCCACGCCGGTCCTCTCCCGCGCGTACAGGGCCGCCGTGACGGCGCTGAGCGCGTACGTCCCGCCCGCCAGGTCGGCCAGCGAGACACCGGGTTTCGCCGGGGTCTCGGGCGTGCCGGTGGCGGAGATCGTACCGGCCTCGCCCTGCACCAGCGCGTCGTACGCCTTGCGGTCGGCGTACGGCCCGCTCGGCCCGTAACCCGACAGATAGCAGCGCACCAGGCGCGGGTTGAGCTCCGCGAGCGCCTCGTCGGTGATGATCCGGTTCAGGGCGCCGGGCGCCAGATTGCACACCAGCACGTCGGCCCCGGCGAGCAGGCGCCGCAGCGCGTCGCGCCCCGGCTCCGACTTCAGGTCGAGCACGACGCTGCGCTTGCCCCGGTTGAGCCACACGAAGTGGGTGGCCTGGCCGTACACGCTCTCGTCGTAGCCGCGGGCGAAGTCACCGCCTCCCGGCCGCTCGATCTTGATGACCTCGGCGCCCAGGTCCGCCAGATGGCGGGTGCACAGAGGGGCGGCGACGGCCTGCTCGACCGCGATCACCCGGATGCCCCGCAGATCGCCGGTCATCAGCGGCCGAAGCGCAGCACGGTACCGACCGCGGGCTGCACGTAGTGGGCGGACATGTCGGTGGACAGCCGCGTGTGGGTGCGCAGTCCGCTGCAATGCATCGGCATCACGGTGGCGACCTCCAGCTCGGCGAAGGCGGCGGCGGTCAGGTCGACGTTCTCCGCCGGGGTGGTGGGGAAGCCGAGATGGAAGCCGCCCATCACGGCGCGGACGGGCTTGGGCCCGCAGACGGCGCGCGCCTGGTGGATCGTGTTGATGACGCCCGCGTGCGCGCAGCCGGTGAGGACCACGAGGCCGGCGCCGCGGACGTCGATGACTAGGCCCATCTCGTCCATCACCTCGTCGCGGCGCAGCCTGCCGTCCGCCGAGACCTGGTAGAGACCGGGGTCGCCGGGCCGGAAGGCGGGCGCGGCGCCCGCCTCGAAGGCGACCTTCCGGGGGATCACCCCGGTGGTGTGCACGCCGCAGCCGAGGTCGAGCGAGTCCTGGGTCAGGACGGGCACGCCGCCCGACCGCTCGACCTCGCCGAAGCGGAACGCGGCGTTGTAGACGGAGGAGGTGCGGCCGTCGCCCATCACGGCGTAGCGCGGGAGTTCCGCGTCGGCGTGGGTGGCGACGGGGATACGGCGTCCCGCGAGGTCGAGGAAGCGGTGGATCCCGCCGAAATGGTCGGGATGTCCGTGGCTGATGACCACATGGTCGATGGAGGCGGGGTCGACGCCGAGCACGCCCATGTTGTGTTCCAGCACGGTGCCGGTCAGGCCGACGTCGAACAGGACGCGGGTGGTGTGGCGGCCGCGTACCGCCTCGACCAGGAAGCTGATGCCGTTCTCCGCCTGGGGCGGCAGGCGCTTCGGGTCGAAGTGCTCGATCAGTCCGTAGCGGGAGACGCAGTGGTCGTCCGGGCCCCCTGTCCCGCTTTCGCTCTCGCCTGTGGGGCTGGCCTGGTCGGGCAGCAGCATGTCCACCTGGTTCTCGACCAGCACGGTAATCGTCACGCTGTCGGCTTCGAACACGCCGCGGTCCTCCCGTTGTTACGAGTCCGGCTCACGAGCCCGGAGGCCACGACCACTTTCGTACGTGGGGTCCAGGCCTGAAGTATGGTGAGTCGTAAGCTACATCATCGACCTAGAAAATGCATCATCTGATTCATGATGTGCAAGGAGTGTCCATGCCTGGTCAGCCACCCCGCTCCCACCTGTACGTTCCCGCCGACCGGCCCCGTTTTCTGCGGGCCGCGAACCGCTCCGGGGCCGACGCGCTCATCCTCGATCTGGAGGACGCGGTCGCGCCGTCGAAGAAGGACGAGGCGCGGGCGGCGGCCGTCGCGTTCGCCGAGGAACGCGGCGGAGACGAAAGCCCGGAACTATGGGTGCGGATCAACGAAGGAGCCCGCGGGCTGGCCGACGCCCGCGCGCTGCTCGCCACGGGCCGCGTCGACGGGCTGTGGGTCCCGAAGGCGGCGGCGGGGGCGGACCTGGACACACTGATCGCGCTGGTCGCGGCTGGCGGGACAGCCGATGCGGGGTCCGGAGTTCCGACGGTCGCCCTCGGACTGCTCATCGAGAGTGCCGTCGGACTGCTCTCCCTCGGCGGTATCGCGGGCCGCCCCGGGGTACGTCACCTCCAACTCGGCGAGGTCGATCTGCGCGCGGATCTGCGCATGGCCCCGGACTCCGTCCCCGGAGACCACCTGCTCGACTGGGCGCGCGGACTCACGGTCGCCCACACGGCCGCACACGGTCTCGCCTCCGCCGTCGCCCCCGTCTCCGTACACACGTCGGACATCGAGGGATTCCGCGCGTCGAGCGCGCACCTGCGCGGGCTCGGGTTCCAGGGCCGTGCCTGCATCCACCCCGACCAGGTTGCGGTCGCCAACGAGGTCTTCGGAGTCGACCCCGCCGAACTCGCCGACGCACACGCCCTGCTCGACCTCTTCGAGGACCGCGTGACCGCGGGCAGCGGCGCGTTCCGTGACACCCACGGCGCGATGGTCGACGCGGCGACGGTCCGCCGCGCCCGCGAACTCACGGGCCGGCCTGACACGAGCTGACGGCGACGAGCCGGGGCGGCGAGGCGGAGTGTCGCGGCCCGGGCGCGCTTCGCCGATCTGCGCCCCCGCGCTGGGTCGTGTGGAACGGCAGCCTGATCCGTAAACCCGGTGCGTCGACTCGTACACCTCTGCGATCATCCACCAATGGCGCACCGTCTCGAATCGCTGGTCATCCGGCACACCCACCGCCTCTCCCTTCCGAAGGGTCCAGCCGGGGAAGGGGCCGCCGCCGCGCGGCGGTTCGATGTGGCGCTGGCCTCCGTGGGGTTCAAGCTCTCGGGGGACTTGCTGGGGCGGCTGTCGGGGCTGTCCGAGGCCGTGGTCGTGGACACCGCCGAGCGGGTGCTGGGGACCGTGGGTGTGATGGTGGGTGACCATGTCCGTCACAACGCGTACTTCATCGACTTTCCGGCCAACGTGCCCGACACCGAGGACTTCTGGATGCGGTGCGTGGCGAAGGCGCTCGCCGACGAGGAGTCGCGCGAGAACGTGCTGATCCAGCTGGCACACGGGGTGGTGGACCTGCTCGGGCTGCCCACGTACGGCCGGTACCAGCACACCTACGAGGAGATGCTCGCGGCGCAGGACGAGCTCATCGCCTCGGCCGGCGACCGGGTGACCGTGCTGCACCTCGGGCGGGACCTGGACGACGAACTCGCCGATCTCTACCTGGCCTTGGCGGGCGGTACGACTCCGCTGGGCGAGGAGCACCTGCGCGACCTCGCGACTCTCGCCGGGTGGTGTGCGCTCGGTCCCCAGCCGGAGTCGATCCCGGTGCGGGAGAACCGGGCGGTCGTCAACGCCGCCCGTCTCGCCGTCGGCGCGGACCTCCTCCTGGACACCGTCACCGATGTGCTGCGGCTGGCCTGCGCGCTGTCGGGCGGCGACGTCACCCTGCGGGAGCCGACCCGGTTCCGCGCGTTGTCGCGCCCGGCTCGCCGCGCGCTGCTCGCGGGCCTCGACGCCCTGGTCGCGGCGAACCCCGCCAAGCTCGCCGACGTACACGCGCACCGCGAGCCGTTCAAGCGGCTCGGCGAGCGCCTCCACCCGCACGAGTACCCCCGTTGGCCGCACGCCGCCGACGCGTTCGCCGTGGCGCGGGGCGAGAAGGAGGCGCGGTCCTTCGACAGCCGCGCCGAGGAGCTGCTCGGCGAGTTCGACGTCGTCGGCGCGGTGCGGCTGCTGTCCTCCGCTCCCGGCAAGCTCTTCCGTACGCTCGACCTCCTCCTGCGGATCAGCGCCGACCAGGACGAACGGGACGCGGTCGTGGCCGCCGCGGTGCGCGTCGCTCCCGAGGTGTCCGGCCGGGTCGTGCTCTCGGTCCGCGAGCACTTCCAGAACCGGGAGCGGGAGACCGGCGCGCCCCGGATCTTCGTCAACAGCCGGGGCCGCGGCTGGGCCGCCCCCGACGTCCGGCCGCCCGTCCCCGCCGCGGACCGCGATCGTCTGATCGCCGCCCTCGACGCCGAGATACGCCGCAGGCTCCCGGCGCCGGGCCGGCTCCTGCTCGACCCCGACGTCCTCGACGTGGCGCTCCCGCTCAGCGGCCGGGCGACCGCGGCGGGGCTCGGCGTACTGCCACGAGGGTCGGTCTCGGAGGTCGACGGCGAGCAGCTCCGCTTCTTCGTGTACTGGAAGGAGACCGAGGAGCGTACCGACTACGATCTCTCGGCGCTGCTGCTCCACTCCGACTACAGCACCGACTCCTGGCTCTCGTACACCTCTCTCACCGCGGTCGGGGGCGAGCACTCGGGCGACCTCACGGAGGCGCCCGACGGCGCCTCCGAATTCATCGACCTGTCCCTGGACCGGGTGCGCGGCACCTTCATCGTTCCGCAGGTCCACATCTACGCGGGCGAGAGCTTCGAGGACGCCAAGGAGTCGTTCTTCGGGTTCATGCTGCGTGACAGTGAGCGGAAGGGCCGGCCGTTCGAGCCGCGTACGGTACGGATGAAGTCGGAGCTTCGCGGGGCCGGCCGGGTGGCGCTGCCGCTGGTGTTCCGGCGCGAGGACGACGGCCGGTGGCGCGCCAAGTGGCTGCACCTGTACCTGACGGGCCTCTCGTCGGAGAACCGGGTCGAGGAGCACCAGGTGTCGGTGTCCAAGGTGGTGCGCGCCGTCGTGGAGCGCGAGCACCTGACGGTGGGGTACCTGGTCGGCCTGATGTCCGACGACGCCACGGTGGTGGAGCTGTGGGACGGCGGGCCGGTCCCGGACGAGCCCGTGACGTACATCGGCATCGAACGTCCCGAGGGGCTGCACCCGGACTCCCGGGTCATCGCCCTCGAAAACCTGCGCGACGTGATCCCGGGCTGAGTGCTAGCGTTGCCGACGGCGAGGCCATGAAGGGGCTTCCTTCTCAACTCCTCCAAAGAAACAAGCTCTTTCGCTTTCCTCGCCCTTACTCTTGCTCCCGCTCTCACGCGCGACCGGGAGGCGCCTACGCGGCGCCTTCCGGTACGACACGGATGATCGTCCTACCGGATCCGCGTCGGTTGGATGGGCCCGGTGCGAACGCCGCGGGTGCTTCGGCCAGTGGACGTACCTCCCCGACCGCCGGCTTGAGCCGTCCGTCCCTCACCCGCTGTACGAGGCCGGTGAGCGTGGCCCGGTCCGGTTCGACCACGAAGAAGACGGCCCGCCCGTTCTCCGGCCTGACCGTGGGCGGCGCGGCGATGGTGACGAGGGTGCCGCCGGCGCGTACCAGGGCGGCCGAGCGGTCGAGGATCTCGCCACCGATGACGTCGAACACGACGTCGACCTCTCCGGTGTCCTCCAGCCGGTCCGCCCGGAGGTCCACAAAAACGTCGGCCCCCAGGCCGAGCGCGGTGTCCCGGTCGCCGGACCGGCCGGTGGCGATCACCCGCGCCCCCGCCTCGCGGGCGAGCTGGACCGCGACCGACCCGACACCCCCGGCGGCGCCGTGGACGA
The DNA here is from genome assembly GCF_035961655.1 of Streptomyces sp. NBC_01317. Classification (NCBI taxonomy): domain Bacteria; kingdom Bacillati; phylum Actinomycetota; class Actinomycetes; order Kitasatosporales; family Streptomycetaceae; genus Streptomyces; species Streptomyces sp. NBC_01317. The sequence goes on along the minus strand of NZ_CP108393.1, from coordinate 1,013,539 downwards.
GGACCGTCTGCCCCGCCGTGAGCCGCCCGTGGTCGAACAGACCCTGCCACGCGGTCAGCCCCGAGATGGGCAGCGCGGCGGCCACGGTGTGGTCGACGTCGGCGGGGAGCGGCGCCAGGTTGCGGGCCTCCACGGCCGCGTACTCGGCCAGCGATCCGTTACGGGTCCAGTCGGCCAGGCCGAAGACCCGCTGGCCGACCGTGAGGCCGGTGGTGCCGTACCCCAGCTCGGCGACCACCCCCGACAGCTCGTGGCCGGGCACACTCGGCGTACGGTCGCGGCCGGCGCGGTCGGTCCACGTCGCGGGCCAGGAGAGCTCCCCGCGCGTGAAGCCGGCGGCGTGCACGCGCACGATGACGTCGTTCTCGGCGGCGTGCGGGTAGGGGAGTTCCGTCAGGGCGAGTCCGCCCGTACCGGCGTCTCGATCGTGGACGGTGACGGCCTGCATGAGAACTCCTCTTGACGGGTGAAGTGGGGTCAGGTCACGTGCGGTTGCGCGCTAGCGGGTGCGCCGTGCGACGACGTGCTCCAGTAGGTCGATGTGGTCGGGCAGCGTGTCCAGCCCCGCTTTCCGCTTGCCGAGGCGGACGGCGGTGTCGTATGCGGCGATGGCGTGAGCGCCGTAGGCGTCGACCAGCGCGACGTGCACCATATAAGTCCTTCCCGGCGAGGAATTCAGCCCCGCGGGCAGATCGTCGCATTTCCATGTCGTGAATGCCGTGACCGTGCACGGGTCAGCCGGAATGAAATACGTATCGTTCGCCGGGTCCTGTACGACGGCCCACAGGGCGTGCGAACCCGGTAATCCGTTGACAGTACCCGACAGCCTCAGGGCCGCCCCCAGCCGGAAACCGTCCGGCTGGTCGATGTCCACGCTGGGCTGCGGGCCCGCTCCGAAGGGGGGCGGGCCGGGCGGCGGACCCGGCGGCCTCCCGTCGTCGCGGCCCATGTCCCTGGCCCCGTTGCGGCCCGTGCCGTCCGTCAATTCGGAGACAAGAATCGTCCCCATGACCCCGATGATCGCAACAACGACGGCCACCACACCATTGGCGGCGATGGGGTTCCGCTCCCACCAGGAAGGCCGGGCGGCCGGCCGCGTACCCCTGCCGCCCGCGCTCGCGCCGCCGCCCTCCTCTTCGCCGTGCATTTCCGTTCCCTCCGCCGCGCGGACCGTTCCTGGAGTACGAGAACGGAATCCGTTCGGGAAGAGACACGAACCCGCGCGAGAATCATCCATTCACGGGAGCGGGGAGGGGTGCGGGGCGATGCCGGAGGAGTACGCCCGCGCGTGAAGTCCGGTGTCTCACTACGGGGGTGGCGGTGAGGGGGAGGGTGCTACTGGAGGCGGGGTCAGATTCCCGGTCCGTAGCCCGGATCCGGGTGCTGTCGCGGTGTCCACCACTCCAGGAGGCCCCACATCCCGAGCGCGAGCGCGGCCACGGCGGTGAGGACCGCGATCCAGGGGCGCCCCGTCCAGCGGCTGGTCAGCGCCCAGGCCAGGAGCGGAAGGAGAGCGCCGCCGAGCGTGATGAGGGGGAGGTCGACGTAGATCACGCTCAGATCCCGGGCATGGCCCTCGAATCCACCGTCGATGCTGAACGCGGCCCGTGGTGCCCAGACGAACGGCGCGATCGCCGCGCCGAGGCCGGCCAGAAGGCATCCGGCGCCGCCGGTGGTGTTCGAAGGGGTGCTCGTGGTCTCGTCCAGTGGATCTCCGCCCATACCAGTGACGGACGTCGATGGCGGGGCGCGTGGTTCCGTCCGAACGGTCAACTGTCCGGTACGGTCCGATGATCGGACCAGGGATCGGGCCGATCATCGGACCGGGCAGGATCAGCCAGTGATCTTGAACGTGGACGGCGAGTCGTTCTGCTGGGCGACCTGGCCCGCGAAGAGGTTCTTGATCGTGTTACCCGTGAACTTCCCGGTGCCGGTCACCCCCTTCGCCACCCAGATGCCCTGCTTGGCCGGGCGGTCGATGGTGTTGTTCGTCAGCGTCAGGTTGACGCGAGGTCCGGTGACGCTGAATCCCGCGGTGAGCGACCCTCGAATGATGTTGTCGGTCATGGTGACGTTCGAGTAGGCGTTCGGGAACAGCGAGGTGCTCGACGGGGACCCCACGTTCGCACCGTACCGAAGGCCGTTCCAGCCGCCACCACCGTTCAGGACGTTCCCGGTGATCGTGGCGGACTCCAGAGGGTGCCCCGTCTCGCCGAACACGCTGACTTCCAGGGCGTTGTTCGAGGACACACTGTTCACGAGGTTGTTGCGCACCTCGACGTTCCTGCCGCCGGCGACCCGGATGCCGTTGGCCCACCAGGGAGCGATCGCCGTGTTGTTGAGGATCTTCGCGCCGGTCACCTGGCCGTTCGTGCCGCCGGCGCCCGCGTCGGAGTACGTCGCGAAGGAGTCGTCGCCGGTGTTGCGGGCGAAGTTGTTCCTGACCGTGATGTTCTGGCCGAGCTTGTTCGCGTTCGGCGTGTTGCCGTTGTTGATGTTGAAACCGTCACCGTAGCTGTCCGCGGTCCGGCTGTTCTGCACAACGCCGTTGGTGCCCGACAGCCAGTTGGCGTCGATGTGCCGCGTCCAGATCCGGTCGACCAGCCAGCCGGTGCCCTGGGCGTTGACTCCGTAGTCCGAACCGCCGTCACCGCCGATGCCCCGCCAGACCGCGTTGGCGTCGATCTGGAGGTCCGTCAGCGTGGTGCCCGTGCCGATCGAGATCTGCGAGCGCCACGAGCCGGCCGGAAGCGGAACCTTGCGGTAGAGGGTCGTGTACCACATACCGGCGCCCTGCACCTTGACGCCGGTGAAGTCCAGCGGCTTGGACGCCAGGCTGTTCGTCAGGTACTTGCCCGCCGGGATCCACACCGACTTCTTCTGCGTCCGGGCGGCGTCGACCGTGGTCTGGACGGCGACCGTCGAATCCTTCGCGAAGTTGGGATCGGCGCCGTTGCTCACGACCGAGATCGAGTTGGCCGGCTGGGCCAGGGCGGCCCCGACGTTCTCCAGATCGACGGAATCGACGTCATAGACGGCGGCCGTGTTTCCGGAGTCCTTCTGGAGTTTGATGGTGCTGCCCGCGGCGATGGGAGCACCCGTGACCCAGACCGGGAACTCGTTGTAGAAGCGGTAGGCCACTCCGCCCGCGCGGGGGTCGTCCGGGTTCGTGGTCGCGCCGCGGTAGTTCCACGCCTGGCGGGAACTCAGGGTGATCGCCTGGCGGAACGTGCCGTTCACGTACAGGTTCAGCGAGGCGTCGATGCCGCCGCCCGCCGCCGAGTCCGGAATGGAGGCGCGTACCACAAGAGTATTGGCGTTTTTGCCGGTGTTGTTGGGCAGCGTCACCGAATCGCCGTTGGCCTTCAATTCGACCAGCGAATAGCCGGAAGCCTCGCCTTCCAAGGTGGCCTTGGTCGGTGCCGCCGCGCCGGGGGCGATGGAACGGACGCGCGCGCCGCCGCCGAGTGTTCCGGTTTCGGCCTCGACCGTCACGAAGGGGGTGGTGGCGCCGGCCGCGGCGACGATCTGCGGCTCGGACAGGGCCTGAGCTGCGACAGCGGTCCGGGTGGATGCCGTGGCGACGGATTCGGTGCGAACGGTGCCGCTTTGTACGGACAACGCGCCTGCGGCAAGCAGCGCGACGCCGCATATGCCAGGCACTATTTTGCGGTACATGTTTACCCTCTGATGGGATGGGCGACTGTGGGGGGATCGCCGGACCGCGAGCGGGTACTGCCCGAAGGGTCCTCGGGAGTCAGGGCGGTGAAGACACGCCGCCCTCTGTGCCGACAGTTCGACTCGACGGTTCGACTGTACGTCCGAGATTGAACTGCTGATCTTCCGGCCCGTCAACTCTCCTCGCTCCGTGAACATATCGCTCACGCTGAGCGCAATACCGCGTACGAGGTGTAGCCCATTACCCGGCGTATCGAAGTGAATATCGACCCCATTCGCACCCATGCGCGGAAACGGCCGGTCGTCGCTCCCTAGGGCAGGTCCTGGGTCTCCAGGCTCATCAACTCCGCCTGGGTCGGCGCGCCGAGTTCCGCGACCCGTTGTGCCTGGCGTTCCGTCATCTCCTGGAAGGTCTGGCGCGCGGTACGGCCGTTGCCGAAGCCCTCGTCGCGGGGGAGCCGCTCGAAGAGCCCCGTCAGGGCCTCCCTGGCTGCCGGCGTCAGCTCGTACCGGTGCTCCCTCGCCTGGTGTTCGAAGATCGAGACGAGTTCGGGCGCCGCGTAGTCCTCGAACACCAGCGTCCGGCCGAAGCGGGAGGACAGACCCGGATTGGAGTTGACAAAACGGGTCATCTCTTCGGGATAGCCGGCGGCGATCACCACGATGTCGTCGCGATGGTCCTCCATCAGTTTGACCAGGGTCGTCACGGCCTCCAGGCCGAAGTCGTTGCCGCCGCCGGGCGGCGCCAGCGCGTACGCCTCGTCGATGAAGAGCACCCCGCCCAGCGCCCGGGTGAACGCGGCGGTCGTCTTGGGACCCGTATGACCCACGTACTCCCCGACCAGGGCCGTACGGTCCACCTCGACCAGGTGCCCGCGCCGCAGCAGCCCGAGCGCCTTGAGGAGCCTGCCGTACAGCCGCGCGACCGTCGTCTTGCCGGTGCCCGCGTTGCCCGCGAAGACCAGATGGCGGCTGAGCGGCGGGGCGGGCAGGCCCGCCTCCTCGCGGCGGCGGACGGTCCGCATCAGCTGGACCAGCGAGCCCACGTCGTGTTTGACCCGGTCCAGGCCGACCAGCTCCTCCAACTCGGCCAGCAGGTCGTCGAGATGCTCCTCGCCGGCTTCGGGGTCCTCCGAGGAGGCGGAAGCGGGGGAGGAGGGCCCCGGCGGGGAGGGTGCGGGAAGAGCCGTCGGCGTGGCGTCCGCCCCCGGTCGTACGAGCGGCGCCCCGTCCGCCGTGCAGTCCTCCAGTACGGGCGTGACCCCCGCGCCCTCGCCCAGCGCCTCGGCGCAGTCGCGGATCCGGCACTGCCGGAAGACCGGCTCCGCCGACGCCCCGACGTGGAGGGCCGGGAAACCGGCGCCCGTCACGTCCAGCGAGGTGAAGGTGCCGCCGGCGCCCTCGGCGAGGAAGACGCCGTTCTTGGCGGGGCGGTGGATCCGTACATCGGTGAACGACGGTTCCGCCCCCGTCCATACGACGATCCCCGACCCCGCGCAGTCCTCCACCGACCCGCCGGTCACCGTCACGTCCGCCCCGGCGTCGACCACCACACCGGCCGCCCCCGCGCCCGTGATCCGGACGCCGGTCAGCGTGGCGGCGCCGCCCTCGGCGATCTGCACGCCGGTCTCGGCCGTGGTGCTCACCGTGGTGTGCTCCACGCGCGTCCCGGCGGCCGAACCCACCACGAGGCCGGAGGCCGCGCCGTCGATCCGGCAGCCCGTGACCGTCGCGGCGGCCCGGTCGAGGACCGCGACCCCGGTCATGGCGAGGCCGCCCAGCGCGCAGTCCGTCAGCTCCGCACGCGCCTCGTCCGTGACGTGGACCCCGTGTTCGGCGCCCTCGCGCACCAGGCAGTCGGTCAGCCGCCCGGTGGCCGTACCGGACAGGTGTACGGCGCTGAACGCGCTGCGGTCGATCCGGCAGTCGGTCAGCAGCGCCTCCGCCCCGTCGGTGACGAGCAGCCCGTTGGCCCCCGCGCCGCTGACCACACACCCGTGCGCGGTCAGCGCGGCCCGGCCCGCCACCACCAGTCCGCTGGCCACCGGCTGCCGGATGCGGACGTCGGTGAGTTCGGCCCGCGCCGCGCCCGTGAGGTGCACGCCCGCCGAGCCCGGCGCGTCGATCCGTACCTCTTCCGCCGTCGCCTCGGAGCCGTCCTCCAGCAGCAGCCCCGACCGCCCGGCCCGGTGCAGTACGGAATCGGTGAGGCGCAGCCGCGCCCGCCCGCGCAGCCGTACACCGGACCCTGTGGTGCCGTCGAGCCGCAGCCGTACGGCGGCCAGGCGCGCCGCGCCGGACAGCACCACGCCCGTGCCCTCGACGGCGCCGATCGCGGTGTCGTCCAGCTGTGCCCGTACGGCCCCGGCCAGGCGCAGCCCGGCCAGCCTCGCCCCCTCCAGGCGGCAGCGCCGCAGCAGCAGCGCGGTGACGCCCGCGTCGTCCTCCGCCGACTCCGTGCCCTCGGTGAAGTCCCCCTCGGTAGCCGGGGGTTCGTCCTCCGCCCCCTGCACCTCGACCCGGCCGTCGAGGACCACGCAGTCCTCCAGGACCAGGCCTCCGCCCGGCGTCACGCTCACCGCCGGGTCGGCCGCGTCGGCCCCGCGCACCGTCAGCCCCCGTACGGCGCAGTCCCGCCCCGTCACGGTCAGCGCGGGCCCGTCCCCGGGTGGCGCGGCCAGCGTGACGGAGCCGGGCGCGCCGTCCGCCGCCAGGGTGACGGACCGGTCGAGCACGACCGCCTCCGGGTACGAGCCGGGCGCGACCACCACCAGATCGCCGGGGCGCGCGGCCCGGACGGCGTCACCGATCCGGCGGAAGGCGCCCCGGCCGCCCTGGCCCTTGGGCGCCACCGTGTGACGGGTCATGTGCGGTTCCTCACGGATTCTGCGAAGCGGGCGGCGGCACCTGGTACCACGCCGGGTTGATGCTCGCCCGGTAGGGCGAGGTCAGATACAGCGACGAGATGCTCTTCTCGAAGATCTTGAAAGGCAGTTGGAGCCAGAAGTCCGCGAAGCCCTGGCGGTGGAAGAGGCGGCCGCCGGTGGTGAGCAGAGCGATGTTCTTCGCGAGGCCGGTGGACACCGAAGTGGTCAGGGAGGCAAGGGCGTTGATGCCGCCGTCGCCGACCGCGTCCCAGCCGGTCAGCTTCACGGTGTTGCCCTCGGCGTCGCTGATGCCCCACACCGCCGCGTTCATCGAGCCGTTGACCCAGCCGGCCAGCACACTGGTGCCCACCCCGAACCCGAAGTCGTACGCGCCGCCGCGCCAGCGGGTCGCCGTCTCGTTGCCGCCCCACTCGTTGGCCCACGTTTTGTCGTGGTTCATGGGCGCCCGCCCCCAGTGCTTGCCGCCGTCGACGTTGGCCAGGCCCGCGCGGCCCGAGCCGAGATCGCGGAAGAGCGGCAGGCTGTTCTCGTGGATCATCGTGCCGACCCCGGTCTTGATGCCCGCCGAGACGGCCGCGTTGGCGAACGCCTTGAGCGCGTCCTTCCCGGTGAAGGGCTTGTTCTGCACGGCCGCCACGATCCCGTTCACCGCCAGGTTCGCGCCGAACTCCAGCACGAACTCCTGGCCGAACTCCAACGCGGCCTTGCCCGCGACCGTTTGCCAGTACGGCTGGTAGAGCGACTCGCCGATGTCCAGCGGCGTGCCGCTCCACGGCATGCGCTGTGCCTCGCGGACCCGGCGGCCCCAGCCGCGCAGTTCGGTCAGCGGACCCCGGAAGTCGTACTCGTTACCGGTGAGTTGGAGATGGCCGCCGCGCGTCTCGAAGACCAGGCCGCTGTCGGTGCGCTGGGCGAGGAGGCTGCCGTGGGCGTCGTAGCGGCGCCACTGACCGCGCCACGCGTCGGTCTCCAGGAACGTCCCGTCGCCGAGCGCCTTGCGCTCACGGACGACCGAGCCGTGGTCGAACTCCTTCCAGACGCCGTCCGCCGCCGCCACCTGGCCGTCCGCGCGGTACTCGCGCACCCGCAGCGGGCCGTTGGTGTGCACCGGCACGGACCGCAGGGTGGTGTCCGCCCCGCCCTGCGGGCGCAGCACGTCCTGCCAATGCCGGGCGCCGCGCGCCCAGTTGTCCTGCCAGGCGCCGCCGTGCCACCACTGGCGGACCTGCGCGCCCCCGCCGAAGTCCACGGCCTGGCCACCGCGCCGGTACTTGGCGCTCAGCCACCGGTCGCCGTCCGCCCACGCGTCCACGTACCCGCCGCCGTCGAGCATGCGGCGCTCGCGCACCAGATTCCCGGCCGCGTCGAAGTCACGGAACGAGTCGTCCCACGCCAGCGCCGGGTCGGTGGAACCACGGAAGAACTCCCGCCGCCCGCCGACAGGACCGCCGGCCCCGGCCACGTCGTCTCCCGCCGCGTCCACCAGCTTCCAGGTCCACGCCGACGCGTCCGGATCACCGGTGCCCCGTACGAACAGATTGCCCTGGCCCGCCACTTGGGGCGTCCGCGAGGGATGCTGAATGCCCGTCAGGTTGCCGTGCGCGTCCCGCGTCACCCATGACCCCGCCTCCCGGGGCTGATGGGCGGCCGGGGGATCCGCGTACTCCCGGACCAGTCCGCCGGGCAGTCCTTCCCGCGCGACAGGCCACTGCCCCTGCGGTACGTCGGCTACGGCGATCCGGTCCTCCCAGAGTGTCCGGCCGCCCGCCGGGCTCTCGAAGCGGTATCCGCCGCGCGGCGCTGCCCCGCCCTCGTGCCACGCCAGGGTCCCCGGCGTCGGGTCGTGCGCGGGCCGGGGCGCGTGGTCGCCGACCTTGAGCGTATTGCCGTTGTGCAGCTTGTTCGTGGACCGTACGAAGTCCCCGCCCGCGCTCACGTCGACGCTCCCGCCGTCCATCCCGACGTACCGCGCGCCGCCCGTCGCGTCCACGCCTGGCGCCTCCTTGCTCCACAGGAACATCTGGAAGCGGTTGTCGCCGCCGAGATGGGCGTGGGTGCGCGGGGCGTGCCCGATGTCGGCCATGAAGTGGTCACGGAACCACGCGGGCGGGCGCTGCTCGCCCAGCCGCTCGGTCCGCAGATAGGTGTCGGCTCCCATCCGCTCGTACTTCCCGCTCTCCTTGCCGTGCGGGGACTGGCGCTCCCAGAGGTCGGTGCGGTTCCAGACACCGTCCTGCGAGGCCAGCCGGTTCTCCTGGAAGTGCCGTGCGTCCTGCGGGAGATGACCGCTGCCCCACTGCCGCTGGACCACCGCACCCGTGGCGTCGCGGTCCGTCCAGCCGCCGCCGAGGTCGTGGGTGCGGGGGCCTTCGGCGAGATGGCCGCCTCCGCCGTCGTAGCGGTGCCAGGTCCAGGCCCCCGCGTCGTCCCGGAGGGCCAGGACATGCCCGGCGCCGTTGTCGTACGCCTGGAGGCCGTCGCGGTACTCCCGCACGGCGGTGAGACCGGCGCGGCGGTCGCCGAGGCTGGTGTGCGGGAGGTCCCGCCAGCCCGTACCGGCCGTGTCGTAGTGCCGGGTGCCCCAGTCGCGCAGGGCCCCGTCCTCGCCCCAACGCACCCAGACCGTGCGGCGGTTGAAGTTCCCGAAGCCGACGGTGTCCGTACGGCGGAAGGCGTCCAGCACGTCACCGCCCGGCAGGACGCGCCGCTGGAAGACCTCGACGCCCTTGCCGGTGGAGCTGTCCAGCCGCAGCCAACTGCCGTCGGGGCCGTACGACTTCACCGTGCCCTGGTGGAAGGTGCCGTCCACGGCCCGCTCGGCCGCGCCGTCGGCTCCCGCGCGGGTACGGTGCCAGGTGGCCCGGCCGCCGCCCTCCGGGAAGTCCACGACGTACTGGAAGTCGGTCCTGCGGCCGTCCTGGACGACGTTCACGCCCTGGCGCAGCGGGCTGCCGTCGGCCCGTACCTCCATGAACTCGCCCTGGCGGACGCTGCGATGACCCGCCCACTCGGTGCGGGTTCCCGCGCCGCCCGGCAGCGGGGTGACCTCCCGGAGCAGCGCCCCGGAGACCGGGTCGAACACCTGGTGGCCACCGCCGGGCAGCGCGACCTGGATCTGTCCGCCGGGTCCGCGCTCGGCGGCGCGGCCCGCCGTGGGGGCGAACGGGTCGTCGACCCAGCGCAGGGTGCCGTCCGTCCGCAGGTCCAGATGGCCGGCCCCGAGGCCGTCCCGTCCGGTGAGGGGCATGCCGCGCCCGGTGTGCGCGCCGTCGGGCCCGTACAACTGGTGCCCGGGGCCCTGTCCGTCCGCGACACGGAAGCCGCCGCCGTCGGGATCGGCGGCGATCCGGCCGGGCAGGCGGCCGCCGTCGAGGTCCGTCAGCCGGTACCCGCCGTCGGCGTTCGCGACCGCGTGGACGGGAGGGCCGTCGGCGCGCGCGAGTGCCGTGCCGCGCTCGACCTCGATGCCCTGGGGCGTGAAGCGGGCGGACACGCCTGTCGCGGGGTCGGTGACCCGCAGGCCGCCTCCGTCGAGGGCGTGCACCTGCCGTCCGGGCAGCGGGGTGCCGTTGAGGTCGGTGACCGTACGTCCTCCGGCGCCCGCCGTGACGATCTCGTCGCCCGGGGCGAAGTGGCCGGCAGGGCCGCGCAGTCGTGTGCCGTCGGCCAGATGGGCGCCGCGCGCGTCGAAGGCGGCCGTCGCGCCGGTCGCCGGGTCGCTGACCTGGAACCCGCCGCCGCCCAGGACGTCGAGTTGGCGCCCGCCGCCCTGGTGCAGGGCGTACGTGCCTGCGGGGCCCACGTCGACGGCCGCGCGGTGGAAGGGGCGTCCGTCGGGCCCGTACAACGGCAGCCGCTCCTGGAGCAGTTGACCGCCGGTCGCGTCGAAGTCCCGGTACCCGCCGTCGGGCCCGGCGACCCGGACCCGGCCGTCCCGCAGCTCGACGGCCGCCCCGCCGGGACCTTCGAGCCGGGGGCCGCCGCCCGCCGGGTCGAGATGGAGGACCTGACCGGTGGGCTGCCCGTCGAAGCCCCGGAGGGGGACGGGCGGTGCGGGCGGGTGGTGCGGGGCCGGGCCGGCGAGCAGATTCGCGATCGCGTTGGGCTGGGGCTGGGGCTGGGCCTGCGGGGTGCGGTCGAGGTGGAGCATGCCACCGTCCAGGCGGGGGTGGTCCGCGAGGCTCCGGGTGTGGATCGCGTGCATGCCCCGGTCGATGCCGCCGGGGTCCACCCCGAGGTCGCTGAGCCGTTGCCGGGCGTCGGTGTAGTGCCGCCCGGCGGTGTCCAACCGCTCGCGCAGCGCCAGGTCGTGAACGCTCGGGCCGGTCGAGGTGCTTGCCGGGCCCTCCCGCAACAGGGCCTGGTTCCGGCCCAGATCGTGCCGGGCCTGGGCGAAGTCCCGCCAGGCGTCCCGTCGTACCTCACGCAGCGGATCGTCCGCCGCACCGAAGAGCGCGTCGACCCGGTCCGCGTCCCTGGCCCAGAGCCGGGCGATCTGGTCGGGGGTGAGGCGGTGGGACGTGCCGGTCAGGGGTACGGCTGCTCCGGCCAGGACGCCGTCGGGCATGCCCGGCTCCTGGGAGAGGCGAACCACCGGCGCCTCGGGCGTGACAGCCGGTCCCGGACCGGCGGCCGGGGCACCCGCGTGGGCCTTGCCCTTGCCCTTGTCGACGGCGGAGAAGCCGGTCGTCCCGGCCGGGTCGCCGAGTCCGGACAGCCCGGGGCCGCCGTCCGCCGGGACACCGGTGGCGGGGTGCGGACCCTGCGCCCCGTGCGGACCCTGCGCCCCGTGCGGACCGGGGGCACCGGCCGAGGCGTGATCGCCGCTCCTGGCCGGCGGCCGGGCATCGAGCCCGGGCCCGGCCACGTCGAAGCCGGGACCGTGCGGTACGGCTCCGGGTCCGGAGCCGGGGGGAACCGTCCCGGCCGTGACGGAGCCTGTGCCTGGTCCGGTGGTGACCGGGTTCGTGGTGCCCGGGCTTGTGCTGACCGGTCCCGCTGTCACCGGGCCGGCCACGTCGCGGCCCGGGCCGTGCGGTACGGCTCCGGGTCCGGAGCCGGGGGGAACCGTCCCGGCCGTGACGGAGCCCGCGCCCGGGCCGGTGGGGACGGCGGTCGCGCCGACCGGCCCCGTGGTCACCGCCTCGGAGACCGTCGAACCCGTACGGGACACGTCCCCGCCCGGCATCTGGACGAACTCGTCCAGGTGCAGTCGTACCTGATGGGCCGTCAGGGCGCTGGTCGTACGTTCCGCCAAACCGCTGCCCGCCCCGCTCACCCCCGTCACCGTCAGGTCAGGACCGGCCCGGCCGCCCGCCACCAGGTCGAGCGCCGACACACTCCCCGACGCCGCCGGACGGAAGTGCGGCCCGGTCCCGACGACCGTGTGCGCGCCGCCCGGTGCGCCGGTGTGCGGGGCCGGGGCGGGCGTCAGCAGATCACCGGTGACCACCGCCCCCGGCGGCGGCGCCTGGACGGCGCCCAGCGCGGTGTGGCCGAGGCCGGGTGTCGTACCAGGTACCACTGACGTCAGCGCGTGCGGTGTGACCGCGACACCGGGCGGTGTGACGCCGCCGGAGGCGAGCGCGGTGTGGACCGGTGCCGGGGTCGCCCCCGGCCGCGCCGACGACGTGAGCAGATCCACCGTCGCCGCGCCCGGCGCAGGCGCCTGCACCCCCGCGAGTCCCGCGTGCGCGGCGCCCGGCACCGGCGTGCCCGTGGTGAGCGCGCCGAGTCCGGTCGCACCCGGCACCCCGGCCGAGGCCGGCAGATACAGGCCCGACTGATGTACGACCTGCGGTGCGCCGATCACACTCACCCCCGGCCCCGCGTCCACCCGCCCCGGTCCGACCGCCCAGTCCCCGGCCCGTATCGCCCCCAGCTGGCCGGCCGGCAGATCCACCAGGGCGTCCAGCTGCCGTGACGCGTGGAAGCCGAGCCCGGTGCGCTCGCCCACCCCCGCGCCGAGGCTCCCCACCGGACCGAGGCTCAGCTCCGGCGGGCGCAGACCGGTGTGGAGCGCCCCGTTCGTCATCTCGAACGGCCGCAGCCCCGCCCCGGGCCCCGCCCACTCCCCGAGCCGTACGTTCGCCAGGTCGAAGCGCGGCAGATCGACCAGGCCGTCCACCAGACCGTGCGCCGGCGAGGTCGGGATCGGCGCCCCGCTGATGCCCCGGCCGACCGCGCCCACCGCCGCGCCGTACCGCGCCTGCCCGAGCACCCCGCGCTCGAAGAACCCGATCCGCAGCGCCTTCGCCAGCCCGAACTGCCCGATCTCCCGCGCGTCCACGGGCAGCAGCAGCCGCAGCCACTTCCCGCCGCCCAGCTCCGCCCTGGCGAAGGACCAGGTCGCGCCGAGCCCGGCCCGCGCGCCCTGCCACGCGAACGCGCCGCCCCGGCCGAGCGCCGCCGGGAGACCCCGTACGAGCGCGGGAAGGCCCTTCACGTTCTGGAAGACGATCAGTCCGCCCCGCTGCACCACGTTCGCGATCCGTGGCAGGTCGGTGATGCCCCGCATCACCCACAGCCCGCCGGTGCGGACCCAACTCGTCGACAGCCGGACCAGATCGCGCAGACCCGGGAAGATGGTCGCGAAGCGGAACCCGCCCCCGGTGAACAGGTTGCGGAGCAGGACCAGTGTCGCCTTGCCGAAGTTCGCCAGCCCCTGCGTGAACGCCTTCGTGCCCGCCTTGATGATCTGGAAGATCGGCAGGCCCTTGGTGGTGGGCGCGATGAGCCCGAGCCCGGCCAGGAACAGGTCCAGGAACGTGGCGTCACCGCGCGCGAAGTCCACCACCGTCTTGATGAACAGCGTCAGATTGACACCCAGCGCCAGCAGCGCGATCGGGCCGCCGAAGATCAGCGCCGGGATGATCAGGATGATCGCCAGCCACTGGAACGCCTCCCAGAAGACCTTGCACGCGGAGATCGGCAGCGAGATGTGCGAGACGGCGGAGATCCGTCCCGCCACGTTCCTGCCCTGCTCCGCCTGCGCCTCCCCGGCCTCCCGTGCGGTGGTGGCCAGTTGCTCCCGTACGGGATCGTCCTCCGCGAGCCCGCGCCCGGCGCCCAGCGCGGAGTCGGCCGCCCGCTGCTGTTCGGTGACCGTCCCGGCCCACTCGCGCAACGCGCCGGCCGAGGTCTCGAACGCCCAGGCCACGTCCTCGACATGGCCGCGCAGCCGGCCGTCCACCTTGCCCCGCAGCGCGTCGGCCGCCTCGCCCACGAACACGCTGTCGTTGGCGTTGCTCATCACGGCCTCGACGGCGATCCAGATGCGCCGCGCGGTACCGCCGAGTTCGGTGAACAGGTCGGCCAGTTCGGTGATCCGGTCGGGTTCGCCGGGTGTGGGGTCTCCCGACAGCCCGATCGCGTTCCAGTCCGTCGGACGTGGCATGGCGGCTTTTCCCTCCGTACCCGGAAGCACCCCGGATTCCCAACGGACCACGTGCGGGCGGCGATTCCGGTTCACGGCGACGCTCCGGGCCGTAACCCGCCGCCGTGAACCGGTCCCGCCCCCCGCACGTGGTCCTGCCGAACGGGATCAGTCCCGGAGCGGCGACGGCGCCAGGGAGGCACACCTTGCCGGACAGGCTCAGGATCGATTACGACGTCCTCAACGACGCCAAGCGCGACATGGAACGACTGGCCGGGGACATCGGCCCCATCCTCGACAGCAGCCTCTTCACCGAACTGGCCACGGGCGGCGACGCGGCGTCGATCCTCGGTAGCGTGGACGTCGCCGACGCGGTCTCCGGGCTGCGCGCCGAGGCCAAGAACACCCTGAGCAGGGCGTACGACGGTCTCAAGGAACTCGCCAACGCCTTCGGGTCGGTGGGCGAGGCGTTCCTCTCCTTCGACTCCGAGCTGGCCCAGGGCATGGGCATCACCGGCAGCAACCTCGGCCTCGGGAACTATTTTCGGCAGAAGGAGCAGTGGGACTACCGCCAGGCCCACCTCGACCAGTGTGTGCCGGGCCCCGACGGCTCGATGCCGGACTTCTGCTCGGCGACCGACCCGGGACCCAACCCGCCGGTCGACCAGACGATCACCACGGAACGCGGCAGCGTCCAGACCCATCTGACGCTCGACGGCGACAACCACGTGATCAAGGAGGAGTCGACCGTCACATACGACGGCAAGACGTACACCTCCACCACGACCTACAGCGACAACGGCAACACCTACGTCACCGACACCGCCTACCCCGACGGCAGTACGGTCCGCTCCGAGACCCATCTGAACTCCGACGGCAGCGGCACGATGACGGTCACCAACAGCGACGGCGAACGCACCGACTACACCCGGGGCCCGCGCCCCGCCGAAGGACAGAACCCACCGGCCTGGGACCAGGTGGGCGACGACGACTCGGACTCCGCCTGACCGCTGACCCGCAGATCTCCCGCCGATCCGTCACGCCCCACAACCGAAGCGACCGAAACGAAGGACGACATGGCCTACAACGGGATCAATCTCCAGTACGACAAGATCGAGGACGTCGCCGGCCTGCTGCTGGCGGCCCACGAGCAGATCGTGCCGATGCTCGTCAACCTCCACAACAGGGTCAACCTCCTGGTCGACGACGGCATGGTCTTCCAGCAGTCCAGCGAGGTCATCCGCACGACGTACAACAACTTCGACACCAGCCTCACGGCGGCGGTGAAGGGCATCAACGACTTCTCCGAGATGTTCAACGGCATCATGAAGAACGCCATCGACTTCGACGAGGGCATCAAGAACAGCCTCAACCAGGGCTGATCGCCCGGGAGTCGGCCGGCCCGGGCCGAATGCGGGAGGGGCGGGACCGGTGGTACGACACCGGTCCCGCCCCTCTCCCGTACGACCGCCACGGACGACCGCCCTGGCTACTCCGCCGGACGCAGCACCGTCAGCGGCACCTGCACCGCCATCGGCGTGCCGTCGGGGCCGGCCGTCCACGCGCGCCCCGGCCGGCCCGCCGACCGTACGACGCTGGTCGGCAGCCGGAGCCCCGCCAGATCGCCCTCCGCCATGCTCTTGGGCGCCAGCAACAAGCCCCGCCGCGCCCGCCGCGCCGCCGTCGTCCAGCCGCTCAGCCCCGACTGGAGACCGTCCGCCGACGCCGCGAACACCAGCCCGAGCCCCTGGTCACGGCCCGACAGGGCGATCTCCCGCAGCACCTTGTCCGCCGCCGGTGTCATCAGCAGGTCGGCGTCGTCGATCACCACCACCCGGGGTCCCGGGAGCGCGTCGAGCGCGGCCCGAAGGGTCTCCGCCGACGGGTCCGGCTCGCTGAGCACCCGCGCCCGCGCATGCCGGTCCAGTGCCCTGAGCGGCGATTCGCGCGGAGTCAGTACGACCACCGAGGTGTCACCGGCCAGCAGCGAAACGGCCAGCGAGGCAAGGGCGTTGCTGCGCCCCGAGCCGGCCGGGCCGAGGACCGCGAAGACCGACGAGGAGCCCGCGAGATCGACGCCGACCGTCCCCGCGTCGTCACCGCCCAGCCCCAGCAGCCCCCACATCGGCCGCCGCGCGGACTCCGGCACCTTGCCGTACGCGTCGGCGAACTCCACCGACCGGGGCAGCGGCTCCACCCCGAACGGCCTCCGCTCCTGCGGGACGTGGCTGTCCCGCCGCGACGCCTCGCGGCCGATCGCCCGCAGCGCCTCGACCTGCTCCGTCCCCCCACCGGGCGCGAGCAGCGCGATCTGGGTCTCGGTGCCGGTGAGGACGTGCCAGCCCCGCCCCGGCCCGATGACCGCCGGCACCCGGCCCAGCTTGAGCCCGGCCGCCTGGTAGTCGCTGCGGTCGCCCTGCCGGAGCAGCAGCTTGTGGTCGTTGTGCGCGGCCAGCCGGCCGCCCAGAAGGGCCCGTTCGGAGGTCGCGACCACATGGATACCGGCCGCCGCGCCCTCCCGGATGAGCCGGGTCACGTCCTGCACCAGCTGACCGTGGTCGTGCTCGTCCAGCACCGCCGACAGGGCGTCCCACCCGTCGATCAACAGCATGATGTGCGGAGGCCGTCGCGCCTTGGGAAGCACCCGGCGCAACTCGGTGATGCCCGTGGCGCTGTGCTCCCCGGCCAGATCCTGACGTTGTGTCAATTCCTGGTTGAGGCGGCGCAGCAGGCGGCCGAGGCGTTCCACGTCGTGCCGGGAGACGACCGCGCCGCAGTGCGGCAGGGCGGTCAGCGCGGCCAGGCCGCCGCCGCCCGCGTCGATCCCGTAGAGGTGCACATCGGCGCAGCTCGCGGTCCTGGCGGCGGATCCGGCCAGGGTGCGCAGGAGTTGGGTACGGCCCGACCGGGGCGCGCCGATCACGTACAGATGGCCGAAGGACGAGAGGTCCGCGACCGCGAGCCTGCGCTGCTGCAACTCCGGTACGTCTTCGAGGGCGTACGGGATGAGGAGTTGGCGGTTCGCGCCGTGCGCCGACGGCGGCTCCAGGTCGTCGAGCAGCACCCGCTCGCCGAGCGCGGGCAGCCATGGACTGGCCTGCGGTACGAAGTCGTCCAGCCCGGCGGCCGCTTCGCGGATCGTGGCGACCAGCGTCTGGAGGTCGGTGGGCGCGGGCCCGCGCGGTGCTTCGACGGTGACGACGGTCTCCGGCGGGAGCACCGGCCCGCGCCCGAGGGTCTCCCAGGCGAGCGGCACGGCGGCGACCCCGCCTCCCGGAGCGGCTTCCGGCGCCCGCTCCCGTACCGCCTCCGACTCCGGCTCGGACTGCGGACGTTCGGCTCCCACCCACGCCGTCTGGAAGGGCTCGGCGGAGCGCGGACCGCGCTTCACCACGGCCCGCCCCGGAGTGCGCGGCGAGATGTCCACGGCCTCCTTGGTGTCCACGACGTCATGGCTCTCGGTCTGGTCCGTGACCCGCAGGGCGATCCGCAGGTTGGCGTTGGCGCGGATGTCCCCCGTCACCACACCGGCCGGACGCTGGGTGGCCAGGATCAGATGGATGCCGAGCGAACGCCCGCGCTGCGCCAGGCTGATGAGCCCGGGGACGAAGTCCGGCACCTCCCGTACCAGCGTCGCGAACTCGTCGATCACCAGCACCAGCCGGGGCAGGGGCGCGAGCGCCGGATCGGCCGCCCGCTTCGTGCGGTACTCCACATGGTCCTTGGCGTCCGCCGCCGCGAGCACCCGTTCACGCCGCCGCAGTTCGGCGCCCAGCGAGGCCAGGGCCCGCTCCACCAGATGGGCGTCCAGGTCGGTCACCATGCCCAGGGTGTGCGGGAGTTCGGCGCACTCCTTGAAGGCACTGCCGCCCTTGTAGTCGATCAGCACGAACGTCAGCTCGTCCGGCCGGTTCACCGCCGCCAGCGAGATGACGAACGTCTGGAGCAGCTCGGACTTGCCCGAGCCGGTCGTCCCCGCCACCAGCCCGTGCGGGCCGTCCTGGACCAGATCCAAGGACACGGGACCGTCGAATCCCGTGCCGAGGACGAAGGACGTGGACGCGGGGCGTTCCCGCCAGTCCCCCAACAGGGCCGCCGCGCTGGGCGGTTCCTGCCCGAGCAGGTCCACGAGCCGCACCCGCTGGGGGAGTCCGGCGTCGTGCTCGGGGCTCACGTCCCGTACCGGCGCCAGGGCGCGTGCCACCTGCTCGCACCAGTCCGGCCGCACCTCGTCGGCCCGGACGGCGGGAAGGTCCGGCATCCCGGGGCGTTTCACGGTGAGCAGAGGGCCGTCGGCCAGCACCACCCCCGTGCACTCCTCCGGCAGCAGCCGCTCGCTCTCGTCCAGGCAGACGCTGAAGATACGGACCCCCGGCCCGTCCGTGAGGATCTGGACCATCCCCGGCACGTCCCGCAGCCGCCGCGCGCCGTCGGCGATCACCAGCAGATCGGGTCCCGGCACCTCGGCGCGACCACCGTCGCCCCGCGCCCGGCGGCGCGACTGCACCTGGGACACCAGCTCGGAGATCCGGGCGGTGGTCGACGCCTCGTCGTTGCCGATCAGGACGGTCGCCGGTCCGGTGGGGACAGCGGCCGCTTCGTACGACATCGGCCGCAGGTGCGGCAGCCACCGTACCCAGTCCCAGCCCGCCGCCCGGTCCGCCTCCGTGAGGAGGACGATCCGCAGGTCACGCGGGCTGTGCAGGACGGCGGACTGGATCACCAGCCAGCGCGCGAGGGATCCCACGGCCGGGGCGGCGCCGGCCACCCCGACCACACCGTGGGCGGGCAGGTCCACACCGACGGGCACGTCGGGGATGTTCCACCGGACCGTACGGTGGTTCTCCTCCCTGGCCGGATCCTCCAGCTCCTTCAGCGACGGCTGGTCGGCCGTACCCAGGCGCAGGACGAGGTGGTCGGGATCGTGCCGCCGCCGCTCCCACAGCCGGCCCCCGGGACCGGTGGCGGTCAGCGCCGCGGCGGCCGGGTCGGGGCCGGTGACGTCCCTGATCCGGCGCTCGCGCGCGACCGCCGTCCTGATCTCCTCCTCCAGCGCCGCGCGCCGCCGCGCGTAACGCCGCTCGGCCTCCTCGTGCAGTTTGCGCCCGGAGCGGCGGCCCGTGACCCAGTTGGACACCAGCATCAGCGGGCTGAAGAGGATGAAGACCAGGAAGTAGTACGAGTGGAACACCCACACCATGACCAGGCCGAGAGCGATCGGCAGCATCATCATCAGCGCGGGGAACGGCCGTTTGGCGGACGGCGACGGCGGCTGCGGCATCCGTACGCGGTCACCGTCCAGGTGCGGCGCGATGCGGGGCGGACGGTTGTAGTCGAGGCCGAATCCGTCGGCGGACCCGGTGACGGCCGCGTCCGGCTCGACCAGGGAGGTCAGCCGCAGCAGGGCGGGACCGACGGTCAGATCCTCGCCGAGGGGCCAGGGAGCCGGCCCACCGGGTCGGGGAGCGGGCTCGCCGCCGGCCGCCGGTGCGCCCCGGCGGGGCCGTGGCCTGCGGGAGACGGCGGCGGTGACGGCGTCCTCGGGGGGCGGCTCCACGGTCCTGCCGCGCACGGTGTCGCGGGGAGCCGCGTCGGTGCGGTGCCAGTAGGCGGAGCCGTCCGCGCGAACGGTCAACCAGAGGCCGTGGGTGGGGACACCGGGCGTGTCGGCGGGGGCGTCCGCGCCGTCGCCGAGCGGTCCGACCGCGCACAGCACGTCCGTGCCGATCTCGTGACTGCCCTGGCCCAGCCGCCAGGTGCGGCCCGCTCCCGGTCCCGACACCGCGTGCAGCTCGACCAGCGCGGGCCGCGTGTCGTCGGCCGGCAGCCGTACGAGATCCGGCCCTTCGGCCGGGCCGCCGACGCCCAGGAGCGCACCGTCGCGCAGCCCCGCCCTGGCCGCCGCGAGGGCCGGGTCGAGCCGGTCGGCACCGGAGTACAGCGGCCGGGGCGGCTCGGACACCGCCGCCGCGACCTCGCCGACGGTGGCGTGCGGCGACAGTCGCAGCAGATGGTCGCGGCGGACACCGTCCGCGCTGTCGACGGTGGTGAGAGTGAGGTGCACGTCAGCTCTTTCCACGGGCCGCGGGCGCCGCGCCCGCGGCGGACGCCCCTGCGGCGGAGACGCCGGCGGTGCCGGACTCGGAGGGCTCGGCGAGATCGTCGTCGCCGGGCCGGGGGAGGGATGCGGGGGCGGGTGGCTCGGTTCGCTGTACGGCGGGTGGTGTACGCGTACCGGTGTGTTCCGGTCCCCGCGGTACGGCGCTGGCCCCGACGGTCGCCTCGGGTTCCTCGAACTCGTCGGGAGTGACAGCGACGGCCACGGGGCACGCGGTGCCCGGACCGGCGAGGGCGCGCGCGGCGCCCGAACCGGCCCCGGGGCGTGCGGAGTTCACCGGATCCGCGTCGTCGTAGGGAGGCAGGACCGGGAGGGACCGTACGACCGCCCGTGCCAGCGGCAGCGTGTCGACCCGCAGCGACGGCGCGGCGCCGTGTACCTCCAACAGTCCGTCCTGGGAGGCTTCGAGCAGCAGCGCGCGCCCCCGGCCCACTCCCAGGCACAGCAGCCTGACCCCGTCGGGCAACGCCGTCCGTGGCGGCTCGGCGCACACCACGTACGTGCCGACCGGCGCGGCCAGCACCTCCGCACCGGTACGGCCCGCGTACCGTGGGTGCACTTCCGACGCGACCTCCACGGACCCGGCGGGAAGCCGCGCGTCGAGCTGCGCGGCGAGCGACTGCACGACCGCGCGGGCGGTACGGGGAACGCCCAGGACCGCGACGGTGGGGGGAGAAGCGTGCAGATCGAGCAGGACGGCACGTCGGCCGTCGGTCCCGACGCAGGCGAGCAGGGGCGGGGAGGCGGGGGAAGCCAGGGCCAACACGCCCTCCGCACCTGCCGGTTCACCCGCCCTGGCGTCCGGTTTCTCCGCCGGCGCCACGTCCGACCGGGCGATCCACCACAGCCGGGGCTCCGCGTCGTCCGCGACCCAGGGCTCGGGCAGTTCGGGCACCCCGCCCGAACCCCCTGTACCCACCGTCGTGTTGTCCGTCCGACCCGTCACCAGCACGCCGACCAGGTCGGGTCCGAGCAGCGCCCCGTACGGGGTGAACCCCGGGTGGAGCCGTGCCGCCAGCAGTACCGCCCGCTCCGCGTCGGCCCATCCGGCCCGGTCGCGCAGCAGCCGGCCGAGCAGTCGCACCCGGCGCTGGTAGCGCAGCTGGGCGCGCACCGGTTCGCTGAACGCCCGCCTTGTGAGGCGTACTTGACGCGCCGTCCGACGCCATACCGCCCGGGGGCCGCCCGCGCGCCGTACCAGCCAGAGAGTGAGCGTGATGACCAGGACCAGGATCCCGGCGAGTCCGAGCCACTGGGCCGTCCCGCCCGACGCGCTCACGCGGCGTTCCCGCTCAGCTCCGCGCGCAGCGCCCGGATCCCGTGGTGCGTACGGGACTTGACCGTCCCTCTCGGGACGCCCAGCAGCCGGGCGACGTCCTCGCCCGGCTGACCCAGGAGGTGGACGCGGGCGACCGCCTCCCTGCGCGGCGGGTCCAGCGTGCGCATCGCCTCCACCAACACACAGCGTTCGCTGATTTCTTCGGCGTGGTCGGGGACCGGCGCGGGCGCGGTGGCCCCGAAGTCGGCCGTGGAGAGACCGACCGGGACGGCCCGGTCCTTGCGCTTCGCGTCGATGACAAGATTGCGCGCCACCCGGAACAGCCACATCCTGATCGGCCTGTCCTGCCAGTCCAGCCGCCCGGCGAACTGCCACGCCCGCAACAGGGTCTCCTGGACGATGTCCTCGGCGCCCTGGCTGTCGCGGCCCATCAGTCCCGCGACGTAGTGGCGCAGGCTGTCGCGCTCCGCGAGCAGCAGGGGGAGTGTGCGGTCACCCGGGGGCGGGGCGTGGGCCGCCGACGGCTCCTCGCCGGTGTGCTCGATGCCGGTGTGTCCGATGTCGATGCGTGGCATGGCCTCAGCCCCCTGGTTCCCTCGGGAACGGCGTACGGAATGAGTGGCGGACGAGAGGAGGATAGGCGGTGTGCGGTTCGCCCGGTGTCGGCCTCGCACGGCTCTGAACTGGGCATCTGTGCGCCGATCATGACGAACCGCCGGGTTGTGCGGGTCGTGTTAACCAAGCGTTTTCCCAATGTGCGTGGAGCGGTGTCGGTGGGGACCGAGATCCTCGGAGTACAGCCTTCCGCTCGTCCGATTCCCTCCGACCGTACGGAGCCCATGTGCCGTCCATCCGCAACACGCCCCCTTCCGGACGGCCCCAGGACCCCACTCCCGGCCCCGGTACGAGCCGGGGAAGCGGCTCCGGTACGAGCCAGGGCAGCGGCTCCGGTACGGGCGAGGCCGGTGGGTCCGGCACGGCCCAGGGGGGTGGTTTCGCCGAGGCGTTCGCCCGCCGCCCGTCCCTGCCCCGCCGGGGTCTGCTGCCGGGATCGCGGGTCTGGGCGACGACGGCCGTCGCCGCCGCCCTCACGGGTGCGGGCATCCTCACCGTGCCGCTGCTCGCGTCGATCGATCTGACCCCCGGCTCCGGGGAGTCCAGCACGAGCGTGGCCGAGGCGGCGGCCGGGCGGGAGCCGGGCACGGCCATCCCGTCCCCGTCCCCCTCCCCTTCCTCCACCTCGTCGGAGGAGCGCACGGACCGGCCGCCCGCCCCGCGAGGGGGCAGCGGCGGTGGCGGTGTGTTCGTCCCGCCGAATCCCGGCGTGGGCGCGGGAGTTGTACCGCCCGCCGGTGGTGGGGCGCCGGCCGGCTCGGACCGGCCGAAGGACCAGCCGAAGGGCGGCGGATCGAAGTCGGCGCCTGCGGGGGAAGACGACGGTGCGAAGGATACGGAGCAGGGCGGCGGGTCCACCGGCGGCTCCGGAGCCGGGAGCGGTACCGGCGGTACGGGCGGTACCGGCTCGGGGAGCAAGACGCCGGTGAACCAGGCCCAGGGCTCGGATACGCCCAAGGCGCTGGGTGTCCGGCTGGTGGGCGTGGCCTCGGGGCGCTGCATCGACGTCACCGACGCCCTTGACGGGGTGGGCAGATCGGGCACCCGGCTCCAGCTGTGGGACTGCAACTACCCGAAGCAGGCCAATCAGGGGTTCTCGTTCCGCCCGGACGGCACCATCCGCTCACTCGGCCTGTGCATGAGCGTGGCGGGGAACTCCACCAGCAGCGGGGCCGCCATCCAGCTGGCGACCTGCGACGGCGGCCGTGGGCAGCAGTTCTACCTCGCGGATGCGGGCGATCTGGTCAACGCCCAGGCCGACAAGTGCGTCGACGTCCTGGACAAGGGCACGGCCTCGGGCACCAAGTTGCAGCTGTGGACCTGCAAGGGCACGTCCAACCAGAAGTGGTACAAGGGGGGCTGACCGCCGTCCGCCGGACCGCCGTCCGCCGGGTCAGGCGATCACGACAACGACCTTTCCCGGGACGCCCCCGGCGGCCAGTGCGCGCTGGGCGTCGGCCGCCTGTTCCAGAGGGAAGGTGGCACCGACCCGCACACCGAGTGCGCCGGACTCGGCGAGACGGGCCAGCGCGGTGAGATCGGCGTGGTCCATCCGGCAGAAGACCGGGGTGACACCCGGGGTGCCGATCTCGGCGATCGACGCCACCCGCGCGCCGGGGCGGGCCGCACGCGCCGTCGCGGCGAGCACACCGCCCACGGTGTCGAGGACCACGTCGGCGCCGTCCGGGGCGAGTTCGCGGACGCGGTCGGCGGACCCTTCCCCGTAGGTGACCGGTTCGGCGCCCAGTGTGCGTACGTAACCGTGATCGCGCGCCGAGACCGTGCCGATGACACGGGCTCCGCGGGACCGTCCGATCTGGACGGCGAGGGACCCCACCCCGCCGGCGGCTCCGTGCACGAGCAGGATCTCGCCGGGCCGCACCTCCAGCGCGTGGACGATGGCCTGGTACGCGGTCAGCCCGGCCAGGGGGAGCGCCGACGCCTCGGCGAAACTCAGCGCGGAGGGCTTGCGGACGAGCGTGCGTACATCGGCGGAGACCAGTTCGGCCAGACCACCGTGGGCGCGCTGCACGTCGCCGCGTACGTACCCGATGACCTCGTCCCCCGGGGCGAACTCCGGGGCAGCGGGGCCGGATCGCTCCACCACCCCCGCGAGGTCCCAGCCGGGGACGACCGGGAAGTACGTCTCCACGGCGCCGCGGAGCGCCCCGGCCTGGAGCGCCAGGTCGGCGGGGTTGAGCGCCGCGGCCCGTACCCGTACCAGCACCGAGTCGACATGGGTCTTGGGCTCGGGCAGCTCCGCCGGCTCCAGGACCTCGGGGCCGCCGTAGCGGCGGTAGACCATGGCTCTCATCACGCGCCCGGGAACGCGATCGGCATGTCCATCAGCACGCTGTGCTTGACGATCTTCCACTCGCCGCCGACCCGGCGCAGATCCGTGTCGTAGTACCCGGACTCGATCGGCCCGACCGTGCCCTGCGCGCCGGAGACCCCGGCCGGCCAGCCGCCGGCGGGGCGCGCGGAGGCCTGGACCCGGAAGACGACGAACTGGGCGTTGAGGTGGGCGCGGTCGCCGTCGACCTCGATGAGGTGGTCCTGGGTGGTGTGGTGGCTCGTGCCTCCCTCCGGATGCGGGGCCATGAGGTGGGTGACCGCGTACTCCACGCCCGCCCCGCCGATCAGGGGCTCACCGACCGGCTCGTAGGCGTCGGGGCCGGTCCTGGTGAAGATCCGCACGACCGCGTCGTCGGTGAACAGACCTCCCTGGGTCTTGCCGTCGCGCCGGTCCGTCGCACGGACATAGCGGGCCAGGACTTCCTGGACCTTGCGCTCGTCGCTCATGAGGGGGGTGTCCTTTCGTCGTCGCATCCGGGACCTTCCGAGGCGTCCCGGCACCGGGCGCCACTCCCGCGGGAACAAGCTCCGCGGCGGCCCGCGTCTCCATCAGACCAGGACGCCGCCCGGGGAGCCATGACCGTTCCCGTACGCGGCGATACCCTGGAGGTATGGATCATCTGGAGACCCGAGAGCTGGTCTACTTCGTCGCCGTGGCCGAGGAACTGCACTTCAGCCGGGCGGCGGAGCGGTTGGGCATCGCCCAGCCGCCGCTGTCCCGGGCGGTGGCCCGGCTGGAGCGCCGCATGGGAGTACGTCTCCTGGAGCGCACCAGCCGCCGGGTGGAACTGACGGCGGCGGGCGGTGTCTTCCTCGACGAGTCCCGCCGCCTGCTCCGGGACCTGGACGCCGCGGTGCGCCGTACCCAACGAGCGGCCCACCCCGGGCGGCTGATCCTCGCGGTCCGCCCCGGCACCGGCTCCGGGCTGCTCGCCCAGGTCCTGCGCTCCCACGACGGTACGGACCCCGAACTCGTCTTCACCCACTCCGGGGCGGGGGCCCTGCGCGACGGTACGGCCGACGTCGCCCTGCTCTGCACGGACAGCGACGACTTCGCGGGCCTGCACACCACCGAGGTGGCGGAGGAGTGGCCCGTCGCCCTCGTACCGCGCGACCACCGTCTCGCGGGCCGCGCCGGGGTGACCACCGCCGAGCTCCGCCAGGAGCCGGCCTTCCGGGAGAAGTGCCCGCCGACGGGCCTGGACGAGATCCTCGACCGGGTCGCCCTGGGCCGGCTCGTCACCGTCGTCGGCTCGGCCGCCGTCGCCCGCCTGACGAGGGAGGTGGTCGCCGTCCCCGTGGCGGATCTGCCCATGACCACGCTGGCCCTGGGGTGGCTCCCGCAGACCTCGGGCCCTGAGATGGCCGCCTTCGCCCGTACGGTCCGGCGCGTGGCAGCCGAGCGTGTCGGCACCGAGCCGCGCGCCGCACGGGCAGAGGTCTACGACGTCTGATTCCGCGATCGGGGTCTCACTCGGTGTGCGTGTCCAGGGCGTCGATGATCTCGGGCCAGAGTTCACGGGGCCGGTCGTGCCCCATGTCGGGGAGCAGCAGGAGTTTCGCTCCGGGCACGAGGTCGGCGGTGCGCCGGCCGCCGCCGGGGTCGATCAGTGTGTCGTCCAGACCGTGGATCACCAGGGTCGGTACGCGCAGTTCGCGCAGCGCGTCGGCGCGTGAGCCGGCGAGGATCATCGCTCCGAGCTGGCGTCCGGCTCCGGCCGGGTAGTAGGCACGGTCGTAGCTCCGGGCGGCCAGTTCACGAAGGGGCGCGGCGTTGCCGTAACGCTTCGAGGCCCACACCAGCTCCGCCTCCGACGCCGCGACGTATCCCTCGCGATCGGCCGGCTTCGGGGCGGAGACCACTGCTTGGGCCTCGGCGCTCGGGCGGCCGTACTCGGGTTCGCCGGTCGAGGACATCATCGACGTCAGGGTCAGTACGCGCTCCGGCCGGCTGATGGCCATCGTCTGCGCGATCATGCCGCCCATCGAGGACCCGACCACGTGAGCGCGTTCGATGCCGAGCGCGGTGAGCAGGCCCAGGCCGTCGTCTGCCATGTCCCGCAGCGTGTACGGCGCCATCGCGACGGCGGAGGCGAGGTCGCCGGTGCTCACGGCGTGGATGAAGCGGCCCATGTCGACGGGGTGCTCGTCGAACCTGGTGGACAGCCCGCAGTCGCGGTTGTCGTACCGGATCACATAGCGTCCGCGTGCCGCCAGGGCACGGCAGAAGTCCTCGTGCCAGGCGATCATCTGAGCGCTGAAGCCCATCACGAGCAGGACGGCCGGATCGGACGGATCACCGAAGGTCTCGTAGGCGAGGGACACTCCTGGCGAGGCTTCGATGATCGGCATACCGGAAGTGTCTCAGCGCCGTGGGTCCGCGCGCACTCGGATATCGCCCTCATGTGCGGCCCCACGTACGGAAGGAGGGTCCGGCCGCACGGGGTGTGGCAGGGGATGCTGAGCCAGTCGCCCGGCATCGTGGCGAGAAACCGGCGGGCGAGCGTACGTATCTCGTCCCAAGCCGGGTCTGTGGCCAGTGCGTCGCCCCAGAGGACCGGGCGGCCGGCGACATCGATCTCGC
This sequence comes from Streptomyces sp. NBC_01317, assembly GCF_035961655.1. Taxonomy (NCBI): domain Bacteria; kingdom Bacillati; phylum Actinomycetota; class Actinomycetes; order Kitasatosporales; family Streptomycetaceae; genus Streptomyces; species Streptomyces sp. NBC_01317. The sequence continues at coordinate 986,647 of NZ_CP108393.1, read as the reverse complement.
CGAGGCGACGGCGGACGGCCTGAAGAGCGGGCGGATTCCTGGGTTCAAGGACTCCGCGCTCGGCGATTTCCGCGCGGACGCGCCAGAGCAGCTCCGCCTCTTGGACGAGGGACTCCATGGCCACCTCACGCTCGCCCAGCCAGGCGAGCTGATCCTGGGTGCCGGCTGCGAGGAGGGCCATCATCCGCAGTGTCCACGTACGCAGGTGCGCGTCGCCGAGATCGTTCATCCACGCAGGCATCCACGCAGGATCGCACCTGACGAGGGTTCCGGCGGTGGCCGGGGCCGCGCGGGAGGTTCTTCCCGCGCGGCCCCGACTCCCGGCCCGGCCGGGTCAGTGGGTGGTGTGGTGTGCCGCGTCCTCGATGACGTCCGTGACCTGATTCGGGTGGGAGATCATCGACAGGTGGGAGGCGTTCAGCCGGGTGACGGTCGCTCCGGCGCGCTCGGCCATGAACTGCTGGGCGGCGGCGGGCAGCGCGTGGTCGGCGGTTCCGATCACGTCCCAGCTGGGAATGGTGCTCCAAGCCGGTGCGCCGGACGGTTCGTTGAGCGCGGACGCCGCGAGCGGGCGCTGGGTGGCGGCGAGTTCGGCGGCCCGCCGGGCCGACAGGTCGTTGGCCAGGATGCCGCGGAAGAGTGCGGGCTTGATGGAGGCGTCGACGACACCGCCGGCCGACGGGACGAAGTTGAGCGCGTCCGGGCCGACTTGGCTGCCCGGGAACTGGGCGGTCAGTGCGTTCAGGGTCTCGCCCTTCGCCGGGACGTAGGCGTCGACGTAGACGAGCGCCTTGACGTTGGCGTTGCCGGTGGCGGCGTTGGAGATGACGAAGCCGCCGTACGAGTGTCCGACCAGGACGATCGGTCCTGGGACGGTGGCCAGGTAACTCGCGAGATAGGCGGAGTCGCCGGCCACACCGCGCAGCGGGTTCGGCGGCACGTCGACGGTGTACCCGTCGTGCTGGAGGTCGCGGACGACACCGTTCCAGCTGGAGCCGTCCGCCCACGCGCCATGGACGAGCACCACGGTCGGCTTGACTCCCGGGTGGCCGGACTTCCCGCTCGCACCGGAGGCCGCGGCGGCGGGGACGATCGCCGTCGCGAGGGCCAGGGCGGTGCCGAGGACGGCGAACCGTATTCCGCGCTTGCGTGGTTTCCCTGCGGACATTCCTGCGGACATTCCTGCGGACTTCCCGGCTGGCTTCAACGCTGACTTCATGGGGTTCTCTCTTCTCAGGGGAGCGGGCCGCTCGGGCGGCGCGCGGTACGGAGGGGCGGACGGAGCCTGGTCAGATGCCCTGCCGCTTCAGCCAGGCGAGGGTGAAGTCGGCGATCTCCTGCCAGCCGTGGTCGAGGACCAGGGAGTGGCCGCGATCGGGGAACGCCCGGTAGTCGGTGGTGGCCCGCGATCCGGCGTACAGCTTGTGCGCGGCCCTGGCGACGACCTCGGGGACGGTGTGGTCCCGGCCCCCGCCGATGACGAGCAGCGGCCCGCGGTCGTGCTTCCCGGTGTCCACCGCCGCCGGGGAGCGCCTGCTGAAGTTGGCGGTGCTCGCCTCGAAGAGCGGCCGGCCGGGGCCGGGGATGGTCCAGCGGTCGAACAGTTCGTCCGACTCGGCCTGCGGGACGGCGTTGCCGAAGGCGTACCGGAACTGCTTCCGGGTCAGTGAGACCGCCTTCTTCTTGTTGCCAGGACGCGAGAGCACCGGCAGGCCCGCGCGGATCTGTGCGAGCGGTACGGGCCTGACGCCCTTGATCTGGCCCGGGTCGATGGCGACGGCGGCCGACGCGTGTCCGCCGGCCAGCAGCTTCTGCGCGATCAGGCCGCCGAAGGAGTGGCCGACGACGACGGGCTGGGCGCCGAACCCGTTGATCACGCGCAGATAGCTCGCGGTGATGTCGTCGATGCCGTGGTTGCCGACGGCGGCCGGGTTCTGCCGGGTCTCGGCCACGGTGGCGGCGTCACCCGGCCATCCCGGGGCGATCGGGTCGTAGCCGGCCCGCCGGTAGAGATCCGCCCAGTTCCGCCAGGAATCCGAGTGGATCCAGAGCCCATGGACGAAGACGACCGGGGTGGGGACCGGGGTTGATGGGGACATGCCTAGATTCCTCCGTGCCTGCACCGGGTAGACTAACTAGTAACTCCACATCAACGTAGCACGGCCTCGCGAGGCGGCACCCGCCCGCGCCGAGTCGGAAAGGGAGCCGGAACGGGAGTCGGGAGTGGGGCAGGAACGGGGGAGGATGGAAGCGTGGATCACATGACGCAGCACCCCGAACCGGCGGCGGAGACGACAGCGGCGGATGCGGTGGCGGACGCGCCCGGCGCTCCGGCGCCCGCTCAGGGGCGTACCGGCAAGCCCTCGATGCGGGAACGGATCATCGAGGCCGCGACGGAACTGTTCTACGCGCAGGGCATCCGGGCGGTGAGCGCCGAGAAGATCATCGCCAAGGTCGGGATCACCAAGGTCACCTTCTACCGGCACTTCCCCACGAAGGACGACCTGATCGTGGCGTACCTCGAACGTCGAGCCCGATGGGAGCGCGACGCCGTCGCGGGGGCCCGGCTGGCCGCCGCCGGGGACGTCTGTGAGGTGTTCCGTATGGTCGCCGAGGGGATCGGGGCCGAGAGCTGCTCCCCGGGTTTTCGGGGCTGCCCGTTCATCAACGCCGCAGCCGAGTACGCGGACGCCGAGCACCCGGTGCGCCAGGTCGTGGACGCCCACCGGCGTTGGTTCAAGGAAGCCATCGGGGAGATGCTCGAACAGATCGGGGTCACCGACGTCTCCGGCACCGCCGACCAGCTGGTCATGCTGCGGGACGGCGCGATGGTGGGCGGCTACCTCGGCGACTCGCGGACCCTCGCCAGGTCGCTGTACCGCGCCAGCCGTGCGGTCGTCGCGTTCCAGGGCGGTACGGGCGCCGAGTAGTCCAGGCCGCCGAGGAGTGGCGGATCGGCGGGTGGCTACCCGCTGGACCCGATGCTCTACCGCAACCTTCCCGCCCCGGAGGCGGAGGAGTTGCTGTGCGGATCTGCCGGCCGTGTTCGTGCCCGCCGGGCCGATGCTGCCGGGCCACTGGCGCGACCAGGTGCTGGGCTCCGGGACGGACATGTGGAAGTACTGGGACGACCGGCGGGCCGGTCTGATTTGGGACCGTGAACTGGCCGAGCTGGAAAGCTGACGGCGGCAGCCGAGCGGCGGAGCGCGGTGGCAGGCGTCAGATTGGGTTTGACAGACCAAAATCGCGCATCCATAGTGGGTTGGAGAAACCAATATGGAGGTGCGCATGGCCGCGACCCCGCACGAACCCGGCCGCCGGGCGGCAGATCCAGTCCTGGCGGTGAGGACGTGAGCGACGCCGGTCGGCGGAACGGCCGCGCCCGTCGGTGGAACGTCCACGAGCTGCCACCCCAGGACGGCAGAACGTTCCTGGTGACCGGAGGCGCGTCCGGCATCGGCTACTTCATCGCCGAACAGCTCGCGGGGACAGGCGCCACCGTGATCCTCGCCGGGCGCGACAGCGCCAGGGCCGAACTGGCCCGGCAGGCGATCCGGACCCGCGTCCCCGGGACCCGGCTACGGACCTTCGTCCTCGATCTGGCCGACCTGGAATCCGTCCGCAAGGCGGCGGACGGTCTGAGCGCGTCCCTCGGGCGGCTCGACGGGCTCATCCTGAACGCCGGGTTGACGGCGCAGCCGGAACGCCGCGAGACGGTCGACGGCAACGAGCTGGTGTTCGGTACGAACCATCTCGGCCACTTCGTCCTGGCGGCCTCCCTCTACCCGCTGCTCGCGCGCACGACCGGCAGCCGGATCGTCACGATGGGCAGCGTCGCCGCACGCCTGGCCGACCTGGACTTCGACGATCTCCAGGCCGTTCGACCCCCGTACAAGGGTTTTCGTACGTACGGCAGGAGCAAGCTCGCGCAGATGGTCCTGGCCTCCGAGCTGGACCGGCGCCTGCGTGACACCGGCAGCCCGGTGGCGAGCGTCCTGGCCCATCCCGGCGGGGCGCTCGACGGCCTCACCCCCTCGCGTCCGCCGCTTCATGTCCGTACGGCCACCGGCTTTCTCGGGGCCTTGCCCAAGGCCCCCGTCGCGCAGAGCAAGGAGCATGCTGCCTGGCCGGCGGTGCGTGCCGCCCTCGATCCGCTCGCCGAGGGCGGGCAGCTGTGGGGGCCCCGCTTCCTGCGCGGCCGGGGGCGGCCCGTGAGGGAGAAGCCCTTCGCGAAGATGACCGACCCGCAGGTCGGCGAACGGCTCTGGTCGGCGACGGAGCGCGTGGCGGGGATGGGGTGGCCGCTGGGCGACGGCGGGTGAGGTCGCAAGTCTGGGTTTGACAACCCATTCCCTCGCCCAACATTATGGGCTCACCAACCCATAATGGAGGCGCGCGATGGCTGGAACCGGCCGCATGCAGGGACGCAACGCACTGGTCACCGGAGCGACCGGAGGGATCGGGCGGGCCGTCGCCATAGCCCTCGCCCGCGAGGGGGCCACCGTGGTGGTCTCGGGCCGGGACGCGGAGCGCGGGGAGGACATCGTGCGCCGCATCGGGGACGAGGGCGGCAAGGCCGTCTTCGTCCGCGCGGACCTCGGCGCCGGCGAGCAGGCGGTACGGGACCTCGCGCGCGACGCGACCGCGGCGGTGGGGGTGATCGACGTGCTCGTCAACAACGCGGCCGTCCTCATTCCGGCGCAGTCCATGCTGGAGGCCACCGAGGAGGAGGTCGACCGGGCCCTGGCCGTCAACATCAAGGCCCCCTTCCTGCTGACCGCCGCCCTCGTGCCCGCGATGGTGGAGCGCGGTGGCGGCGCGGTCGTCAACATGGGCTCGATCAACGGGGAGATCGGTATGGACGTCGCCGCCCTGTACGGGGCGAGCAAGGCGGGACTGCACTCCCTGACCAAGTCATGGGCGGCCGAACTGGCGGCCAAGAACGTACGTGTCAACACCGTCGCTCCCGGCCCGACCGTCACGGAACACAACGCGGCGTCCAAGGACATGCTGGAAAGCCTCACGACCGCCCATCCGCGGCGGCGACCGGGCACCGCCGAGGAGGTGGCCGCCGCCGTGGTCTTCCTGGCCGGTGACGACGCGGCGCACATTCACGGGGTGACGCTGCCGGTCGACGGCGGATTCCTGGCGGTGTGATCGGAGCCCTGTTCAAACAAGGGCCGCACACCGGCCGCACAAAGGCCCCACAACGGCCCGACTACAGGCCTCAGTTGACGCGCAGTCTGGCGAAGCAGGTGTCCAGGGCGGACCTGAGATAATCCGGCGAACCCGTCGCGAGCAGCATCACCACACCGCCCTGGACACTCGCCAGCAAGGCACGCGCGGACTCGTGCGGATCCGCCCCCGGGTCCATCTCCCCGGCACGCTGCATCGCCAGGATCCCCTGCTCCAGAGCCTTGCCCCAGCCGTCGAACAGCTCCAGCAGAACCTGGCGGACACCCAGGTCACCCGGGTCCAGCTGACTGAGCAGAGTGCTCAGACCACAGTGCTCACGCTGCCGCTCGTGCCGCTCCACCAAACCGTCCGCCCACGCCAGCCACGCCCCCCACGAGGTGAGGTCGTCCAGCAGAGGGCGCTGCTCCTGAAGGATCTGCTCCGCTTCATGGCGCGCGACGGCCAGCAGCAGCTCCGTCTTGCCGCCGGGGAAGTAGTGGGTCATCTGACCGCCGCTGGTCCCGGTCGCCTCGCGGATGTCCTCCAGCCCCGTGGCCGCCACACCGCGCGTACGAACCACCTCCGCCGCGCCTTCTACGATGCGCTGCCTCGTCGCGAGGCCTTTGGCAGTGATTCCCCGAGGCATGCACCGAGTATATCGGCCTCGCTTCGCCTCACATCCGTACGGCCTGGCCAGGCGTCTGCCCAGGTGTCCGCGCTGAGCGCTCTCCGTCACAGTGGAGTTAGCGTGGGAGAGGGGGAAACGGGTGCCCCAGAGGGAGCGTGCGCGATGACCGTGCAGAACGAGGTTCTTTCCGATCTCTTCCTTTCCTCCTCCACGGAAACGGCGACCGTCAACGCCCCGATGGACGCCGTCGACATCGGCAATTGGCTCCTGAACCTGCCCGACAAGGAGTACCAGCGCTGCGCCCCGCCGGACCACAAGGCGGCCGGCTACACCACCACCGACGACGGCAGGCCGATGTCCATCAACGTCGAGATGATCGGTACCGGTCTGGCGATTCAGCACTACGTCGGGGAGACCCTGGAGAGGCACCACTGCCACATGGTCTCCACCTCGGACGTCCTCACCCCGCACGGCTGGACGACGGTCCAGGTGATCTGGGACCTGTCCGTCACGGACAACGGTGACGGGACCCTCACGTACACCAACCAGGTGTCGAGCCACCCGACTTCGGAGTTCATGGCCTTCAACGAGGAGCACGGCATCAGCTTCGAGGAGGCCTCGGCGAGTCGGCAGGCCGCGTCCGGCGACCACAACCGCCGGGAGACCCCGCTGTTCGCCGCCAGCATCGAACGGCGTGCGCTCGCCCGGTCGGCGGCCTGATCAGACACTCGGGGTAGCTCCCCCCAGGGACGCGTCCGCACCTCGTCGCGCGGGGCATGGACACGCCTGCCGACGCTACGGATCCCACCGGGCTAACCGCTCGTGGTGCCGACACTGTCCAGCCAGTGCGCGAGCACCGCGGCCTCGCTGTGATCGAGGTCCTTCGTGGCGGTGAGGAGAGTGACCTTGTCGCGGGCCGCGAGGCTCCGCAGATGTTCCACGGCCGGCCGGTGCCCGGCGTCCTCCAGCTCGGCGATGTAGCGGTCACGGAAGTCGGCGAACAGCTGGGGATCGTGGTGGTACCAGCGGCGCAGGTCGTCCGACGGCGCCACATCGCGGAGCCATTCGTCCAGGTGAGCGCGTTCCTTGCTCATTCCACGGGGCCACAACCGGTCCACGAGCACCCGTCTGCCGTCCTGTGACGGCGGCGTGTCCTCGTAGATCCTCCGGTAGCTGAACCGTCCGCCCATGGCCTGGCCACCCTTCCCGCCGAGGGGCTGGTGACCCTCATTTTATCGACGGCCGGGCGCGGCGGCTTGTTGATCAACCGCCCGGGCGTCGCGAAGGTGCGACGTACCGCGAAAGGAGCGACCGTAGGAGCGGTACGCGACCGTCGGGGCATGAGGGTGGCCCGTCGAAACCTGTGAAGACACACACGACAGTGGAGGCACCATGGGCACCGCGACAACTGTCTCTGTCGGCCACCGTGACCCCGCCCTGCTCGGGCAGACCGTGGTGATCATCGGCGGGAGCGCCGGCATCGGGCTCGCCACGGCCAGGCACGCGCGGACCGAGGGCGCCGACGTGATCCTGACCGGCCGGGATCCGGAGCGGCTGCGGAGCGCGGCGGCGGATGTCGAAGCGCTCAGCAGTACCGCCTTCGACGCGAACGACCCGGCGAAGCTGGCGCGGTTCTTCGAGGAGCTGCCGAAACAGGTCGACCATGTGCTGGTCACGGCGGGCCGGCCCTCCTACGGGCCGCTCCTCGACATGGACGCGGACCAGGCGCGCCGGGCGATGACCGACCACATGGTGCTGCCGCTGGAGGTCGCGCGCCACGCCGTGGACACGGTGCGCCCCGGCGGCACGCTCCTGTTCATGGGCGGCACCGGCGGCCGGCGGATCAAGCGTGACCTGGGGATCCTGCCGACGGTCACCATCGCGATGCCGGTGCTCACGGCCAGTCTCGCGCTCGAACTCGCCCCGGTCCGCGTCAACTTGATCGCGGCCGGCTTCGTCGACACACCGTTGTCCGCGCAGCTCCTCGGCGACGGACTGGACGCCCGGCGCGAGGAGCTGCGGACCACACTGCCGATCGGGCGTGTGGTGGGGGCGGACGACGTAGCGGCGCTCGCCGTGCACCTCATGGCGAACACGGCGCTGACCGGCGGGACGTACGACATCGACGGCGGTCAGCAACTCGTCGGCTGAGGACGGCGGGAGAGGCCGGGAGGGCCGGGGGCCGGGAGGCCGGGAGCGGCCGGGGAAGTGACTTCGGCCGGCCGGCCCCTCCCGTCCCTCAGCGGCCCCGTCCCTCAGCGGCGGGGGGCCGCCGGGACGACCTGGATCGTGTCGCCCACCGCGCGCTCGCCGGTCGCGTCCGAGGTGATGTTGACGACCTTGCCGCCGACCACCATCGCGCTCGAACCGCCGCCGTCCAGGTTGAGGGCCTGCTCCGCCCCGAGGGAGCGCATGAACTCCGCCGCCTCCGCCAGGGTGAACCCCTCGCTGACGCCCGGCTGGCGTCCGTCGACGGTGACCAGGAGCAGCCGCCCGTGCGCGTCGACACCGGCCAGGGTGCGGGGCTGCCGTACGTTCGACCACGCGAATCCGAAGGAGAGGTCCAGCGGGTCGAGCGTGCCCTCGGTGGCGGCGTCGACGGCGATCCGGCCGTTCCTCACCAGGGTCGGCGCGGCGCTGACGACGCTGTCGTGCGCGCCGAGTTCGATCCGCCGCCCGGATGTGTCGCGGATGTCCTCCCGTACGGAGATCTGCTCGCCCGCGCGGCTGTGGGCGCTCAGCCAGTCGGCCGCGCCCCCGATCCCCTGGAGTACGGAGCCGCCCGCCGGGACCGTACCGCCGCGCGGACCGGCCGAGACCACGCGGTCCCCGGCGTCGAGCACGACCTGGGTACCGGCGCCCTCGGGCAGGGCCGCGCGGAACCCCGGGGTGAACTTCACCAGGTCGTCGGGCAGTGAACAGGTGGTGTCGTGCCGGGGGAGTGCGGTGGGAACGGCGCCGGGGCGGCCGCAGTTGCGCACCTTTCCGGGGAGCCGGTTGATGCCCTGCACGGCGTACGCGGACGACCCCGCCCGGGCGGTGACCGTCGTGGACAGGTCGGCGATCCGGGGGCGGCGGCCTCCGTCCGCGAGGATGAGCGCGGCGCGGGAACCCACCGCCATGGACTCCAACTCGCCGTCGTAGGCGGCGATCCCGGCCACCGTGCCCTGCACGCCGTCCGCGTCGGCGGTGATGAAGAAGCCGCCGTTGACGGCGAGCAGGGAACCGTTCCGTACGGCGACGGACGACGTCGTCTCGCGGTCCGCGACATTGCCGTCGTGGGTCCCCGCGACCGTGCCGCGGAACCGGTCCGGGTCGATGACCGCGACGTGGATGCTCTCCCGGTCGGCGAGCTGCCGACCGTCGTACCCGGTCCACTCCACCGCCGTACGCAGGCCGGTCGCCGTGACCGCCTGGCCGGCGGTCTGGGCCGCGGCCTGGGTGCCGTACGAGCCCACCCGTACCTGCCACCCCATGGTGCCGCGCGGTGTGTCCGCGTACCTGTCCCAGACGACCTTCTCCACGCGCGGCTCGAACCCGGCCGCGCTCAGTTGCCTCTGGGTGGCGCCGGCCCACGCGCGGTCGCCCAGCGGGGCCCAAGTCGCCGCGCCTGTCAGCCGGTTGACGGCCGGGGCCTGGACGGTGACCGTCCAGACCGGCGTGACGCCGGCGTTCCGCAGGACGCCCGTACGCACCTGTACTCCGGGCGCGACGGTCTCGGTGGTCCACCGCACCTGCGAGGACGCGGAGATGGGACCGACCGCCCCCGTGAACGCCACCGGGGCGTCGGCCTGTGCCACTCCCGGGACGGCGAGGGTGACGGCGGCCGCGAGCCCGAAGGCGACGGCCAGGGTGAGGCGTCCGCGCAGGGTGCGCCGGGGCGCGTGTGGCCCGTGCGGGTCTTGTCCGTCGTACTCGTACATGGTGTGGTTCCCTCAGGTTGGTGCTCGACACGGCCCGGCCCCAGGGCGTGTCCGCGCACGCCGGCCGGGAGGGGGCGACGTCATTCCAGCCGTGTACGGAGGCCGGGGCGACAACAGCCGGGGGCCCGGTGCGGAAGCCGGGGTGAAGGCGCCACGCCGGGCCGTCCCGGAGCTTTGGTTTCACCACCATCGCGTGGCTACGCTCCACGAGCGTCGGAGGACGGACCCGATCCGTCTTGGCAACCGGGCCCAGGGAAAGAGTCGTTGATGACCGAATCGCCCATATCCGTGTTCGAGCGACTGGTCGACGCGGGGCCTTCCACGGCCACGCGTCCGACCCTCGACACGGCCTGTGTGCTCGGCGGCAGCATCGCGGGGCTGCTGGCGGCCCGGGTGCTCGCCGATCACGCGCGCCGGGTTGTCATCGTCGAACGGGACGAGGTCGGCACGGAGGGCCGGTCGCGTGCGGGGGTGCCCCAGGACCAGCAGGTGCACTCGCTGCTGCCGGCCGGGCGGCTGTGGATCGAGCGGTGGCTCCCCGGATTCACCCAGGAGGCACAGGACCTGGGCGCGGTCCTCGCCTCCCCGGAACAGGCCCTCACCTGCTTCGACGGTCATCCGCAGGCCCCGGGCGGGGCGCACGCGCTGCTCGGGGCGAGCCGTCCCTTCCTCGAATCCCGCTTGCGCGCCAGGGTCCTGGCGCTTTCCAACGTCTCGACCGTACGGAGCCGGGCGACCGGCCTGTTGTACCGGAACGACGCCGTCAGCGCCGTCCGCCACACCACGGGCCACGGGGAAGAGGTACTGGAGACGGACTTCGTCGTGGACGCGATGGGCCGTTCCAGCAGGTTGTCGGAGTGGGTCCACAGCGACGGTTACGACAAGCCGCGCCTGGAGCGGCTGCCCTCCGGGATCAACTACGCCTCCGCGCTCTTCGAGCGCTCCACGCAGGCCGAAGACCTGCCGGTGGCCTGCTCGTTGGTGGTGTACTCACCGCCGTACCCGGCCGGCGGGACAGGCGTGGCCGCCGTGAACGCCATCGAGGACGACAAGTGGCTGGCCCTGCTGGTCGGCTTCGGGGAGGACCGGCCGGGCGCTTCGGTCGAGGACTTCCGCGCGGTGTGCGAGGAACTGCCCCCGATCTACCGGGAGGCCGCGCGCGGTGCTTCGGCGCGCGAGGTGGTGACGTACCGTCAGGCCGACAGCCGGCGGCGCGGTTTCACGGGTCTGGGCCGCTTCCCGGCCCGCTTGGTGAGCGTGGGCGACGCTGTCGCGTCCTTCAACCCCGTCTACGGGCAGGGCATGTCCTCCGCCGCCCTTCACGCCTCCTGCCTGTCCGAATTCCTCCAGGGCGACCCTCAACTCGACCGGCAGGCAGGGGAGTTCTTCCAATTGCAGGAAGTGGTCGTGGACGCCGCGTGGGCCGTGTCCGCCGGAGGTGACGCGGTACGTCTTGACACGGAGAACGGCGTCGAGGTCCCGGAGGAGGTACGGCAACAGCGCTGGGCCCTCCAGCAGGTGATCGGCGCCACGGTGGTCGACGGCAGCATCGCCAAGGCGTTCAACAACGTCTCCTTCATGCTCCGCCACCCCCTCACCCTGGCGGACCCCCTGCTGCTGGAACGCGCGGTGGCGGCCAACCAGACCGCGCTCACCGGCGGAGCCACCCCCTAGCCAGGCAGCGGCCGGGCCTCGGCCTCCGTCACCGCCTCGCCGGCCTGTACTCCGTGCAGGACATGGGCCAGGACTTCCGCACCCCGTACCACTCGCGGACCGGGCCGGTTGAAGTACGCGGGTCCGTCCAGGACCCACACCCGGTCCGCCCGCACGGCGGGCAGGTCCGCCCAGCCGGGCAGCGCGGTCAGCAACTCCGCCTCGCGCAGGGCGCGTTCGGGCGGAAACCCGCACGGCAGGACCAGGA